>JAHBNG010000036.1 GCA_019217005.1 Chloroflexi bacterium TSY
CTGGATGTTCAAGCGGATGGTAGTGGCGTGTGTGATGAATCAGGAGGATGGAGCAGGTGCGCAAGCGATTTGGGACAACGACGGTCGAGTTGGAGGGGTTGAGGTCGTGGCTGTCGTCGTATGGGATCACGCATGTGGCGATGGAGAGTACGGGAGTGTATTGGAAACCGATCTACAATGTGTTGCATGAGCATTTTGAGGTCTGGATTGTGAATGCCCCATCTGGCACAGGTGCCTGGTCGCAAGACGGATGAGAGCGATGCGGCCTGGATCACGAAACTGATGAGTTATGGACTGCTGGAGCGCAGTTTCATTCCAGATGTGGAGCAAAGGGACTTGCGAGACCTGACGCTATCGGACGCGTCTCTTGCAAGAAAGAGTGCGGCAGTCAATCGCCTGCATAAGGTGTTGGAAGATGCCAACGTCAAGTTGGGATCGGTGGTCACGAGCATCCAAGGTGTATCGGCACGCCAGATGATCGAGGCCCTGATTGCAGATGAGATGGACCCAGAAGCCATGGCTGACTTGGCACAAAAGCGGCTGCGGGCCAAGATTCCCCAGTTGGTTGATGCGTTGACGGGACTGGTCCGTCCTCATCATCGTTTTATGCTGCAAAGTTCCATCATCTCGATCACCTGAATGTACGCATTGATGCCCTCAATCAACAGATTGGGGTCCTCATGGCTCCATGCTGACCTCATCGCACGCCTAGATGCCATTCCCGGTGTGGGGCGAGTCGTCGCCGAGATAATTCTGGCGGAGATCGGTCCCTCGGTCGAAAGCTGGCCCTCAGCTAAGAAACTGGCCTCCTGGGCTTGTGTCTGTCCTGGCAACAACGAATCGGCGGGCAAACGCAAAGTGGTCGCCGACGAAGGCCAGAAATGGTTGTCACCGCCCTCGTTGAAGCGGCAGGCCGCCTCTCGCACAAGGACACCTATCTCGCCGCATTCCTCTCCGTATCATTCCATCTTGACCATCGTCTATCATCATCGACAAGCCCGATGCCGTCTTTGAAGAACTCGGCGGCGACTTCTTTCTCAAACGACGCAAGGAGCATGCAAACCGGCGCACTCAAAACCCTCAGGTCCCTCGGCTGGGTTTTCTTGGCACCGACCGCCTAAGTACGGTGCTCACTACAACTGATTTGCGTTGGGCACAGGCGACGCCACCCACTCTGGCGGGTCAACTTGGACCCGCTTCTTTCAACGCGGCCTTTAACCCTCTCTCTCTTCTCTTGCTGCCCTTTTTTTTGGGCAGACTCAGTAGATCAAATTTGGCGTTTTTGGCTATTTTCAGTCGAGATTGCAGGGATTTTGGAGTCATTTATTCAGATTTCGGTTACAGAAAACAACCTATTTCATATCTGAAAATCGCCCAAATCTAACGCAAAAACTAGATATCGACCGGCAAATTTGTATTTATGTCAACTGTTTAGCCAGAATTCTCTCTCAAAACCTGAAATTTGGATCTACTGAGACTGCAGTCGTGTCATTCTCAAGCGGAGCGAAGAATCTAACGATTGCGGTCTACTGACTATTGAAAATTGCACTGTGATGAAAGGCGCACAAGAATGAGGAATCAATCCCATCACGTGACTGAAGCCTGGACGTCTACCTTCGTAGACCAGTCTAAACGGACAGGATGCTGTCTACGAAGTCAGACAGGCAGCACTGCATCGAGAAAGATTTTGATCTATCTGTGTCGTTTTTGCCTCAGTGCGTAAAATCTCACCCGAAATTGAGTAATATAGCCTTTCAGAAAAAGATTTTCTTGTCGTTGATGGCATTTCAGCTCGTCAGCTCTCTGGCTGACCGGCTGAAATGCTGACAAGCTACTGTTGCGTATGGAAAAGCATTATCTGAACATCTATAGTAGGAAGAAATTTGTGTCTCAAATCAAGCTTTATTTATTTGGTACGCCGCGACTGGAAGTAAATGGACAACCCGTCCAAGTTTCGCTACGCAAAGCACTGGCTCTGTTTGCATATCTAGCCCTCACCCGTCAACCGCACAGTCGCGATCAGCTGGCAACGCTCTTCTGGCCCGAAAGTAGTCAGAAAAATGCCCGCGCCAGCCTACGTCGCTTTCTTTACGACATCAACCAACGCATACCGTTTGATCTTTTAGCTGTTACACCGGAAGCGATTGGTCTGAATCCAGATCTCGATCTCTGGATCGACGTCGAAGAGTTTCGCAATTGCGCGGCGACTGTCTCCTTGGCCATGCAAACCGATCGTGATCTATCGTTAGAGACAGAACAAACACTCGTTGCCGCCGCTGCACTATATGGCGGTGATTTTATGGCTGGCTTTACATTGCCCGACTGCCCTGATTTTGATGAGTGGCAATTCTTTCAGCGAGAGGAGTTGCATCAAGTTGTGGCACAAGTGCTAATCCAGCTGGTCGATATGTACGCTGACCGAGAAGCCTACGATGAGGCGCTACCCCATGCTCGGCGCTGGTTGGCGCTGGACCCGCTACATGAAGCTGCGCACGGGCGTTTGATGGAACTCTATGCATTGGCAGGGCAGCAAGCGGCCGCACTCCGTCAGTATGAAGAATGTGTGCGTGTGCTCGATGAGGAGTTCGCTGTACCACCGAACGATGAAATAAACAGCTTGTTTGAAGCAATTCGGACCAGGAAATTTCCCGCAACGGATGGTTCTTTGTTCCTGAAGCGTTCATTTGATAGCAATCATCGATCTGTGCCCAATGAACAACCGGTCACCACAAATGACTTTCAACCAAAACGGAACTTGCCATCGCCACTGACCCCATTTGTTGGACGCCAGCAGGAACTCATTGATATTGTGGATCGTCTAGGTGATCCGACCTGTCGTCTGTTAACCTTAATTGGAACGGGTGGGATAGGGAAGACGCGGTTAGCGATTGAAGCAGCAAGGCTGATTGCAGATGATCAAGAAAAAATGGAGCTGTTTGCCGATGGTGTCTATTTCGTACCACTCCAACCATTGATCGCTGCTGATGATATCGTGCCGGCCATTGCGCAGGCGATCGGTTTTCAGTTCCACCAGAATCGATCACCCCAGCAGCAGCTGTTTGATTATCTGCATGACAAGCAGATGCTGCTCGTGTTGGATAACTTTGAACATTTATTAGATGGAGCCGCTCTGGTGGCCGAAATCCTCATGCAGAGCCACTCGGTGAAGCTCTTGGTGACCTCTCGAGTCGCGCTTAAGCTGTTGGAGGAATGGTTCTTTCCAATTGTTGGCATGTCAATGCCGCCCAAAAGCATGAACGGGCAAAGTGTACAAGGTCAGTATTCTCCATCCGGTACCCCCGCTATAGATGCTCATACAGAGCAAAATATAGAAGCAGACAAACTTTTCGAAACGTATGACTCTGTGCAGTTGTTCTGCCAAAATGCGGCAAGAATGCAATCTGATTTTCAGCTGAGCAAAGAACAAACTTCTGTTACACGGATTTGCCACCTGGTCGAAGGGATGCCGCTAGGTCTCGAGTTAGCTGCGTCGTGGCTGAGAGCTCTCTCATGTAAACAGATTGCGGATGAGCTTGAAAAAGGGGTTGATATTTTAACAACACGGCATCAGAATGTGCCGGAACGCCACCGGAGTATGCGCGTTGTCTTAGAACAGTCGTGGCAGCTACTGACCGACGAGGAGAAAGCTGTGTTGAGTTGTTTGTCGGTTTTCCATGGAGACTTTGATAGAAAAGCCGCAACCGCTGTTGCAGATGCCTCTGTATTATCATTGGCAGCATTGGTAGAGAAATCGCTGATACGGATGACAACCCCTGGACGACATCAGCTTCACGAATTATTGCGACAATTTGCCTCTGAACAACTGCTTGCCGCCGAGCATGAAGCGACTTTGGCACGTTACGGTCACTACTATCTCCATTTATTGGTCGACCAAGGTGAACTGCTCAAAGGTATAGAGCAACAGAGAGCTCTCATGCTCATTCAAGAAGAAATTGAAAATGCTATCCCGGCTTGGCAATACTTGTGGCACCAGCCTGTAAATGAAAAGAGAGTACTCCAACTCCGAGCGGCAGCAGATTGCCTGGGGCTGTTTTATCTGTATCAAGCACGTTACTATGAAGGAGAAGTGACCTTTCGCAGAGCCGTAAAGGAATCACAGGCAGTGCTGCACGCGGATAGTGAATCAGAAGATGTAGAGTCAACCACCGAATGGGCCAAACCAATCATCGCAAATCTTCTCGCCTGGCAAAGTCGATTTGGCCTCTCTTCAAGCGGCGCGGAAGAGGCCCTCTATATTGCACAACGAAGCCTGGACGTGATACAGGGCGTGAATCTGACCAATCGGGATATACAACGTGTCCATGCTTTCAGCCTCTTCGTGTTGGGACACGCCCAATACCTCTTGGGGCTTACAGAACAGGCGACGCACCACCTGAAAGCAAGCATATCACTGTCTCAAGCAGCAGGTGATGAGCTGGGCGAAGCGATGGTCTGTGAAACGTTTGGCAGGCTGGTAACCGCCAAAGACAACGAGCTAGCGCGTAAACTGATGCAGAAAAGCTTGACCTTATACCAGAAACAGAACAATCCGATCGGCCTTGCCGAGACGCAGGTTTCCCTTGCCGCCGTGAGTCGCTATGCTGGCGCCATTGACGAAGCGTGGCGTATGTACGATCAAGCACTCAGGCTTTTCCAGCAACAAAAAAATTCATGGGGAATTCGAGAGGCATTGACCGAAAAAGGGTATCTGGCGCTCAGTTTAGGACGGTATCATGATGCCATAGAGTGTCTCGGAGCAAGTGCAGCCATTAGTCAGGAGGTTGGTCAGTGGAATCAACAGGGTGGGGTCATTACAAATTTGGGTGCGGCCTATTGGCTGTCTGGGAACTTCACAAAAGGATGCCACTTTTTGCAACAAGGTATAGCGGCTTATGAGGAAATGGGTGCTACGCGATGGGCCTATTGGGCCAGAGCGTCTGCCGCTGAAGCGGATGCCTATGCCGGTCATTACGAGAAGGCTAGGCAAAATGCTCAGCAAATTTTGCTCGAAACGAATCAACCTGACCGTATATTGGGACGTGCGACCGCTCTACGAGTCCTAGGATGGGTCGCGTTGGCCAAATCTCAATATCATGAGGCGCTACACTTTTTAAGAGAGAGTATCGATGCTTTTGCGCAAGCGGCGGACGTTTCCTCGGCCGGTTGGATCACACTTTCGCGCGCACCATATGGCCGAGCGTTATACGGCGCAGGACTCCACCAAGAAGCAAAGGAGCAGCTTTATCGTGGGTTGGAGCATAGCATTAAGATGCGAAGCCATCTGCCAGCGCTCAATCTGATCGCCACGATTTCGCTGGTGTTTGCTAGCGAAAATAGACAAGAATCTCGATCTAGAGGATTGGAGCTTCACGCACTTGTACAGAGATATCCATTGATGACAAATTCACCCTTGATGAAGGATGTTAATCAAGTTCACATTCCTCAACATGGGGAGCCAACAGAGCAAGATGTTGTCGCGCAAATAGAAGGAAATCAAGTATTGGAAACGGAATGGTGGCGACAATCTGAGATGCTATTTGAGGAACTGAATGAGTTAGGATGGGGACAATCAGCAGACTGCAATCGTGTCATTCTCGAGTGAAACGAAGGCTTGTCCTGAGCGAAGCCGAAGGAATCTAACGATACACAAATTTCAAAATATTCATGCATTTTTTTTGTCTCCGGACGTATATCTATAGTAGCGATCAGCAAACTGCTGCGGAAAAATGGGGATCAATGAACAAGCTCAAGCGATGTAGTTTGCTGATCGTTCGATTCAGAACTTAATATAATTTGAATCATGAATGAGCAAGGAAATTCAAATGAAGCAGTATCGTTTTACATTAGTTATGCTCATATTTGCCGCCGTTTTATACATCGTGGGGGTACAATTGGAATTGGATCTTTTTGAGCGCTTCGAGCGATGGGAGGTAGATGAGATGTTGGTTTCAGTGTTAATTGTTTGTGTGGGGTATGGGGCTGATCTAGTGACAAAAATGTATCAATTTGAAATAGAACAGCGCAACCGGGCTCTCTTTAATGAAACCATGCGGTCGGTTCTCCATCTCTTGAATAATTTCCTGCAATCTGTCTATCTCTTGACCTTCGAAGCAAAGAAACATGACGTTTTAAATCAACAGAAAATAGAACATCTAGAGTCCCTAATCGCCAGAACAAGCGAGCAACTCAACAAACTTGCCAAACTCAGTAGATCCAAATTTCAGGTTTTGAGAGAGAATTCTGGCTAAACAGTTGACATAAATACAAATTTGCCGGTCGATATCTAGTTTTTGCGTTAGATTTTGGCGATTTTCAGATATGAAATAGGTTGTTTTCTGTAACCGAAATCTGAATAAATGACTCCAAAATCCCTGCAATCTCGACTGAAAATCGCCAAAAACGCCAAATTTGGATCTACTGATACTGTCAACGCTTGAATTGGATCACATTCGTGCCTTTTCCGATCCCGAGCGCGAGGGCAAGATTGATGGTCGTTTCCTATCAAACGGCAAAGAATCCAACATCTCGGCATCATGAGAGCGTATCGGAATGATAAAATGAATAGGGATCGGGTCGATGATCGAGGAATTGCCTTATAGCCTAGTGCGTCGTCTAAACTATAGTTCGGATCATTCTCGTTGCCCAGACCGAATTTTTAGGACGGACGAAGCACTAGTTCGCCACCAATACAATCAATCCAGCGGTAGATCTTGTGATCATTATTCTGTTGTTTGCTGTCACATAACTTCTTTTGGACTCTGACTCCAACATCTTTCTGCAGTGAAATATCACCACTCCCTTTTTGATTGATTAATCGAACGGGCAATGAAACGATGAATCGGCTCCCTTTCAAATGGCAATGATTTCTTGCTTATGGGGAAAGAAGGCTGTGTTCAAGCGCATAGTTCACAAGTCCCGCGCGATCGTGTCGATCTAGTTTGTCGTAAATATGTAGACGATGTGTTTTGATAGTATTGAGACTGACCGTTAAATGATTGGCAATCTCACGATTTGTGAAGCCCTGGGCAATCAGGAGCAAAATTTCCCGTTCGCGCGCGGTCAAGCGGTTGTAGCGAGGAGGAGATTTGTGTTTCAAATAATTCCGCGCATGGCTACCCGAGATTGATGCTGATACATAAACACCCCCTCTGTATACAGAATGAATTGCCTTGACTAACTCTTCGCCCGGTGCTTCCTTGAGCAGATAGCCAGAGGCACCTGCTCGCAGAGCTTCGAAAAAAACAGTAGCAGCAAAAGTCGGGTACAAATTTTTCATGCAAACAGAGGGCTGCTCTAGGATTTCACCCCTTATGGTCATTTTTTGTACCCGACTTTTGCCGTAGCTGAAAAAAATGCCTCGTCTGTATGCATTGTCAAAACGATAATTTTCACGTCAGGCCGTTCAGCTTTGCATCGTCGGGTTGCATCTAATCCATTCATGTCGCCCAAAGTGATGTCCATTAGGACAATATCAGGGTGATGCTGCGCCACCATGCGAATGGCGTCGTGTCCATTGTCAGCTTGGCCAATCACATTCAAGCCGGACTCATCTTCCAATAAAGCAATGAGACCATCACGAACAATGGCATGATCATCTACGACAATCAAATCGATCAGTTTATGCATAAGTATGTTCCCTCAATCGGATCTACTTTCTCTTGAGTCATATGAAGCCTTTTGGCAAATAAATATATCAAATTGGAAAATGATTTTTTAACGCTGAATTAGCGGCAAGAACAAAATTCTGTTCGATTGCCCAAAGAGGCCAAACTGCGTTAGGTGACAAACCGCCACGGTAAGTTGATTCTTCTCTTTGTCGCGCAGAACGAGATGGTCCTCATCGTCATCACACGTTTCCGTTACTGGTCGCCAGGCGTTTTGGCGTACGTCACGGAAATAAAGCATCAATAACTCTTCGTCAATCTGTGCAATATCCTCGTCCGCATAGCGAATCGTGATCTGAATTGGCTCATCAAACTTGAAGTCGTCGTCGATTGCGTCGCCGTTTAAGGCTTTAAGCACAAACGTCAGCCGACCAAACAAGCCTGGGGCAATCGCAAGTGCCTCATCATCCAGTTCGGTTTCAGTCCAACGGAAGCGGGTCTTTCGCGAAACAGAATTGGCCGGAAAGCGGATCTCAACATCATTGTTATCTGTGCTGAGTCGATCGTCAGTGTCCGTATCGACATCTATCTCTCGCTCTTCACACTCATCCTCTTCTCCATCACCATCGTCGTCGTCACATAGATCATCGTCTTGATTGTATATGCAGGTTTTAAATTAAAAAATACATCAATTTAATAGATAGATTCCGATGCTTGTATCCAGGCCAATCAAAAAAGGCGATGCTATACTGTCGCCTTCTTTGATCAATGGTGATGATTCTATCGCTGGAACAGCGGCAAGAACAGGAGTTTGTTCGGTTGACTGACGAGAGCACTGGCCGTAATTGTCATATCTGCTGCACACTGATCCTCCATGCTCGCAGCCTGATTGCCACTAACTGTGGGCGCAGGGCTGTTATCTTTGCACTGAAGACTGCCGTTGACGTTGTTCAATTCGATGATTAGACCACCACTATTCTTGAATGCCTGCAAATCGCCACCGATCTCATTGCGGCTCGCTTGAATTGGACCATTGTTTTCCTCAAGCTGCAGGTTGCCGTCGATGCGTGTATCGGTGATTGTCGCGTCCCCTCCCAGCTTGATCTGAATGTCTCCACCAATGTCAGAGTTTTGTCTTACAATCACAGCGCTCGCACCATCCGCCTGAATATTGCCGTCTACACGCACGCCGGTCGCGGTAAGGCTTGCTTGACTGAGGATTTGTACATTGCTTGTGACAGTGGTGCCATTCAATCGTGCCGATTGACCTTCAGCAACAACGATACTGTCTACAGTGATCCCGTCTAAGTTTAGCGTACTACTACAATTGAGTTGAGTGCCGGCAGAAACCACGACGCCCTCACAATGACACCCACTAGAACTTGGCGGATCCGAAGCCGTTGGGAGGCTGGCGAATAGATCGATTAACCCTGCTCCTAACTCTGCTTGCAGAGGTTCAGCAGTTGTGAGAATGCGGTTGACAATCTCTGCACCGGTTAACCCTGGCGAAGCCGCCCGGATGAGCGCAGCTTGTGCTGCGACAAAGGGCGTCGCCATCGACGTTCCGCTCCAGCTTGCATAACCATCGATTGGAAAGGCACTGTAGATTCCTTCGCCTGGTGCAGCCACGCTAATCCAGTCGCCAAAGTTCGAGAATGCGGTTATCTGTTTGTATTGGTCGACTGCTCCAACAGCGAGTACACCATCTTCTGCAGCCGGGAAGAGCGGCTGATTCGACGCGAGATTGCCTGAGGCTGCCACAACAACAATCCCAGCATTGACCGCATCTGCAATCACATCATCCAGAATATCAGAATCAAAGGCTGTGCCTAGTACTACTGTGCAGCAATATATTGTGAAACACAAAGGAAATTCGTTATATTTCTGGGCATATTGCTAACAAAACGCAAACAGAATGCAAAGGAAAAATGAGATAGACTGAAGAGCCAATAAAATGAAGCAGTCTTCGATGAAAGGAAATCAAGATGAAACTTGCTCAAGCAGTCAATCAATATGACTACAGCCAACTGGAAAGCCCGCCGCTGCTGGAACTGACAGAAGAGCAACTGGCGGCACTGGCCGACCAACTCCAGGAGTATCATGCCATATATAGTCCATACTTCAGCCATGTGGCTCAGAGAGAGCATGCGTACCACTACATGCGAGGCTTGTTAGACCCCGAAATCAAACGCAAATCGGCCGAGAACATCGCGCTGGCGACAGTAGGAGAATCGGTGTACGCCCCTGCAAAGCTTTGTGGGTCAGAGCCGCTGGAGCGGTGAAGCGATGCTGGCGGAACATACTCGACAGACAGGTGAGTTGTTGGGAGACGCAAATGGCGTCTTACTCCTGGATGGGAGCGACATTCCCAAGCAAGGAGAAGAGTCAGTGGGCGTCAAGCGGCAGCGGTGTGGCGAACTGGGCAAGATCGCCAACTGTCAAGCCGGAGTCTTCCTGGGATATAATAGCTCTCATGGCTATACCTTACTGAACTGTCGGTTGTATATCCCCCAAGAATGGTTTAGTGATGAGTATGCAGAGAAGCGGTACAAAACCGGTCTTCCCACTGACCTGACCTTCCAAACAAAAAATGAATTGGCTTGGTCCATGATTGAGCAGACGCACGCCCTGGGTGCGTTGCCCATCCGCTGGATCACTATGGATGAAGCCTTTGGCAAAGATACTCATCTGCTTGACTGCATTGATGGCCAAACCGCTTACAGCTACTTTGCTGAAGTGCCCAAAGAGACTCGTGTCTGGACCTCCAGCCCCCAGACCTATCTGCCCGCATCATCTGGACGCGGGCGCAAGCTTCAAGCTCCGCGTCCGGCCTGGTGAACCTACGCCTCTCACCGTTGCTCAACTCGCTGACACCTTCCAGGAGCATGAGTGGCAACAGCATGTTCTCAAAGAGGGCTCCAAGGGCTTCATCGTTGCTTCCATTGCTTGTCGCCGCATTGTCTCTGTCCGCAATGGGCTCCCCGGTTCTGCTCTCTGGCTCATCGTCCGCCGCAATCCCGATTGCTCTCTGCAATACTTTCTCCCTTGAGACTTCCTTGGATGACTTCGCCACTGTTTCTGCTTTGCGTTGGCCCATTGAAACCATTTTTGAACAAGCCAAGCAGTTTCTCGGACTCAACGAATATGAAACTCGCAGTTGGCTCGGTTGGCATCATCATATGACCTTAGTCATTTTGGCCTTTGGTTTCTTGGCTCGTTCTCAGTTTTTCCTCAAATATGATGCCCCCGCTCTCACTTTGCCACAGGTTGTTGAACTTCTCCATGCCGTTCTGCCTAAACCTGTCTTGACACTCGCTGAGACTATCGAGCGCCTTCGCTACAAGCAACGTCGTCTTGCTTCCGCTAAACGCTCGCATTATCTTGTGCAAAAATCGAACATTATCGAGCCTTTACTTGATGCACAGTAGTACTAGGCTCATATTGATGACGTGGGCACCATTTTGGACAGCAAAGTCGACTGCTTCCGCAATTAAAAAGACATTCCCGCGTCCATTTGCGTCCAACACACGAATGGGCATAATCTGCGCATCGGGTGCCACTAGTAGTAGAGTTGTTGCCACATGAGTGCCGTGGCCTGCAATGTCATCGACGACGCCATCCCCATTTGTATCTAGATTAGCAAAATCCTCGGTCGGTTCGGCATCGTCATCGACAAAATCATACCGTGCGCTCGTTAGATTCCCCGCAAGCGCAGGATGGTCGAGTTGAAAACCTGTATCGAGCACTGCCACAATACTACTGATCCCTCTGCTCACCGTATGAACTTCGGCCAGCTTGAGCATTTGTGTCGCGTATTGGGTGTTGTATGGAGCAGGATCTGATCCTCCCCAAGCAACTCGGTCGCGCCCTCCGTTTTCTGGTGGCGCACCAGTGTAATTTGGTTCGGCATAAAGCAGACTAGGGTCGTCTTGCATTTGCTCTATAATCGTGCCAAAAGGGTTGTCATCAGCGTCGTCTCCGCCACCTCCGTTGCTATTGTTTGCAGGGGTTTGCAGCAAATAAATGTTGCGGCTACTCAAAAGAGAGTTCAACGTAGTCGTTCCATAGGTTGTGTTGATCTCTTCAATGGTTGTGTTAGTTGCAGGATTTAGCTTAACAACAACTTGGTTGGACTCGAAAGGCTCATCATCATCTGCGACGACGGAGACCTCTGTCACGAACATCGCCACGATCACGAGAACAAAAGCCAGCATCCAACGGACCCAACTAAATTGTTTCTGGTACACGTAATTCATGTATCCTCCAGAGATAAAAATTCTATTTGCCATTTACAAATTGCACAGTTGACTTTAGTACAGCGTATGCGAAGTTTTGAGGAGTTCACTGTAATCCGTCTTTATATGCCTACCTCGCAGAGTTTTGTACCACTTCTCTCAGGAGCAGAGACGGGACGAAACTTTGTTGGGGGGCTATAGAGAGGAAAGTGAATTGAATGAGAGTACTAGTTGAAGTCCGTACATCTAGAAAAAAACTGCCATGGTTATCCATTTCAATATAATATATGCAATCTGAAAACGTCAAAATACATAAATCGTACTGAAAGATTGATATTCAGTAGACCGCAGTGGAGGAGGCGTTCTCTATTACACGCAGTAGGCCAAAAAAGGGGTAAAATAACCCTAGGAGGCCAAAATGAACCAAGAATTTAGCGCCGCAGTAACAGGATTCTGTGCCCATGTGAGAATGCTTTCTCCGCAAAGCGAAACTGTAAAACATTACGAAAGTGACCTAAATCAATTTGGCCAGGTGATAGAAAAAAGGCCAAGAGAGATAGGTCGCCAAGAGATAACGACGTTTGTAACGGCGCAACTCGAAGCGGGGATGAGCAGTGCGACGGTCAATCGCAGAGTGGCAACGTTGAGCCGATTTTTCGACTACTTGGCGGATGAGGCAGAAGACGAAAGCTGGTCAAACCCGGTGGTGTGGCGTCTACATCGACTGGATACAGGTTGCCATCTTCCCAGAGATATAGCGGAACGCATCGTCCGCCAGTTATGGGGGAGCGTGAGTCAAGGTCAGATAAGAGACCAAGTGATGTTGGCCTTGATGCTCGACGTTGGCCTGCGGGTGGGCGAAGTGTCGAAACTAGAGATGGGCGATATTGAAGCTGCCATAAATCCGGAGGCTCATATATGAAAGTAGGTGAAAAGTATGTAAAATAGGGAAAGAGGTCAATGAGAAAAAAGAAAAGAGAAAAAGAGCCATGAAAATGCGATATCCGATCCAAGAACTGATGAGCGAAGAAGGCTGTTATGAGAGATTGTTAGAGATCTTGCATCCAGAAGGGATGCAATGTCCAGATGGACATAGATTGCCAGAAGGGCAAGCGCCTCACAGTCGAGAGCGAGCCCCGGTGAATAAGTACAGATGCCGAGAATGCGGCAAAGTATACGATGCCTTTACGAATACAGTCTGGTCTGGAACGCATTACAATTGTGTGACGATAGTCTTAGTGATGCGAGGCATCATTCAAGGGACACCAACGCTGCATCTATCAGAGGAACTGTCTCTGAACTATAGTACGTTGTTGGAGCGTCGCCATCGGATCCAGAATACGGCGTTGCTCCAAGCCGCAGCCGCTTCCCCCTTTTTCGCGATTCTGTAGCTGAAGCCGATGAACTGTACCAGAATGCAGGAGAGAAAGGCGATTACCATCCCGATCCAGATGACCCGCCCAGACCTCGAGCCAACAAGCGCCGTGGACGAGGGACGATGGAGAACGACCGACCACCGATTCTGGGCGTTGTGGGACGAACCTCTGGCCAAGTCCAGTTCACGGTCTGTGACAACACACAACAAGCAACCATTGTTCCTTTAGTTGTTGCTTGCTCTCTCCCTGGCACCACTCTCTATACCGACGAGTGCAACGCCTACAATCCCATTGCGGAGACTGGTCGCTCTCATGCCACTGTTTGTCACTCCCGGTACGAATGGGCTCGCGATGATGATGGCGACGGCATTCGGGAAGTTCACTGCAACACCATGGAAGGCATTTGGACTGGTCTACGCAATTTTCTGCGTCCCTTTCGGGGTGTTCATAAACGTTATCTTGCCCAATATGTTGCCATCTTTGAATGGACTCACAATCTCAAATTCGTCAATGACTCCTTTCTTCGCTCTCTCATTGACTCCCATTTCACCTATTTTCATTCATGAGCCAATCCGGACGAACTGTGGTCACTGCGCGTACGCGGCAAAGGGAACAAAGAGCGTCGAGTCTGGTTGACGCCAGAAACCACAGCGCTGTTGGTGAGCTATATGGATGAGCGTCCTGATGCAGTCGATAGCCATCTGTTTCTGACTCGTCGTCACAAAGGCATCAGTGTCCGCGGAATCCAGGAGCGCCTCGATTATTACCGTCAGCAAGCCGGACTCTCCGAGAACGAGGTCTCCTGTCATCGCCTGCGCCATACCTTCGCCAGACGAATGGCAGAGTCGCGTATGCCACTGCCTAGTCTCTCTCATTGGTTGGGCCACAGTCAATTGAAAACGACCCAGATTTACATCGATGGTGCCAATCCTGATATGCGAGCCGACTATGAAGCTGCTATGGAGCAGTTGTCTCGCCAAGCCGCATGCTCGGATATTGAAGGAACGACATCTGCAATAGAGACAGAGAATACTGTGCCTTCTGAACATCGCACAGTGGAGCCAGCTGTTGGCATCTGTTTGTCTGCTGATGAGATCCGTCAACGTCTCACCTCATTGCCGCTCTGGCTTCATCAACCCATCATCTCATTACTTCTCCACCAGCAATTACGCTGGAAAGCCCTCTATCGGCGGGAACGAGCCCTTCAGTGGCTTGGCGAACTCCAACGCGGTTGGCAATGGATGCTCGACCAGCGCATGCTCTCCAGCTTATCCGAACTAAGACGGCGCGATCTCCAAGACTACATCACCCACCTATGTGACTTAGAGTATTCCGTCCATACCATCAATCATTTTATTTGTACCCTCAAGTGTTTTCTGCATTTTGCTGAAGAATGTGGCCAGTCGATCGCTCCGGCTTTATATCGCATTCAACGTCTCAAACGACCCACTACCTTACCTCGTCCGTTGCGCCAGCATGAATTTGCTCAACTTGAACAGTTCGTCTTAAACTCAACGGCTCAGAGCCTTTCTCCTTCCGACCTCCTTGACCGTGCTTGGTTTCTTATTCTGGTTGATGCTGGGCTACGTATGGGCGAAGTGCAAGCTCTGCTCGTTCGAGATGCCAAATCCCATCGTGACCGTCGGTTGCCTGTTACCCAACGCACTGCTCTTGCCATCGATGCCCATCTGCAACATCGCACCGATGACCTGGCTACTCATTCCCCGCTTTTTACTACGCGATGGCTTACCTCTTCGAGCCAATTATGTGCGCAACCATCTTCATGCCTTTGCCGCCCAAGCTAACTTAGAGGGCGTCACTCCTCATCGCTTGCGCCATACCTTTGCCACCCGTTTGCTCAACAGTGGCCTTATGCCCATCACTACCTTGCAGAAACTCATGGGGCACACTCATATCGATACCACCATGCTTTATGCACAGCTCTACGATGAAACCATTCAGCAGCATTATTTAGCCGCTATGGCTTCACATTCTGTTTACGCTATCCCTGAACCTGACCCCGCTATTTGGGGTCCCACTTTGGAGAATGCCTTTGAATCAACTTTTCAACAGCAACCACTTTAACTTTTATGTCTACTGCGTGTAATAGAGAACGCCGGTCACAGTCGAGTAACGCCGCATTAGAGAATGCTGCGCCATGCATGGCGACTCCGCGTTGCGGTCTACTGATATTACTTTGAATAGAGGATGAGCTATTCTACTGGGAGTGTGTCCCAAAGTGTGAAAATGCAGCGGTTCTCTGACTGATCAGTGTTCATTTACACACTTTGTGGGACACGCTCATTCGGCTAGGCATTGCCGTAGAGGGCGACAAGCGCCCACTTCTACGCGCGAGTCCAGTCTATTTACGCTTTGGACGTATTTGTGCGTTGACCGATTAGAACGAACGGTGCCCAGTAATAGGGATGAGGATAAAGCTCTTTTACCCGCAGCTGCGCGCTTTGCAATGCCGTTGCCAAATCTGCTGAATGGCCTAGTTGTGCATACCATTCCTGCATGAGCATGGCCGTGGTTTCATCCTGAGCCAGCCACTGGCTGACAAGAAGGGAGGAGGCCCCTGCACCCAGCATTCCGTAGGTCATACCAATGCTCTCATCCCCTCCAATCACTTGGCTACGCCCTGATTCGCACGCGCTGAGTACAACAATCGTGCCATCCAGCTTCAGCTGGATGGCATCGACAGCAGTGAGCCAGCCATCGTATAGCTTGAGCGCAGAAAAGAGAGAGTTGTCTTTGCGAAACAAACCATGACAGGCCATATGCAAAACGCCGCAATCACTTAATTTGGATGTAAAGGCTTCTCGCGTGGCGGCTCGATTCGTCAAGACATGAACGGCGACTCCCTGCTGGCGTAATAAATGTGAGATTGTTTGCACTTCTGATTCGGCGGCTGGAATGTGCTCATCGGCAATGCCCAAAACCATCGCAGAGCCGCCGTTCGTCTGACGTTGCTGACAAAGAGAAAAGACAGTTGCGCTGGGTGCATAAGAGATGCTGTAGCAATCGATTAGATATCGCTCGCCATCATAGAGAGCATGAAAAGGAAGTTGATGCAGCAAGCCGTGGGGAACAATGATCAAACTACGTTCTCTTGTAGGACCGTCGTGTGCGAATTCCGTCTGTATCATGGTGTCGAGCAACGGGACAACCGGCTCAACTAAATGCAGATAGAGATCGTGCAAAATGCGCTGGGTTGATTTTGTTAAGATCGCCATGTGCCGTGTAATAAAGGTTTTGTCGGCACGGAATCGTTCCCACTGTGCAGAAAGCCGCTGTAGCAATCTTTGTATATCTTGGATCGTACAGAGATTGTGCACAACCTGCATATCGTTCTTTGTTCGGACAAAAGCCATAATCTCTGCGCCGACAGTATGGTAGACGAACAGAGCCTGATCTGGATCCATCTCCAGCGATTCGGGTAATGTTGACTGAAACAGCGAATTTTTGTCGAAAGATGATGAGCCATGCTCCATCCGTAGGTTCAGGCGGCTAATTTCACGTTCGATCTCGGCTGCACGCGTCGAGAGCACCTGTGAATCAGTGCTACGTGTTTGGCTGTTGGTCTCGTTTTCGTCGGTTATGCCTCCGTTTAACAGCTCGTTGTAAACCGAGTCGAGTTCCGCACGCAGTTCTTGCAGTTGCGCCGCTGTTTCAGCATCACTCGGCTCGCTTAATTGTGTTGCGATGACGCCAGAGAGCAGATCAACAAGCGCGCGCGACTTTGCCTGTTCGGCAACAGCAAACGCTTGCTGCAAATCGCCCTGATCCAAATGCAATTGCACCAAAGCTTCAAAGGCCATCATTTTGTCGGCAAGAAACGATGCTCTCATGCGTTCCTGTACCAACGTGTTGCGCAACTGCTGGATTTCTGTAACGGCTTGCTCCAAATGGTGTCTTGCCAATTGGTACTCGCCCTGTTGCAGGCATATGCGCCCCAAACGGGCATCTAACCTGTAGCGCACCTGAGGCAGAGTCAGAGGTTGAGAAAGTTCGATGGCTTTGTCAATGAAGGATTTCGTCACGTCGGGCGCTTCTGCCAGATCCGCATTCCGCATCAGCGCATAGATGTGTTGGACAGCCCAATCTGTATTTTCCACTGCTTCTAGCGTCAGTCGGGCAAGTTCCTTGGCCTCATCCTGTAACTCACGTTGTTCAAGAAGCATTACCTGTTCTAGCTGTACAGCAGAGAGTAGCCGTACGTTATTCATCGAACGGAAGAGATCGCTGGCCGACGTGAGCGCAATCAACGCATCAATCGGTTGATGTGGGGCCAGCGTTACACCCATTCCCCAGAGTGCATGTGCTTGATCGTGGCGCAGATTTGCGCTTTCGAGTTTGGGGATCGCCTTCTGGTACGCATCAAGCGCTTCCCCATGCAGATTGAGCGCAAGATAGGCGTCGCCCATGTGACGCAACAGAATGGCGTGATCAACTAGTTCATCAAGTGCATCCAGCAGACGATGCGCCTCTTCTAGCGCATCAATACTTTGCGTGTAGTTACTCAGGAGCAAGTGCGACTCGCCAATATTGATGAGGGCCTGGGCGCGAAAAAGCCGCTGTTGTTCTTCTGCATAGATCGATTCGGCTTGCTCAAATGCGGGTAGCGAACTTTGCACCTGCCCCAATCGTTGAAGCACCAGACCACGGTTGATCAGAATGTCTGCTTGGGCTGACTTCATGTCAAGCCGGTAATAATGCTCCTCGGCGAGTGTATAAGCGGCGAGTGCTTCTACATATTGCCCAAGCCGTTCGTGGCAGATGCCCCGATTCTGATAGGCTTTGGCAGCCAAAGTGGATCGCTGTTCTACATTTGCCTCATTGGGCTGTTCAAGGCGAAGCGTATCTAGAATCTCTTGACAGGTTGCGATGGCTGTTTGGAAATCACCAGTTTCGATCAGGATAGTTGAAAGACCTACGTTGACGCTCAGCGCTTCGTCCATACTGCCAAGTGCGATATATTCGCCACGAGCAGTGTCAAGCAAGGTACGGGCTCTGTCGAATTCGCCCCGCATGGCATAGACGTAGGCCGCCAGGTAATTGGCGCGCGGAACCACCTGCGGCGCATTGGCGACTATGGCTTGCTGGCGGCTGATCAACGTGAGTGAATGAGTTGTTGCTGGGTCGTCACCCACCAGCCGATTTGCCTCGTCGAGAATCAGAAGCAACCCATCGGCATGAAGAAAATCGGCCTCGCGCAGCAGAACCGTTTGCTCTTCTATATCGCTAGTCTGAAGCAGTTGCGGAATAAGTGTCGACGGAATCTGTGTTGGACCAGTCATTACCCGCTACCTAATTTCAAATGGCGGTAGCTCCACATCACTTTGTTGACCGCCCAGGTAAAGACAATACTCGCCTGACTGTAGGGCGTCAAAGCGAAATTCACCCAGTTCATCAGCCATGGTAATACCGACTTCGCGTTCGTTTTGGAGCAGCTGAACACTGAACTGATCTAGCTTAATATCAGTTCGATTTGACAGAAGTTGACCAAGCAGATTGGTGTGGCCATATCGGGGGTCTGGCTGTAGATTGATCGCTATATCCAGTGGCGTGGCCGAGTAGATCAGTTGGCGCATCTGTGCTGCATTGACTGAGCGGATGCCCTCGGTGGCGGGCTGCAACGCACTATCAAAGGTCAAGGTGCCCTGGAGCCGGCTGAAAAATCCAGGTTTGTTCTCCATCTGTTCGCTTTGTTGGGTATATTCGACAAACCGATCATCAACGGCAGAGCGCACTGCTGTCGGTAATGGGGCCAGAATGATACGCTCCCGAATTTGTTGAAAGGCCTGAAGCCAATCCAGATCGTCCCTCGGGTCATCTCCGGCATTTTGTATGATCTGAGCGATCTGATCTGCTTCTTCAGCATCTAGTCGATTTTCGAGCCAATCCATTAAGCGTTCAAATGAAAGGTCAACGTTCTTGTTCATCTTCAATCCTATACCGCATTTGTGATAAAAACATGGATAGTGTCAGATGTCGCCCTAAAGGGATACCGTCCTCTCGAGAAGTTGGTCGGACTCACAACCACTTTTCGGATAGGTTCTGAATCCAATCGTATAGGTCTCGTAGGTTGTTCATTTAGAATATACAGTAAAGGCGCACAAAAATACATCGGATTCTGGTGTTGGGTAAATGAATTATATTTCCATCATTTCCCGTAATCGTTTTAGACAGCGGGCACGAGTCGGGCCAATACTTCCCTCGGCCATGTTGAAGCGCTCAGCGAGCTCGGCATAGGTAGGCTCACTCTCTTCAAAGTAGAGAGCAGTCAAGAGGTTGCGGCAACGTTCTCCCACTAGGTTCAACCCCGCATTGAGCCATTCAATCAGTTCCCAACGTTCGATTTCGTTGGTGCGATCAGGGAATTTGAGTACCTCTTCGTTTTCCTCCATGGCGTTCAGGCGTTCACGTTTGCGCTGTTCGACCAAGCGCCAAGTATGCCGACGGGCCACTGTTGCTAACCAGCCACCCAGATTACTATCGTCCCGCAACGTATCTAAGCTATTGACGAGAGCAGTCAATGCGATCTGTGCGATGTCCGCAGCATCCTCGACAGACAGACCATAGTTCAGTGGGATCGAGTAGACAAGCCGTTCGTATTTATCAACCAACTGCTGCCATGTTTGAAGGTTGCCAGCACGACAACCAGCCAGGAGCTCTGTGTCCGATGGAAATTGCAGATTAGAAATGTGAGGCATATTAGTTTGCCGGATTGCAAGCGTGACTAACTAACCATTCCCTGCCAACCTCTTCGTGTTCAATCGTCTCTTTTTCATTCTTGGCCGCTTTGAACCAATTTCTGACATCCGGATCATTTAAGACTGTCTTCATATACGCAGCTGCAACCGAGTTGCAAGAAACGCCATATGTATAAAACCGAGAGACCACTGGTGCATAGACCGCATCGGGAATTGTAAAAGAACCAAAAAGCCAAGGTCCGGCTTGACTATTTCGATTTCGACAGTCGGTCCAAATTGCTTGGATACGCTCGATGTCAGCTGCCACTGCCTCCGTTTGTTCTATTTTCCGCTTGCTTGCGCGACAATTCATCGGCATCGCTGTGCGGAGTGCTACGAATCCTGAATGCATCTCTGATACGATTGAACGGGCCAAGGCACGCTGCTTTGTATCGTTGGGCCATAAGTGTGGATGTTCTTCTGCCAAATACTCCGCAATAGCGAGCGAATCCCAAATAGCAAAATCGCCAATCACGTAGATTGGCACTCTAGCTGCTGGTGAATAGGCCAGTAAACGTTCTGTCGTGTTGGGTAATGAAAGCGGGATACGGATCTCTTCAAAGTCGATGCCGAGCTTGGCCAATAGTAACCAGGCTCGCAATGACCACGAGGAGTAATTCTTGTTACCGATGATCAATTGAGGAATGTGCATTTATTTTTCTTGTCGTATAGGAAAATATAAAAATCAGTCACAAAATTATGACCGGATTCTGGCTGATAGCTGACGGCTGATTAGCTGAAAGCTTTTTTCGTGATAATATAGGCGATTCCAAAAAATAAATGATCCACAGATGGATAGGATTTACAGGATTAGAAAGAGAAAAATCTAGTCAATCCCGTCCATCTGTGGATCGGTTTTAGATTTTGGAAAATTTCCAGAGGCCAAGTATCTCAGAACAGCATACACGAGCGAGCCATCGATGGCTTCGTTGTTCAGAACCATGTCGACCACTTCCTCCCAATCCTTCAAAACCACATCGACGACTTCATGCTCATCCAAATTTGTTGCTCCTGGATCGAGATCGTGCGCAACAAAGACGTGACAGGTATGTGAAGTTGTGCCCGGTAACGGGCAGTAGTGGCCGAGCTTTTCAATCGTCTTGGCCTGATAGCCGGTTTCCTCGGCTAGCTCGCGGAGCGCAGCTTGTTGTGGCGTTTCGCCCTCTTGAATACCACCAGCCGGTAGGTCAAAGATTGTACGTCGATGGGGATGTCGATATTGCCGGGTCAATACAACTTGATTCTGCTTCGTAAAAGCCAGAACCGAAGCGGAGCCACGACCGGCCAGGTAAAGATACTCCATCTTGGTGCCATCTGGCTTGAGCAATTCATCGCAGCTAACAGTGAGTCGGTTTTGAAAAACAATCTCAGAGCTGAGAATTTTCCACTCTTGAGAACTCGTTGCATCGGTCATCAATTGCTCCTTCCGATTTACGACTGTTTCCAAGTTTAGGGTAACTGTTTAGAGACCGACAGACGTGTCGGGGACTTTAGGGCACAAGGATCTCTCACGATCGAGAAAGTCCCCGGCACATTCATCAGGAGCTGAATCGTTACTGTTTAGGATTCAATAAGCGGTGACCGCCACTTCGGTTTGTGAAGTCCATTGAACCCTTCAACAAGATATTCACCATTGGGGTATTTGACTTGGCGGATCATCTCAATCACGGCGTCTCGATCATAGTCAACACGACGATGTTCAATCTGATACCCGGATTCATCCGCATCGAGAATCACATAGCACGCTCGTAAATCGGGTGGTAGCGGATTGCTCACACAACCCAGATTAACAACGTGGATATCAGCAATGCGATGATCCATTGGCCAGTGGGTATGACCCACACAGACCAAATCGGCGTTACAATCGCCAAGCAAATATCTCATCTCGTCGTCGGTCAGCCGTGGATGAATGCCTGTGCCATCATAACGACCTGGAGATGCATGAACCCCCAATAGACGCTTGCCATCGGGCAATGTTAGTCGGCCTTCAACGGGTAGTGTTTCCACCCATTTTAGCCACCCCCTAGATGTGATTGCGCCCTGTGTCCAACCAAGTTGCTTGGCAACAATTCCATACAGCGGTAACAAACTTACATCGTTTTCAACGTCCGACGCATGTGGACCAGGGCGTTCATCTTCTACAATATATTGATCCGTGTTTCCTCGCACGATGACCGCATTCTCTAACTGGGAAAGTCGCTCCAGCACACCAACCAGATCCGGCCCCAGACCGGCCAGATCACCTAGAATCCAGTAATCTGTCACGTTATCCAGCAACTCGATATCTTCGAGTACAGCATCTAAAGCAATCGAATTACCATGAATATCGGACAATAGCGCAATTCTCATTCTGATTCCTAACCTGGCCAAGCCAGAAGCAAGGTTGCAAAGTGGCAAGGTTGCAGGGTGGGTACACAGAATCCCGTCTGCCCCAAAGAATAGACTCGATTGGCATGAGAGCATGTTCCGATACCCCAAGGGTCTTTTCAACTCTGCAACCTTGCCACTTCTTGCCCCATGTGCAAGAAATTGGTAGTAGTCAATGGAAAAATTTATTCCCAACGCAGGCTGGCAAAATCTAGATCAATATACGGCCTATCTTGTTCAATTCTTTCTTTGCGTCCAGCCATATAGCGTGCCGCCCAAGGATCGGTCAGATTATTGACATCGAAGCTGCGATGGATAAGCGCATAGAGATCGAGTTCACGTAACTTGAGAAAGCTTGGCATATGCGCAAACCAGGAACAGTCGAATCTGTTTTCGCGCTGATAGCCGCGCAGAAAATGGGGCAGGAAGTAGTGAGCGTATGCAGACGCGTCCTCTTTGCCCGTGACAGCATAAAATAAAACGATGGCAAAGTCGTTGGCGAACCAGGTGTAGACACAATCATCAAAATCAAAGAAGGTGAGTCTGCCCAGTTCATCCACAAAATAGTTGCCACCATGCGCATCCTGGTGAACGAGACCATACGACTCCTGATCTTGCGGAAGCAGACGCAACGATGAGATCAGTTCTTCGAGCTTGTGCCGCGCAATTGCCTCTGATGGCGGTAAAAAATCAAGCAGATCCTGGGTGATTTCGTCATCCCATTGAGGACGTCGCCAAGCATTGTCTGCTGGTTCATATCCTTTGGTAAGCCGGTGCATGCGCCCGATGGTTTCGCCGTAGCGCTCAATGAAAGCAGGCGTTTCATCATCCGCTGTTGGTGGACGCCCAGCTGCTTTGACAAAGGCCGTTGCAAGAAAGTATCCGCCTTCATTATCATCGATGAGTTCAACCAACTCTTCTTGTTCTGAGAAGACTGCTTTTGCAACGGATGCTCCGCCTCGAGCCAGAAAGTTGATCCAATCCACCTCTCCGCGAATCAAATTCACGCTGCGTCGCAAACTGTGGCCAATTCGCAGAATCAATGGCCGTCCGTCCTGTTTGAATTCATAAATAAAGCTCTCGGCGCTCGAAAGTTGGTGCACATCACTTAGACCAACGCCATAGCGCAAAGCGGCTTCAGCAAGGATATCCTGGTTAAAGCGTTCTCTGATTCGCGGTTCCATCTTGTTTTAGGCTGCTCCAACACTTTCGTCTATTGTACCAAAGATGAGCAATATTGCCCGTATGGAGCAAAAACTTATAGCCACATCATTTAAACTTCGGACAATCGTCTCTCAACAGAAAAAGTTCCGTTTGTCCGAAGTTTAAGTGGCATCTCTATTAGGGAGCAGTTCACTTATGCTCCGGTTACATGTAGATACCACTCTTCAAGCTGCTTTCTACATTGCTGACGGATATCTTCGTAGACCGAACTATCCACTAGATTGGTCATCTCATACGGATCAACTGCCAGATCATAGAAGTGAGTCGGGGAGAGAGTTTCTTTTTCGACAACCAATTTCAGGTTCTGCACGCGTACCATTGCCCAGGTCTTAAACTCGGCAAACACGGCCTGATCGATGGTTTGGGGTTCTCCCCGCGTCAATGGTGAAAAGTCAATTCCTTCAGCGGTTGGTTCCGACGGTAGTTCTGCATAGCCAAGGCACGAAGGATAGAAGTCGATCCCCGAGACCAAACTATCTATCACCTGACCCGCCGGACCGCCAGGCACACGCACAATCAGCGGAATGCGCGTGGATTCTTCCCAAGGCTGACTCTTATTCTTTTGTCCATGACTCCCTTGCAAATCGCCATGATCCGAGGTAAAAACGATTACTGTATCGTCACGCAAACCGAATTCATCGATCGCTCTCATGAGACGCCCGATATTGGCATCTAGTTGCGTCACCATCGCATAATATTGGCGTAGATAGAGATCCAGGTTCTGTCCATAGCGGTAGTAGAGCGGGTCATCTTCCTTGGGGCGTGGGCTGTATGGTGAAAAGGTAGGAATAAATGGATCGATCTCTTGGGCGTTTGGACGTCGTGTGAGCGTTTGATCGCTGTAAAGGGCTTCATACTCCGGGGCGGGTTGGAGCGGGTAATGAGGATTTTGATAAGAGACAAAGAGTGCAAAGGGCTCTTGAGCGGTCCGTTGAGCGAGTCCCGCTAACCGCTCAATGGCAATATCGGTTGTGGCTTCGGTGCGGTGTGTATTGCGTTCATCACAAATTCCTTGCTCATCAAAGAAATAGACTCCATCTTCAAAATCATTATAACACTGATAGCCGATAAAATCTGTAAACCCCGCGCGTAGTTCCGGAGGAACGGCGACGTTGCCTTTATCTCCCAGATGCCATTTCCCAACGTAGCTCGTGCGATACCCACCGTCATTGAGCGCATGGGCCAATGTCCGTTCTGACGAAGGAATGGGGTCGGCGTTGTTGATGATGCCTGTTTGGCTTGCGTAGCGTCCGGTGAAAAGGTTGCCGCGAAAGGGTGTACAGATGGGTGTATTGCTATAGGTGTGGCGAAAAAGCGTACCCTCGCCTGCAAGGCGATCTAAGTTGGGTGTCTGGATCTCGGCATTTCCCATGCAACCCATGGCAAATGCATGCATCTGATCGGCAAAAAGGAAAAGGATATTCATTTGCTATCGAATGTTCGGGGTGGTTCAAAATTAGGTTTACACTTTTGATATATAGACAAAAATCTATATGAGACCGTTTTCTCTCTGAGAACCGGCGAAATCAGAGAATATAAACGTTCTTTCTGTTTCTAAAAGTGTAAACCTATCTATCCAGCTAAAATGAACCACCCCGAATGTTCGATGATTAACGCTTGTAAAAATATAGTTTATTGTACTCCTTTATCATATGCGTGACAAAACTCTCGAAAGTTTATTGATTCGTGTTGTTTGTTATGACTCCCCTCCACCTGGTTGTGATGTATAGTGGAGGGGACGAAAATATCATCCGCACGGACGCGCCTGAGTTATTGTTGGCCCACGGTGCGGATACGACAATGCGAGACAGCGTGCACCAGATGACGCCCTTAGAATGGGCTGAAGCGACCCACATGAATGAAGAAAAAGATCGAACTGCAGTTGCCATATTACTACGCAAATTTGCAAACCTGTAGGTCACTTCAGAGAAGTGACGGACACCAAGAACCCTGAATCTTCAATTGGAAATGGTCGTTCTCGTGCCGTTTGTCCCGCCGGAGACGGGACCTACGAGAGGCTGGGGTTACGGGGTTAGACTATGCTCACCACATGGCGGAGAAGAGAGATCCGGAATGGGTCCTTCCGCTTCTTTAAGCGCTACGCGCAGACCCTTTCGTAACTGAGCAAGCAGATGTTGAGGCGTCTCTGGATGAGTCAGGCGAAGCGCCTGTCGATAATGTGTTGCTGCCGCTTCGTGTTGCCCCGTTTTGCCAAGTGCAAACGCCATTCTGTCGTGCATCCAAGGGTCGCAGGGACGTCGTTCGAGTGCCTGACCGTAATAGGCAACCCCCTTTTCCAGATACTGGTCATGATGCCAATAGAAGATACCCACTTGCCTCTGCACCCAGCCTGCACCAGGTCGTCTCTGGAGTGCGATTGTGTATGCATCTTTTGCACAGTCCAGCAGGCCCCATTCGGTGCATAATTCAGCGCGGGTCAGATGGACATGAGCCGCTGTCGGTGCTCGACGCACGGCTTTGTTGAGCCAATTTCTGGCCTTGCGCGGCGAATCCCGATGGAGATGGGCTAATTCGAGATAGGCCCACGGTGCATCTGCCCTGAGCGCTACTGCCCGATTCAGCGTTCGAAGCGCCTTGGCCGGTTGATTGTTGGCACGCTGAACACGACCCAAGGCCACCAGTGCGTTATATGTGCTGACATGATCTGAGCCGATCAGGCTGCTTGCTAGTTGAAAGGAGCGGATGGCGGCCTCATACCGATGCTGAGCGGCCTCATATTCGCGCAACAACTCGTGGATGATCCCTTGCAGATAAAAAATATCTGCTTTCTCTGTCTCCGGTGCGCTCGCCATCAATTGGTTGGCGCGCGTCATTGCCTTGCGGAAAAAAGCGGTCGCCTGAGGCACATCAGGATCTCCCAGCCAACGTTGATAGACCAATCCCATTCCGACGAGCGTCGCCGGATCATCGGGATTGAGCAAATTTGCATGCTCCAGATATTTGATTGCTCCGGCATAGTCACCGCTAAATTCTGAGGAGCGTCCCAGATAATAATAGAGCAAGCCATGATTTGCCTCGCTGCTCGTTGAATCTGGTTCACAAAGGGGTTGCTGAACCGTCATGAGATCCACCGAAACGGGTTCGCCCGCGCAGTAGAGTGCCGCGGCGAAATCGAGGCGGGCCTGTTCGGGCCACCCTTGCACATAATGGAGCAGACCCATCGCCGTATAACCAATAATCCGTGCTGGGCGAGACACGTTCTGCGAGATTTGGGTATGAATACAGCCGGAGCATTTGATGGTTTGGTCAACGGGGCTATACCCCTGGGGCTCAATGCGGAAGTCGCGTACATCTGTCGATTCTCCGGCGCTCAGGAGCTCGGTCAGCTCAAAATCGATGGTCAATTGTTGGATAGATTCTTTCACATCCCCCCAAATAATGAGCAGAGCCTTCTGTTCGCGCGCCAGATTGCGCGCCTCTACATCGTCTTTCACTGCATCAACCCGCTTGATGGTGAACCGTTTGCCGCCAGACGCATTGATGATGGTGCGCACCTCCTGCTCGACTGCATCTGTCACATCCTTTGCGACCTGGCTTTCTTCAGGCATGAAGTTGGCAACGAGAATGCAGGTGCGGTCCGGCGGGCAGGTCGGTGCATTTTGGGCCCAAACATCGCTAATCAGGGGACCAAGAAAGAGGACCAACAGCACCAACACGGGGACAGCGATCAGATAGGTACGCAGGCGTGGTGTGTCGTACAGTTGTAGGCGAGCGAACACTCGATGGGCGGAATTCGGGATTTTGATGGGAGTTGGCGATAGTGTATCGATTGCGGGAAGCAATCCCTCAATTTCTTCCTGAACATCGATGCCAGATTGTTCGCCAATCAGCATCAAAAGGGATTGCAGATACTCTTTTCCCTCATCGAACCACTTTTCCTGAAGCAGCGTATTCAATAGGTTGATGATAAAACGTTCCTTGCTGCCTTCAAATTCGATATGGTGGTAGAGGTCCTGATAGAGGTCGTTGCCAGAATTCGGGTCAACAGACGGCAGGTGATCGATCCGCTCATCGATCCCACTGCCATTCGGGAGGGCGACTTGCAGTAAAACCGTGCGCCGATCGCGGACGATGTCGAATTCTGGCACGTTGCGCAGAATGGTGCGTAGCTGACGAAACAGGGCCGGGTCGATTAGGGTTAACAAATGTTTGGTGGATCGATAGGTCTTGCGCTCCTGATAGAACATGAGCAAGAGACCGAAAACAATGCAAAAGAGAAAGAGTCCCACGGCGAGCCACCGGCGCTGTTCAAAAGCAGGGGCCAGGTATCCAGCCATCACGTCGCTCAACAGGCCGCTGATCATTGCGAGGATGTAAGAAACCGCTGCAATGCGTGTGCTAAAGGGCATAAAGGATTGATCACCCCCGCTTCAGACGCACGTAGATGTCGGGTGCATTGTTCTTCAGATCATTGAGCACCGCGATCCTCGAGGAGCCGGCATTGCGCAGAACGGAACGATTTGTGCCTGGCTCACTCAACAGGCCGCCGCTGTGATGGATGGCGATGACCGAAAAATCATCATTGAAGACGGGGGAACCAGAGGAACCGGGCAAGGTACTGGTGGTATATTGCACCACCTGACGGTCGGCATAGGCCACGAAGTTATTCTGCATGGAGATCTGTTTCAGGTGACCACCCGGATGCTGAATGATGGACACACGGCTGTCGCGCGGCGCCTGGACTGCTTGCAGCGTGAGCGTCGTGGTCGGTTGGAGATTGGCCAGTTGCAGCACGGTGTAGTCCAACTCGGCATTGGTGTGAAACAACCCCTCTGCCAGCCCCCCAATCGTTGTGACTTCTTGCTCCTGACCGTTGACATCGAGCTGATAGTTGAAGTTGTAGAGCGTCTTCCCCGCCGAGGAAGCGGTGGCCACCACATGATTGTTGGTCATCAACAGATCGGGTGCCACCAGAAAGCCGGTGCCCAATGCTTCACTGCCATCATCATGGGTCACGTGTAGGTGGACCACGGCCTCGGCGGCCGAGAGCGCCTGCTGCAGCAAATAGATGTGGCGCAGCGTGTTTTCACCAATGATCTTCTCCTGCACATCGGCGGGACGATCTGTTCCCCGCCAGCGGTCGATGGTGCGGGAGGGTGCCGCTGGCGCATCCAGTGGATAGGTTGCAAAGAGCGTGTCGATAAAAGCGGCATCTTCATCATCCGTGAAGGGATGGATATAGTTGAGAAAAACGCCCAGCGCCTCCTTGCCATAAGCGACCTGTCCAAAACGAGCCAGCAACCGCACAACCTCCACCGCCACACCCATCGGCGGCCCGTCCAGATCGAGCCGGGCCAGAAGTATATCGTCCCGACTCGCGCCTTCCACAGCGCCGGCGATCAACCGCCGCCGGTCGCGCACATTGGCGAAATCGGGCAGGTTCTGGACGATACGGGTGAGTTGGCGGAAGTCGGATTGGGATAGATTGATGCTCATGGTAGGTGGTGCCGCTCGATGTAATAACCTTCGTTCATGGTTTCAGTTTCTTCAGGCGCGATTCCACATCCTCTCGCAAAGAACCATCGGGCGCTAGCTCCAAATAGCGCTCAAAGTCGGCGATTGCATCCGCCACGTTTCCAACCTGCTGATGGGCAAGACCTCGGCCGTAGTAGGCTAAGGCAAAATTGGGGTTAAGGTCAATGGCTTTGGTGAAGTCAGAGATGGCTTTGGTATATGCCTCTTGCTTATAGTAATCCCAGGCTCTGTCATAGTAGGCAGTGGCATAGTTGGGGTCAAGGTCAATGGCTTTGGTGTGATCCGCAATGGCTTTGTCGTACTCTTCCTGGTCGTAGTAGGCATTTCCTCGGTTGTTATAGGCAGTGGCATAGTTGGGGTCAAGGTCAATGGCTTTGGTGTAGTCAGCGATGGCTTTGTCGTACTCTTCCTGGTCGTGGTAGGCAATCCCTCGGTTGTTATAGGCAGCGGCATAGTTGGGGTCGAGGTCAATGGCTTTGGTGTAGTCAGCGATGGCTTTGTCGTACTCTTCCTGGTCGTAGTAGGCAATCCCTCGGTTGTTATAGGCAGTGGCAAAGTTTGGATCGAGGTCAATGGCTTTGGTGTAGTCAGCGATGGCTTTATTATACTCCTTTTGGTTCTTGTAGGCAACCCCTCGGTTGTTGTATGCTGCGGCATAGTTGGGGTCAAGGTCAATGGCTTTGGTGTAGTCAGCGATGGCTTTGTCATATTCCTCTAGGTCATCGTAGGCAAGCCCTCGGCCACGGTATGCTGAGGCAAAGTTTGGATCGAGGTCAATGGCTTTGGTGAAGTCAGCGATGGCTTTGTCATACTCCTTTTGGTGCTTGTAGGCAACCCCTCGGTTGTTGTATGCTGCGGCATAGTTGGGGTCAAGGTCAATGGCTTTGGTGTGATCTGCGATGGCTTTGTCATACTCCTCTAGGTTCCTATAGGCATCCCCTCGGTCGTTGTATGCTAAGGCATAGTTTGGGTGAAGGTCAATGGCTTTGGTGTAGTCAGCGATGGCTTTGTCGTACTCCTCTAGGTTCTCATAGGCAACCCCTCGACTACGGTATGCTGAAGCATAGTCTGGGTGAAGGTCAATGGCTTTGGTGTGATCTGCAATGGCTTTCTCATAGTTGCCTTGGTCGTAGTAAGCATTGCCTCGGTTACGATAGGCAGCGGCACTGTTGGGATCAGCTTCAATTTGTTTTGTATAGCGAACGATCGTGGGATTTGGAGTGGGTGGTGGAGCCATGACGCTTAAGCTTGCCAATAAGGGTGCATCATTCACCAAAAACGCCGCAATCCAAGCACCATCCTCCAATTGATACCAATCGCTGGCTTGGCTGCGACCGACGAGGCGCAGAGCTTGACCCCGTTGGGCACGCCCAACGATTTCATAATTTGTCCCTGGACCAGCACGAAGATAGGCCGTACGATTTGCCGTGGATTCTACCAGGAATCGTGTAGGCGTGGGTGTAGCACTGGGATCTCTCGTGTTTGTCGCGGTGGGTCGTAGTGTGTTGGTGGCTGTTGGGCGCGGCGTTGCCGTATTCGTCGGCGTGGCACTGGGAATCTTGGTATGGGTCGCTGTCGGCCGTGCTGTATTCGTGGCGGTCGGTTGTGGCATTCGTGTCGCCGTTTGCGTTGGCGTGGCACTGGGGATCTCGGTATGGGTCGCTGTGGGGCGCAGAGTGTTCGTGGCCGTTGGTGGCGGTGTCTCTGTTGCCGTTTGCGTGGCGGTCGCGGTAGGCGATGGGCGCGGGGTCGATGTGTGGGTCGGCGCAGGAGTATGGGTGGGAGTCGATGTGGCTGTGGGCGCAACGGCAACTGCCTGCGACGCCGTTCGATACCATTGCTGACCTTCCCAAAGCAGCTGTCCAGTGGCTGCATTCCACAGCACCAGACGCCAGCGAATTTGATCAGGCGCCAAGTTCAATTCGTCCAGTGAGATCTTGATGCTCTGCTGGCGGGACTCAACTGCCTCGCGACCGATAAATGGTTCAACGAAGGAGAGATGCTTGATTGTGGCGTTTCTTTCATCGTTTGTGGTCACAAGGATCGGCTCGCGGTTTTCCGTGAAGCCATATGCCAGTATCTGCCCCTCTGCCTCTACAAAGTCCAGCATGTGGATGGTTGCGTCGATACGCAGTTCGGTGCCCGTATCGGTTGCTTGCAGGGTCAACGCCACATCGTCGGCCCAGACGCGATAGGCATCGGGTTGCCACAACAGATCTTGCAGTTGATCGACTGCGCGCAGAAGGCTGATGGCACCCACCGCGCCCCGTCGCCGGATGACCACCCCCGCAATTTCATAGCCTCCCTCCCGCTCGACCAAGGCTGGACCGCCACTGTTGCCTTCGCTCAGCGCTTCTTGGATCTTGAGGAGCGCGCCATTTTCTTCGAATCCACTCAAACTTTCGTCGGTGTAGTTAATGGTGGCGCCGCCCACTCGTGGGTAGCCCAGAATGTGGAGCGTTTCACCGAGCATCACCGAATCCACATCGGCCAACGACAGGAAAGGCAGATCCAAGCCCGATGTGGGAACGATTGGCTGACCGGTCACTTCATCCTGATAGATGCGCAGGAGGGCCAGGTCGGCATCGATGTTGGCGGCGATAAACTGGGCGCGGTAGTGGGCTGTGGGGGCTCGACGTGCGTTTTCTGTCAACTCAATCACAAAATCATTGTGCCGATTACCGAGCGGGTCGTTGGGGTCGGTCAGCGTGACGTGATAGGCCGTCAGGATGACGCCGCTGGGGTGGATCAGCGCGCCACTTCCCAAGCCCACGTTACAGCCCGCCACGTCACAGCCGCGGATACGGACCACGGCTTTGATAGAATCATCGAGCGTGGTTTGCTGGGCAGTAACTGAACCCCGAAAACAAAAAATAATCAAAACAGCTGCAATCCAATAAAAAGCGAGTCGTAGCCACCATCGCGCGCTGATGTGCATCATCAATCCTTTTTTTCTCTATCTGATACATCCGAAGTTGTCTGTAGACGCCAAGGTATTTTCCAGTCAGTTCTCGACAAAGATGGCCGTGCCCCATTGCTGAGGAATGTGTGTCCATCTGTGCGAGACAGACGAGGAGATAATGGTCTCCAGTTCCCTAAAAGTCGTCGAACCTGTTTCATGATTCTACTTCTGCTCAACAGGACGAGGCGGCACCACCAACACTGTGCCAGCCAAGATTTCTTCGGAATCAAGCAATGCAGGATTGGCGGTGAGCAATGTTTCGCCATCTGCACCCAGGGCGTCCGCGGCCGCACTCAATAAAGTATTCTCGGGCACAATATAGAGCGGTGGCACCGCCAGCAGCATTCCTTCTTCTATGACTGTCTCTGCATCGACGGAGAGATTTGTGGCCTTTAACACCTCTATCGAGAGAGCTGTCTTCTGCGACACTTCTGTCAGTGTTTCGCCCTCTGATCGGTAGACTGGCGGGATCACCACGAGCGCACCAGAGGGGACCGGATCGGGCAAGCGCGGATTGACATATTGGAGAGATTTCGGTGTTGTATGTAGGAAAGTGGCCAGTTCATCATGCGTTTGGCGAGATGCAATGATGAGCACATTGGGAACGCTTGGAATGTTGACAAGCGGTCCCTCTGGTTGTGCGGTAACCGGATCTGGATAGTCGGCTTCGTCTGTTGGTGTACCAGGATTTATATCCTCACTCTCGCTAGAACCGTTTCGGGATCCTCCAGTACAGCCAGCAACTATGATCAGTAGAAGCATGATCACTGGCAGGAACACAATTTTTCTCATTGCATCCATGATTTTCTCCTCCTAATTCCACGTGAGGTGGGTCAATCATCACTTTGGGCACAAATGGCCATTGTGACACTCTCGAACGCAAATTACCGGAAGCCAGTTCAGGGAAAGGCCAAATAGGCGAGATCCTGTCGAACAGGAAAATTTATAGCAGAATGGAAGATTTACAGGTAGATAATCGCAAAATAACCCATATATATAATATGGACGAGAAGAAAGGTGCATTTCTTTCGGGGCATAACCCTTCAGACATTATAAAGTATAACAGAAAAGCATGTCATCTGTCATTCTGCATGGTAAATATGGGAAGCAGTTCATTATTTGACATAAATTCATCGTATTATGTACCCTTTCTCTCAGTACGAAATTGTGTAGTCCGATTCAAAAAGTGAGTGAACTTCATCATGACTGACCTCTCCGCTTACGATATCGTCGCCACCTATATAGAGGCACTGACGCAGCGTGACAATACGCAAATGGATACGTTGCGTACACCTGATTTTATTCTCGATTTTGTCTACGCCGATGCATTTGAAGATCGACCCCTCACGGACGAGCAGACGCGCCAATTCTGGCCTGCTTGGTTTGTTGGTTTTCCCGAAATGGATTTCAAGGTCACGCGCGCGATTGCTGCGTCCGAAGTGGTGGTGGTGCAATGGACCTTTACTGGTACACATGCTGGTTCGCTTGGCGCCCCCATCTTCGAATCACCCCTAGCAGCTACTGGGCGCACAGTACAATTTCGAGGCGTCTCTGTCTATGACGTACAAGATGGATTGATCCAGCGTGAGACCGCCTACATGGACTTGGCAACGCTCATTGTCGAACTGGGGGTGGAGCTATGACGCAACCAGTCAAATCCCCATCAGGACAGGGACGTAAATTTCCTGAACCCATTATTGCCGATCGAGTTGTGGATGGCCCGATGCGCTCCACCTATTCTCGGTCCGTAATTCTCCTATTGGCCGGAAGTATCGCCCTGATGATGACCGGTTTTGGCATTGTCATGCCCGTCTTTGCCCGGCGTTTGGGTGAATTGGGGGGCGGTGTCGAGGCGCTGGGCTGGATGACTATGGCTTTTTCGGGCGCTCAGTTTGTTGCTGCGCCCTTCATGGGCTCTTTGGCCGATCGCGTCGGTCGTCGTCCGCTGATTTTGCTGGCACTGGCCGCTTTTACGGCGGCGAATATCGGCTACCTGTTGGCGCCAACCGTTACCATCTTTATCCTGATTCGGGCGGTAGTCGGTGCGCTAACCGCTGGACTTTCTCCTGCGGCCATGAGTATAGTCGCTGACACCGTACCTGAACGGGAACGAGGGCGGTGGATCGGGATTCTAATGGGCGGCTATGGTCTCGGCTTGATCTTTGGTCCCGTGATTGGGGGCATTCTCTACGACGCGTGGGGCTTTGATGCACCGTTTTTGACGTCGGCCGGGATGGGGGTGCTGGCACTGATCGCGGCAATCATCGTGGTGCCGGAAACGCGCACACCTGCCGTGCGCCTGCGTGAAATGTTATACCAGCGACGTACGGAGACCACATTGCCGCAAGCATCCGCACAAGGTGATTCACTGACCACGTGGCTCCCTCGGCCCCTGACCATCCTTGGTGCTTTGCTGCTGGTCGATTTCATTGGTACTTTCTCCTTCACCTTTATGGAGCCGCAGATGGTCTTTTACGTCTATGATCAGCTGAACTGGACGACTGTCCAATTTGGTCTTGTGGTCGCTGCCTATGGGGTTTCTATGTTCATTGGGCAGACGCTGTTGGGTCAGTTGAGCGACCGCTTTGGCCGCAGAGCGATCATCGTGCTTGGGATTGTGCTCAATTCGACGCTTTATGCTGGCCTGGCCACGATTACCACCTTTTCCGTCGTGATGGTCGTTGCTGCGATTGCTGGGCTGGGTTCTGCGTTGATTGCGCCGGCATTGAGCGCGTTTCTACTTGACATCACCGATGCGCAACATCGTTCGCGCATGATGGGCATCAAGAGTTCTACGCTGTCTCTAGGGGGCGTGTTGGGACCTTTCTTAGTGGTCTTCGTGAGCCGCGTCACGTCTCCACAGGGAGTTTTCATCATCGCAGGGGGGCTGGTGCTGATCAGTGGCTTGCTGGCCTTACTGCTCCTGCGTGAACCCAGCACGATCCAGCGGACACAAGAAGCCAAAGCGTTTGGGCAGGATCCGCGGCGTGTGGCCACCGCTCATGCTGTGCTGCACGGATTGGTGGTGCAGGCAATAGACGTGCGTATGCAAAACACGTAGCGAGATTGTATCTCGGGCTTAAAACCTATCCGAAACGTGGTTGTGAGTCCGACCAGTTTCTCGAGCGAGAATGACTCGTCACAGAACTTTTTGGATCACCATATTCGTCTCGAAAACCCGACTCAAACTCGTTGACTTTATCCAATGTGAAGGAATCCAATGTGAAGGAAAACCCAATGTCTGACCAACCGAATGTCTTGCTGATTTCCACCGACCATTGGCCAGCCTCGCTTATGGGTTGTGCTGGCCACCCAGCTATCCAGACGCCCACGCTAGATCAGATAGCCGCCAACGGTATTCGCTTCACCAATGCTTATGCCGAGTGTCCTGTCTGTATTCCAGCCCGACGCACACTGATGACAGGCACAACGCCCCGCATCCACGGCGATCGGCTCTTCCAAGAGACATTGCCCATGCCCAACTTGCCTACCTTGGCTCAGACCTTTCGGAATGCCGGCTATCAAGCCTATGCAGTCGGCAAGCTGCACGTCTATCCCCAGCGCAACCGCATTGGCTTCGACGACGTCATTCTGGATGAGGAAGGACGACAGATCTATGGTGTGATTGACGACTATGAGCTCTTTCTGGGGGATCAGGGCTATGCGGGTCGTTATTTTGAACATGGCATGAGCAACAACGAATATAGCTATCGTCCTTGGTTCCTACCCGAAGAAACCCATGCCACCAATTGGGCTGCCAACCAGATGTGTCGTGTGATCAAACGCAAAGATCCAGAACGTGCGGCTTTCTGGTATCTCTCCTTTCGCCATCCCCATCCACCGCTACTGCCCATGCAAAGCTATCTGGATCTTTATCGCGATATGAAGGTCGAAATCGATGCCCCTTATCACGGTGAATGGACGGAGGCACCCGACCCCTGCTTTAGTCTGCAAATGCACTGTGCGCGGGGCGAAAAATTTACCCACGCCCAGATTCATGGTGCACGATTGGCATTTTACGCGCTCTGCACCCAGATCGATCACCAATTGCGTGTCGTGATTGGTACGTTGCGCGAAGAGGGATTGCTCGATAACACCATCATCTGCTTCACGTCGGATCATGGCGACATGCTGGGCAATCATGGCATGTGGGCCAAGCGTCTCTTTTATGAGAATTCTGCCAACATTCCCATGCTGTTGATGGGTGTGGCTGGGGATGAGAGAGTGGGACATCATCGTGTCGATGATCGGCTTGTTGGCTGGCAGGATGTGATGCCCACGTTGCTGGATCTAGCCGGTATTGAGATTCCAGAGAGCGTTGAGGGCATTTCGATGGTAGGTGAACAGACGCGTGATTGGTTTTATGGCGAGATTGACGAGGGACCACGAGCAACGCGTATGATCCGCGACGAGCGCTACAAGCTGATCTACTACAGTGCCGGCAACCATCGCCAGCTCTTTGACATGGAAGAAGACCCACAGGAGTTAGTCGACTTGTCCGATTCATCCGAGCATTCAGATGTGCTGGAGAGACTTACCAACATTCTCATGAGCCAACTCTATGGTGGAGATGAAGAGTGGATCCAGGACGGCAAACTGGTTGGACTGCCTGACAATGTCTATGTTCCTGGCCCCAATCGAGGCTTGACCAGCCAACGTGGCGCTCATTGGCCACCGCCACCAGCATCCAATATGCCACAGATCGAATGGTATTCTATCGATAATCAGAAAGCATAGTTTAGATTTAATGTAGGTCCCGCCGGAGACGGGACAAGCGGCAAGAGAGCGACCGTTTCCAAGTGAAGATTCAGGATTCTTGCTGCTCGTCACTTCGGAGAAGTGACCTACGATTTGACCGTCTGTCATCTATCACAATTTCGATTATTACACAACCAAAAGGGCGGACTGATTATGGCAAAAATCAAGGAAATTAAACCCATCCGGACGCGGGCAAACGGGACGTGGGTCATTGTTAAGGTGATTACCGACCAGCCTGGGCTTTACGGTATTGGTTCGGCGAGTGATCATTATCGAGCGAGAACCGTGATCACGGCACTTGAAACCATTGAACCACTGCTGATTGGTCGTGATACAAGCCAAATCGAGGATATCTGGCAATCGATCTACACCAGTGGCTACTGGCGCAATGATTCGATCATCAATACGGTGCAAGCAGGTATCGATATGGCCCTTTGGGACATCAAGGGGAAAGAGGCAGGGATGCCCGTCTATCAATTGTTGGGTGGGCCCTGTCGCCGCGCGGTACCTTGCTATGCGCACGCTGGCGGCGATGCTCTGGCTGCGTTGGAAGATGACGTTCGCCGCTATATTGAGGAGGGATATCAGGTCATTCGTTGTCAGCTTGGACCGTATGGCGGTGGTGGCTTCATTGAGGGACGCAATGCAGGGCAGCCCAAGAATGGAAGGGGACTCCCACGGGTTTTTGATGATGAAGCCTACTTGGAGAACATTCCTGCTATGTTCGCCCATCTGCGGGACAAGTTGGGCTTTGGTGTCAAGCTGACTCACGATGTGCACGAGCACTTGCGTCCCCATAACGCTGTGACTCTGGCCAAACTGCTCGAACCCTATCGCCTCTTTTTTCTGGAAGATCTGCTGTCGCCGGAGCAGATCCATTGGTATCGTCAGGTACGTCAGCAATGTACCACGCCCCAAGCAATGGGTGAACTCTTTATCAACCCGCATGAGTGGACACCCCTCATCACCGAACGGCTCATCGACTATGTGCGGGTGCGGGTCTCCAAAGGAGGTGGCATCACCAACTGTCGCAAGATTGCTCATCTGTGTGAATGGTTTGGCGTTCACACGGTATGGCAGGAGGGGGGCGACAACGATCCCGTCAACCAGATGGCGGCGGTACACTTGGATCTGGTCAGCTGGAACTTTGGGATTCAAGAAGAGAACCACTTTGCACCGGAGGAATACGATCTCTTTCCAGGACACGCTCTGCTGGAAGGCGGCTATCTCTATGCCAACGAACAGCCAGGTCTGGGGATCGATATTGACGAGGCCAAGGCTGCAGCGCTACTCAATCCAGAGAAAGCGGCGCGCTCCATGTTCATGGCCGAAGATCGACGCGTGGATGGGACAATCGTGCGACCTTAGAATCTATTCGAAAGGCGGTTGTGAATCTGACTAGCTTCTCGAGCGAAAATCCATCATCACAGAACTTTTCGGATAAGCACGTAGTGAGGGTTCGGGTTACTGATCATGAAACTTGTGCATGGCGGTGATATTGAAACAGAACCAGACCCAATGCTGCACCAAGTCCCAAATAGAGCACTGGTAGGCCAATCACGTTGGCAACGGAGAAGGCAAAGAGTGGACCAATGGCCGAGCCCGCATCAGAGGCAGTGACGTAGGTACTCATAAAGAGGTGAGGCCGTGTAGTTTGGGTGGCCGCACCGGCAGCCGCAGCCGAGAGCACCACAAAGAGACCACCTTTGGCTAGAAAGGCTAGCAATAGAGAGAAAATGGCCAATGTGGCTGGCAGCATGACGGCTCCCACCAGGCAGAGGAAAAGTATGCAGACCAAAAGCAGTGCCATCTGTTGCTGTCCCCATTGATCCGAAAGATGACCGAGCGTTGGGCCAACAGTAAGATCGGTGAGTCAACGCACGCCGTGCAGGATCCCCGTTATGGTTGCAATCCCAATCCCCAATATCAATCCAGATTGAGCTTCTCCCAGTTTGCTAATCAGAAATAACGATGTGGTCGCAATGACAATGCTATTGAGTAGCAGATCACAGAAAGTCGCGCCAAGTAGCCAACGATGAACCGGTTTTGCCAGAACAGACAACCAGCTGCGACTCAAATTACGCAACTGTAGATCGATGCGATACGGGGCAACTACATGGCTGGCGACCATCTGTTGATCGGGGAGTGAGCTCCTGGGTGTCGGATCGGTTGTGGTGGGCCAACGGATTCCACTCGCCACTGGTAGAGCGAGGATCGCCATTGCGATAACGGCACCGATAGCTGCGGAAAATCCATAAGCATCATAAAGATAACCGCCACACAAAACCCCAATCGCACTCCCGAAGCGGACGAGTCCCCAGAGAATACCGGTCATCCGTCCTTTGACCCTGTCTCCCGCGACCCAGATAGCTTGATAGCCTCCCTGGCGCAGCGCCGACCAACCAATTCCCCAAATGATACGCGCCATCAACAGGGTCATAAAGCCCCAGCCCATTCCATAAAGAACCGTTGCAATGACCCCCAATAATGTGGCATCAATAAATGGAGAGCGTGGTCCCAATTTTTCATAAAAGCCGCTGGCCCAAGTGTTAGAAAGCAGTCGAATCAGCCGATTGGCACTGAGGAGGATACCAACTTGGGGTAGCGAGATTCCTAGATTGGTGGCTTCGAGCGGCAAGATACTGTAAAGTAGCGAATCGCCCATGATGGACAGTCCGATTGTTACTCCGACACTGAACACCAATTTCGTCGATGCGGAGCTGGTCGCCTCTGCCTGGATAGCTTGTTCTTTTGATTGACCTAGATTCATTGCCAGAGAGTAACAGGTTCTTACGAATATGCCAATCTCTCTGTCCTCTCGAGCATCCTGTTTTGGCGTCAGCTCTTGTGTCGGCCAGATGGCGTAACCTATTCGTTTGCGATGCGGAACAAACAAGCTGTTGGTTCTACTTTTGGCCAAAACCGCGACCGAGACTCTGTTTTTCGTCTTGACGATTGTTGTCGCTGCGATTATGATATCAATGGTAGACTCAGTAGATCCAAGATGTGTCTTATTTGCGTGGAGAGAACGCCTCCTCCGCATGGTTTATGGTCTCATTAAGTAGTCCTGAATCTATAGCCTTTCAGGAAAAGATTTTCCTGTTATTGACGGCATTGCAGCCGGTCAGCTAGTCAGCTCTCTGGCTGACCGGCTGCAATGCTGACATGCTACTGTTTTGCGTGGAAAAACATTATCTGAACATCTATAGAATAGTGTGGATGATTGATTAGAAGTGTATTAGAGGTGTTGCCCAACTGTACTGGGGGTTATTGTCAGGTGGGAAGAGATCGGGCTACATCCAGTACGATAGATTACCTCCTTTATCTGAAAACAGGCAAATTTATTCTCTTCACGAAGCGGGCTCGTGTGGCTATCTAGGGTGGTGTTCAGTATAATTCCGTATAAAAGCTGAGTATAACAACCTCCTGAGTCCAGAAACTCTACTGCTAATAGACGTTTCAGCTTCAAAAACGTTACGAAATAACAAGATCAGTAGACCGCAATCGTCAGATTCCTTCGGCTTTGCTCAGGACAAGCCTTCGCTCCACCCGAGAATGACACGATTGCGGTCTACTGAATATAGATATGATCATCAACGCAGTTAAAAATAGATTTGCGACACCGTCTCCGCAACGCAAGCCGGTTTTGGTGCATCTTCCAGTTCGAGTGTCACTTTGTTCACGATCTGCAGACCATTCCCTTTGACTTCATCAACACTCAGCAACGTTGTACGGGCACGCAGACGCGAGCCGACAGCAACAGGATTGGGGAAACGGACGCGATTCAGGCCATAATTCACCCCCATTTTGACGCCTTCATAGCGTGGTTTCTCTGGGTCGACCCTGCTCGTCAGATGCGGAATGAGAGACAATGTAAAAAATCCATGAGCCACAGTTGTCCCAAAAGGAGACTCTTTCTTTGCCCGTTCCGGATCGATATGGATCCACTGGTGATCTAACGTCACATCCGCAAACTGATTCACCATCTCTTGCGTGATCATCATCCAGTCACTCACATGCGTTTCAGTACCGACTTTTGATTGTAGATCAGCAAATGCAGCTTCGATAGACATACACCCCTCCTCTTCTTCTCAAACTCTTCTCTTTATCTCAGCCTTGGCCTCAATCTCGGCCTCTAAATACCTGCCCCGCCCGTCACTTCCAACACATGCCCTGTGATGTAGGATGCGTATGGCGAAGCAAGCATGATAATCCCTCCAGCTGCTTCTTCGGGGGTTGCTCCCCGCTGGAGGGGAATATAGCGTCGGTCCATGCTGCGTAGTTTTTCGGGAATTCCCAACGCAACTTCCTGCCCATCAATCTCAATCGTCTCGCCCTTTTCTTTGGATCGGGTTAAGCGGGTGTCGACCAACCCAAAGGCGACAGCATTGCAGCGAATGCCAAACATGCCCCACTCCTTGGCTACTGTTTTGGTTAAACCCACGATGCCCATCTTGCCAGTGGCATAGTTGATTTGCCCAATGTTGCCATGTAATCCAGAGGTCGATGAAACATTCACAATGCAGCGCGGCTCGACCGGTTTGTCGCGCCCGATTTCAGCCTTGGCCACTTCGCGCATATAAGGTGTCAATGCTCGAATCATACGGAATGGAGCAGTCGCATGGACATCCAGAATCGCTTGCCACTGCTCGTCGCTCATCTTGTGCAACATTCCGTCCCATGTGTAGCCAGCATTATTGACCAACACGTTGATTTTGCCAAAACGCTCCACAGTTGTCTTCATCAACTCATCTGGAAAAGCCGGATCTGTCACACTGCCAGGCATTGCAACTGCTTTTCCGCCTTCTGCTTTGATCTCAGCGACTGTCTGCTCTGCGGGTTCAGCATTCAAATCGTTGACAACAACCGTTCCTCCTTCCCGGGCAAAAAGTTTTGCGGCTCCCGCACCGATCCCGCGACCGGCGCCGGTTACAATAATTACTTGGTTTTCAAACATTTTCATGGTTTCTTCCTTCTACTCAATACCACATCTGCTTGTCGACAACGTTCTTCAATGGTTCATTCGCAGCAAAGCGACGTGCATTCTCCAAGAAAACGTTGAACCAGCGCTCCGGTATATTCTCAGCATCCTTGACTGCGATATGTGGCGTTAGAATGACGTTGGGCAATGTCCAGAGCTTGTGCTCCGTTGGAAATGGTTCAACTTCGTAGACATCCAACGCACAGCCTGCAATGGTTCCATTTTCCACTGCGGCTGTCAGATCATCGAGTTTGGTTGTGGCACCCCGTCCAATGTTGATGAAATAGGCGCTCTTTTTCATCAGACCAAAGCGATCAGCATTCCACATCCCTTCCGTATCAGGCGTATGGGGTGTTGTGACAACCACAAAATCAGCTTCCGGAATCGAGCCATCTAACTCGGCAGGAGAGCGTTTTTCAACATCATGGACTTCGTGCTCCCACCGTTCATCGATGCCAATCACGCGCATCCCAAACGCCCGACAGAGTCGCGCTGTCTCATGACCAATGCCGCCAACACCCACAATCAGTACCGTGGCGGTGGCTAAATCAATGTAGGTGCTTTTGCGGGCATCTTTATCCCACTGAGGAATGCGCTGAGCATCCATGTAATAGGGCAGACCGCGCGCCAATGCCAACATATACATCAGGATATGCTGGCCAATATGATCATTGTAAACACCCCGTGGGTTGCAGACGACCACCGGATGTTCGACCAACTCCGGGTAGTAGAATCCAGCTTTTGGACCAGCCTGTGGGCTTTGCAACCAGCGCAACTTCTGGGCACCGGCTAACATATCTGGTGGCACCCAACCAAAGACGGCATCCGCATCCACCAAATCGTTGTGTGCATCCTCGTCTGTCTCTGGTAGAGTAATGTGATATTGAGGCAACTCGGCACGAAGTCGATTTGCCCACTGGAGCGATTGCTCACTCTGCGGTGGCATCATGACAAGTTTAATCATAATCGTTACCCCCTCGCAGCCTTAAACTCTCGCCGTCGCGCATGAAGAACATTCTCTGTATAACCATTCGCTTCATGCCGACCATTCAAGACCAGATCCATGGCAGCTTGAAATTCGATACTCTGCTCAAACTCAGGCGCCATATTGCGATAAGCCGGATCCCCACTGTTTTGACGATCCACAACCGCTGCCATTCGCTCAAAGGTTGCGCGTATCTGTTGCTCACCAACAATCTCATGATGAAGCCAGTTGGCGATGTGCTGGCTTGAAATGCGTAAAGTTGCCCGATCCTCCATCAAGCCCACATCATTGATATCAGGAACTTTAGAACAACCAACACCTTGCCCGACCCAACGTACAACATATCCTAGGATCCCTTGCGCATTGTTGTCCAATTCAGCCTGAATCTCATCTGCCGCTAGCTCCCGAGCCAGCAGAGGTGGTGTCAAAATGTCATCGAGGCTTGCCCGGTTGCGCTTAGATAGCTCAGCCTGACGTGCCGCCACGTGAACTTGATGATAATGAATTGCGTGCAGGGTTGCCGCTGTTGGTGATGGAACCCAGGCAGTTGTGGCACCAGCCAACGGATGCCCCATCTTGGTCTCAACCATTTCGCGCATGGCATCCGGCATGGCCCACATTCCTTTGCCGATCTGCGCTCTGCCAATCAGTCCAGTCTCGATTCCAACATCCACATTCCAGTCTTCATAGGCACTGATCCAAGGTTGACCCTTGATTTCACCTTTGGGCAACATAGCACCAGCCTCCATCGCCGTGTGCATCTCATCACCTGTTCGGTCGAGGAAACCGGTATTGATAAAGATGACCCGTTCTTTGGCAGCTCGAATTGCTTCTTTAAGATTCACCGTCGTGCGCCGCTCCTCATCCATGATGCCCATCTTGATCGTGTTCCGTGCCAATCCGAGCGCATCTTCTACACGTCCAAATAGCTCGACCGTGGCTACAACTTCTTCTGGACCATGCATCTTGGGCTTGACGATATAAATACTCCCGGCACGGCTGTTACCGCCCTGATTGCCGCCCCTCAGATCGTGCAGCGCTGCCAATGAGGTGATCAATGCGTCCAGAAATCCCTCCGGAATTGGCTCACCCTCTACCGTGGTCACAGCATCGGTATACATATGAATGCCGACATTGCGCACGAGCAGCAGACTTCGTCCAGGCAGGGTAACGGTCTCTCCATTTGGTGACGTAAACGTTTGATCCGAGTTGAGTCGACGCGTCAGAGATTGACCTCCTTTGTCAAAAGTCGTCTCCAGCGTCCCCTTCATAATACCGGTCCAATTCCGATAGACGCGCACCTTGTCTTGGGCATCGACTGCAGCAACGGAATCTTCGCAATCTTGAATGGTTATCACAGCAGCTTCTAAATTGATGTCTTTGACGCCAGCAGGGCTTGTTCGTCCAATGGGATGGTCACGGTCGATCTGGATCTCAATATGGAGTCCGTTATTCTTGAGCCAGATCGAAGTGAGTGCCCCGCTGGTTTCTCGATATCCAACAAACTGACTCGGATCGCGCAATCCCACAGTCGCACCATTCACCAACGTCGCCTGTAAACTTTGTACGCCATCCTTCTCTTGCAGCGTAAATTGTGTAACATCTGCATGGGTTCCACCGTCTAAACCAACCGATTCGTCCAGAAATTTTTGACTATACGCAATGACAGCAGCACCTCGTTGCGGGTTATAGCTATCCCCTTTCTCCAGCCCTCCTTCTTCCCCAATTACATCTGTGCCATAGAGGGCATCATAGAGGCTTCCCCAACGCGCGTTCGCGGCATTCAGAGCATAGCGCGCATTGTCGACCGGCACAACCAACTGAGGGCCAGCGACGAGTGCAATCTCTGGATCGACATTTTCCGTTGTCACCTCAAAATCATCACCCTCAGATAACAAATAGCCAATCTCCATCAAAAATGCCTTGCGCGTCTCGGGTGTGCTCCTTTGTCCCTCTCCATTTATGTACCAGGCATCGATCTGCTCTTGCAGTGCGTCACGCCGCGCCAAAAGTGAACGATTTTTATCACCCAAATCTTTTACAATCCCGCCCAATGCTGTCCAAACAGCATCCGCTTCTAAATCGGTACCAGGCACAATCTCATCCCGCACCAAATCATACAATTCCTTGTTGACCTTCAACCGGCCAACCTCGACCATATCAGACACGTGGTTTCTCCTTTTAAGTGATTTTTGGTTTTCGTTTGTCAAGCGATTGTCGTTTAACGGGATCTCAGGTGGTTGAGACGAGAAGTCGAACCATGAGGGCAATGAAGAGATTGAAGGATTGTTTGCCTCTTCTTCAATTCCTTCATGGTCAATATGGCATTTCTTGTCAACCCTTTGAGCTCCGATTGAACCGCGACTGTTTTGAAAAATCGTTTGTGTTCGAAATCAAATAACTCACCGATAGATCCCTTCGGCTCCACTCAAGACCAGCATTCATTTCACTCGAGAAGTTATTTAATCGTCATTTCTTAATGCATCCACTGTTATGGCAGAAGGTGCAAGTCGCTGCTCGCTCATCTGCATTCCTGACTCCCGTATCGAATCCGATGCAGGAGTTGCATCATCATGCTCAATTGCTGATGCTGAAGCAAATGCAGAAACTGATGGCAACACGTAGCGAGGAAGTCGTACAAATGCTGGCGGCAAATAGGGCAGCGGATCGGAGAACCCACCCCATCCGTCACCTACATTAAAAGGATTGATCGCAACCGCAAAATGCAAATGTGGTCCAGTGCTTTGACCACTATTCCCAGAACGTCCCAGGAATGTGCCACGACGAACAGAGTCATTCCGCTGAACCGCGATACTGTCGAGGTGGGCATAGATCGAGCGCCCCCATGAATGTTGCAAGAGCAGCCAGTTTCCAAATCCCTGGGGATCGTTGCCGATAAAAATGACCTGCCCAGCCTCACATGCTACGAGTCGAACGCCCACTGGCGTCAAGAAATCAATGCCGTTATGTCCCCTTAACGGCACACCCCCAGGTGCAAACCGTCGATAAAAGTCAGGATTCTCTCCCCAAAGTTGCGCAATACCAAAGGGTGTCTCGGTTGGAGGATTCAGGTAGATTCCCTGTCGTTTATCCCCAATATTTGTGTTCGGCAGCTTGGGTGCCACACGCAATAGATCTTGATTGTTCACGCTCTCTGCCACCCAGCCAACTTGTTCGCCAGTTGGTGTGATCCCCCCAACGTTCCACCAAGTTAAGCCGTCTTCTTCTTCCGGTCCCCCAATCACGTTAATGGTGGCGCGCACGTCATAGGCACCAAGCACATCGTCGGGTGGTTTGTTTTGGAATCCGGGCGTCTTACGCACTCGCACAGCTGTTGCAGCTTGAATGAGATCGCCAGCAGCAAACTTATTCTCGATTGGCACGGGGCGTTCCGCGTTCGGTGCAGCAACCAGAAGATGTGCGCCCGACGGTGCACTCTCTGCCATCCAGCCCGTCACAGCCCGTCGATTCTGATTGACAGTTTCGATCTGCCACCAAATCAGCTCATCTCTTGTTTCAGGACCGGCGACCACCAACCCGACCGTATCCTCCCAGACTTCGCCCAAAATATCGGTATCTGGCTTGTCAAAGATACCGGGCGTTCGTCGAATCCGCGTAAAGTCTAGCGTCCGCACCAGATCCCCAACAGCAAACTTGGCTGGTGGCTCTCCAGAATCGATTTTTTCCAATAGTATCAAGCCAGGCACGCTCTCAGCCATCCAACCAGTGATTCCACGTCCACCGACCGTTGCGCGCCCCTGCCACCAAATCAGGCCATCCACAGCTTGAGGCCCTGCCACAATCGTGACAACTGTATTGGCTGGAGTATCCACAATCGTATCGTTACCGGGCTTGTTTCGAAAACCTGGCGTTTGACGTGCGCGCACAACAGTGGTGGTCTGCACACGTTCGCCGACTGCAAACTTCTCTGTTCCAACCGGAGGGGGGGGGGGGGCGGCGGAGGTGGAAATCCGTTGGGCACAAGCTGAACCAACGCCTCTCTATTGACGCTTGCCGCCAGCCAGCCCTCAATGGTCCGTCCGCCTGCTGTTGTGCGGACCTGCCACCAGATTAAGCCATCTACGCGGTCCGTGGACCACCTAAAATCGTCGCATCGGTGCCCGTCGCAATGCCTGCTAATGTGTCATTTGCCGGTTTGTTGCGAAAACCAGGAGAACGCCGTAGCCGCACAACCGTCAAGGTACGGATCAGATCACCCAATTCAAATTTGCCTCCTGGTGGCGGGACAGGATCAACTACCTCCTGCAAGAGCGGCTGCCCTGCTGGTGTGAATTGGGCCAACCAGCCCGTAACGGTCTGCCCACTCGTTAATTCACCCCGTACCTGCCACCAGACGAGCTGATCGACACGACTCGATTGGCTGTTCGTCACCTCTAAAATCGCGCCACTTGTCACCCGTCCCAGGACGTCGTTGTCTGGTTTCCCCACATAGCCAGGAGAGCGGCGGATATTAATCACATTGAGTGTACGCACCCGGGCACCCTGCCGCCATTGAGCAGCTTGCGGCAACGTTGCGCGCCAGCGATAGTTATTGTTCAAGGCAGCTCGGAAATCATTAATGACGCCCTGTTTCCCATCAATGAACCAACGGTCGATGCGCGGCCAACGATAGAGGATCAGCGCTCGTATCTGCTGATTGCCTTGCCGTCGATTCCAGGCATCAATCTCGCCGTACGCTTGTTGTACCCAGCCGCTATTGCTATTTTGCCACGGGTCATCTTCGTCCGTTTCGGTGATGTAAAGCGGTAAATGTCGCATCGTTTGGGGCACGACATCCATAAAATCCTGATAGGTACGGAAATGAAATCGTCGGTTTTGGAAGGGTGGATTCATCCGCTGTTCACTGCGAATTAGGTTCGGGTCGGCACCATGCGTATATGTGTGTAGGGTGATGCCATCGACGCCATCGGGGCCAAGTAAATCGAGAATGTCGTGGAAATATTGAATCCAGTCACCAGCCGGGTTCCCAGCATAGGTGGTTTGATTGTTCCAAGGTGCAACTGCTCCGATCAACACCTGATCGTCTTCATGGCCAGGAACCTGATGGATTGCGTCGCGGCAGAGACGATAATAACGGGCATAGAGTTCGGGAGTAATGACTTCGCGAGCGGCAGACGCTTGCATTGGTTGAGGGGTTGCTGCTGGCTCTAGGGAGGAAAGTTCTCCAGATTCACTTTCATCGCCTTGTGGGGAGTGAATGGCATTAAAACGTTCTGGAACACCGCGCCCAAATTGATCACGTTGAAGCAATTCACGATCGCTCAGCCATGATTCAGCAAAGAGTTGGGAATCCCCCATTCCTCCACTGACAAAGCGCAAGACTTGGCCCACAATGCTCTTCGTGCGGGAGTGGCCAGACGGTCGGCGTTCACTCGATGTGGTCATTGGTGCAGCTGCGGAGATTGGGCTTGCCGATTGGGCAAAGTTAAGCGGGGGACGCTCGACATGAAAGTTCATCTCATTGCCAACGATCCAGATCTTGCAACCAGGGCTGGCTTCAACATAGTTGGCACACCGTTGCGCAAAATTTTCATATTCGCGGCTGTTTGGAATTGTACCATTTGGCTCGTAGCCGTTGTTGAGACGGCAAATGATTCCCAGATTCTGATTGCTCCAGGGGAAAAAATTCTTACCGCTCCGGTTTTGTGGGTCGTGACCAATCTCTTCAGTAAAGACAATCCAACCTGGCTTGCCTGCATCGAGCATGTGGCGTTCGCCACCAGGTTCGTGAATACCAAAAATATACTCTGAATCAAAAAGGGGACGAGGCATAAGACTCTCTCAAGAATAAATTAACGGTTCTTTGAGGTTTTGTGGGGGAAACATTGGTTAGCTGGTTAGTTTGTTAACCAACCAGCTAACCAACAAACCAACTGACAACCACACAATTCCTCAGACAATCAAATTGACTTTGTGTATCTGCTCTATACGATAAATGATAGCGGACAAATCATAGCACGAAAGAAACTCTCTGTCCACAGAAACAAAGATTATATATTCTATGATTCTATGAAGGTAGGAGCCATACCAAGAACTGAATTGATTTTATGGTATACTATGCAATCATTGAACCTGATTAAGCCGCCAGCGATCAGTCACGCAGCCGTCAGCCTATTCGTTGGGTCTCAAGAGGCAGCAAGCTGAAGGTTGACGGCTACCAGCTATAGAAGTTCAGATAATGTTTTTCCACGCAAAACAGTAGCTTGTCAGCATTGCAGCCGGTCAGCCAGAGAGCTGACCGGCTGCAATGCCATCCATGACAGGAAAATCTTTTCCTGAATGGCTATAGAACAATCAAATCGGAGCCCATACGAATGGTTGAAGGACGCGAGCAACAACTTTCTATTGAGGAAGCCATCCAACGCATCAAGCAAATCGGGATCATTGCGATTGTACGCGGCAATTTCCCATTGGATGAGATCATCGAAATTGGCGATGCTTTATTGGCTGCACCCGTGCAAGTGATGGAAATCACCATGAATAGCACAAATGCTTTAAGCGCGATTTCTGATCTACGCAAACGCTATGGCGAGAACATGTTAATCGGTGCTGGCACGGTTCGCACAGCAGCACAACTTGATGAAGCTGTCGAAGCTGGTGCTCAATTTACTGTGGCCCCCAACTTTGATCGAGCGTCTGTCGAGCGTGCTAAGGCGCTTGGCGTATTGCATTTGCCAGGCATCTTCACACCAACAGAAGCGCAAAACGCCTATGAAGCAGGGTGTCGTGTGTTGAAGCTCTTTCCATCAGATTCGGTTGGACCGGGTTATCTGAAAGCTATGCGTGCGCCGCTGAATGATATCGAATTTGTGCCCACGGGTGGGATCAACGTTGACAATATCAAATCATATGCTCAAGCAGGTGCAGTGGCAGTTGGTCTAGGGAGTTCTCTTATTCCACGCAAATGGTCAAGTGCGGAAATCATCTCTCGGGCGCGGCAATTACGCACAAATTGGGAAGCGGGAAAGAGTTCAGCGTAGGATGCAATATCCACATCGACCCGATTCTATGCGTGGGTTTCGCAATACGACACAATCCGATCGACTAGCCCCGCTCATGGTGATGTGGGTCATTCTGGGTAGCCTAGCATTTGCGCATTGGTTGATACAGCTTACACTTCTTCTCAAGCCCATCGAAGAGATCACAACACTCTTAACAATTGATGATACATATTATTATCTGCTGACAGCGTGGAACCTAAAGGCAGTCGGTTTTGCTACGTTTGATGGCATCAATTCAACCAATGGTGTTCAGTTTCTTTGGTTTACCCTGCTCGCTGGACTCGCCTATCTTGTCTCGACAAAAACGGCATTGCTCTATTTTGCTATTGCACTCTGCATCACGTTCAATGTTCTTTGCTACCTGGTGATTGGTGCAATCGGTCACCTACTTCGGCGTCCTGTGTTCGCGCTGTTGATGGCACTTTTCTGGTCCCTCCACACTTTTTATGTCAAACAAGCGATCTTTGGCATGGAAAATGCGCTCCATGCATTGGTCTTCTGGGTTGTTGTTTGGCAACTCATTCGGTTCTTTGTCAGCATTCAGCCAGCACGGAGGGGACCGCCAGATCCATTTGAAAAACTAAACGAAAAAGCGCTGATAGCCCAAGCTGTTGACCCGGGTGTGGGTCGCAATCTGCTAAATAGTGCAGCCTTGAGCAAAGCAAGCTCGATTGCGCGAGTCAACGCACGCAAAATACTCACCGAACTACCTGTTTTATCCCCAAATATTCTAGCGCTTGCCCTCATTTTAGTCTTGAATAGTTGGGCACGTCTTGACGCAGCAATCTTCTCTGTTGTTCTCTATTTATTTGCTATCACAATATGGTTCATGCAAGACCCACACCCAAATGCTGCTTGGCACAATCATACTGTCTGGCTGATCTTGTCTATCATCTTGGCTGGATTGGGATTTGTGATCCAAAGTCTGGGCTTTTTTTGGTTAGGCGGCTCACCATACCCGGTCTCGGCCCTGGTCAAAACGCTCGATGCAGAGCCCGGACTGCCAGAAGATGCGCTGGCGCAATTGCTCCGTTATATCGAAATCAGCCTTCCACCCAACCTGTTTATCATCGAACTACCTACTATCGAAAAATTACCCCTTTCGACAGAACTTATTGTAAGCGTATCGGCACCGCTTCTTGTGATTGTCACGTTCCACATGGTCTATCGTTTTGACACTGGACGTCGGATTTTACGGCAAACCTGGTATGGTCTCTTGACTGGCTATATTGTCTATCATTTCGTGATTCTCATGACGGGTGCGCAATATGAAGGGTACTTTACCTGGTATCGCTCGCCTCTCTATATCTTCTGGCTCTTTACTTTTTCTCTTGCTCTGATCAATATTATCGATAGTATCCCCAAAAAAGCCGATCGGTTGTCCAGGAAGTAGCGATGGGAACAATCATGGGAATCATTTTTGTTACGTCGATCATTCAATTTGTCAACTCAACTCTAAATGAAACACCCGATCCCGAGCACCTCTATTCTGTCCGCTATGAGGCAGCACGCTGGTTAACAAAAAACTCTTCACCAGAGACGATCTTTGCAGCTTGGAATGCGGGCCAGTTAGGCTATTTTTCGGATCGTACGGTGATCAATTTAAACGGACTGATCAACAGCATTGACTATTATGAAGAAGTGCTTAGTGGTAACAAAGAATTGCTTGACTACTTACAGGAACAAGGAGTTCATTACATTGTTGATTATGAAGACAATCCCCTGACGCGTAGTCTGCCAATTGTCCATGAGTTTCCACAGGCTGGCAAACGGTGGCTGAAGATCTGGCAGGTGCCTGTGGCTGAGAAGTAAGAACCTATCCGAAAAGTGGCTATAAGTCCGACCAGCTTCTCGGGTGAGAATGCACGGGAGTGTGCCCCAAAGTGTGTAAACGCAGCGGTTCTCTGACTGAACAGTATTCATTTGCACACTTTGTGGTACACACTCGAATGCACCATCACGGAACTTTTCGGATAATCACCAAGGAATGATGAGTCTAGAGAATTTGCCCCCTGATTTATTTCCGAAAGCTGTCGTTCGTCATGATGATTTACGCTATCTGCTCCAGAATCTCCAGAGACGACAGCACTGTGCGATCTTGGGTGCAAGCAACATGGGTAAATCTACCCTCTTAAACTCGTTGGCAACTCCACAAGGGCGTATCTTGTGTCACACGCCCAATGAACCACAGAATCAGGAACCAATCGTTGTCTTTGTGGACTGTTTAGAAGCAGCTAATAGTGAACATGCATTGTATGCAGTGCTGATGCGTCGCATCGTAGAGGAATTTGATAACAGCAGATTACAAGCGGATAATATCAGTAAGTCGACGTCAGTTGGAACAGCGAATCTAGCGGAAGAGCTCCATCAACTCCATACAAATCTACTGCATGAAGAGAGCGATATTGCCATACGTTCTGCATTTGCCAGCGGCATTCGACGACTCATGCAAACTATTCCGAACCGCATTATCATCATCTTGGATGAGTTTGACGATACATTTCGCGCTCTTCCCCCTTGGCTCTTCCGCCATTTGCGAGCGGTCAGCAATGCCCATACAAATGTCCAATTTGTGATCGCCACAACCCATCGGCTGACGGAGTTGCGCAACGACGACGAAACATATGAATTCCGCGAAATGTTCCATCTTGCCACAAGAACGCTCCATCTCCTAAACGACGAAGATTCAGGGCGTATGCTTGCCTATTTGGACCAGCGTCATGCCGACCGGCTTAAAGTTGATGTTGGCTTACAAGTTACAGCGTTGGCAGGTGGGCATCCCGGTCTTTTAGAGAGGCTGTATGGAGTTCTCCTGCAAAAACAAACGGAACAGCAAACAGGACAAGCAGGAGGGTCGCTTACTGTTATCTCACCAAACGATCCGATTCGGATGGATGATGATCCATTACATGCCCGATCTCTTTATTTGGATACGCCCGATTTAGAGGAATTATACCAAGAACCATCCATCCAAAAGGAGTGTGAACGCTTGTGGCAAGAACTGGAAGAGTCGGAACGCGTCGTGCTCTTGGAGTTGATTCAGAATCCGGCTAATTTTGAGCAATCCCACCACCATGAAGCGTGGCTCTCTCTGGTTGATAAGGACATTCTGTCCGCAGAGGAAGATAGCTCCTTATTCAGTCCACTGTTTGCACACTTTATTGCCCGAACCTATTCAAACCAATCCACAACATCAGCAAAACCTACACCAAATCCCACAACCGGAATCGTCTGCGACCTTGAAACAGAACAAATTTGGGTCGATGGTGAAGAGATTACATGGCTACTTGGCAGTGAGCACCAGCGACGCCTCATCCTCTTGCTCTACAGCAAAGCGGGCGCAGTCTGCCGTTATGACGAGATAGCCGAAACGATCTGGGGCGTCGGCGAAGGCGTCACCCCTGGAGCTATCCGCGAATTGGCAAACCGCACCCGCAAAAAACTTCCTGATCCCGATCTGATCGTAACCGTTCCTGGTGAGGGTTACAGATTGGTGGTTCAGTAGTACTTTATAGCACCTTATTTTCACAATTTGAGTTGATATTGTCGTTTCCCCAACCGCCGTTGTATCGATCATCGTTGCCTTGACCACAATTGAGAGTATCTCGGCCGTTGTTTCCTCTCAGGAGATCATTGCCTTTGCCGCCATTTAGGCTATCATCGCCTCCGTCACCATAAATTTCGTCAGCACCGTCACCACCACAAATGACGTCGTTGCCGCCCCTACCTTCGATGATATCATTGCCACCCAGACCGTGAATAACATCATCGTTTGGTGTACCTTGCAGTACATTGTTGCCGCTTGTCCCGACAATGGTGGCCACCAGACCTTGGCACATAACAGATTGGGCATTGATGGTGTTGGCTTGACCACTCATCGCAACAGTCGAGATTAACATAGCCGCAGCAGCTATCATAATAATGCGTTTCATAATAATTGTCCTTTCGCGAATAATAGATTTGAAAGATAAGGGTCTTCGCGACAAAGTGTACAAGCGATGAATTCGTGGTACGTGATACGTGGTGCGTCAAGCGATCCGGTACACGCCACATATCACGTTGTCAAGTAGACTATCTCGCGTAGAGCCAAAGATAATTATAAAGAGTGTGTCTCAAGGTGTATGAATGGTGATCGCCTAGTCAAAGAGTCTGCTTCATTTACATACTTTGCGGTACACGCTCTTTTTATATATGGGTAATTGTTACCTGCTCATATGATACTCTTCACGGGGTAGATTCTCTGGGAGTTAGAAACAGAAATCGGCTCAATTCGGCTCAAGTTATAGGACGGTGTCCCAGATTGTGTCTAAATATGCGTTTGCTCTTACGGCGCAATTCGCTTTTACACAATTTGTGGTATACCACCGTAGATGTAGTGCATAAAGAAAAACGGCTCTTCGGGAATTGAGGGGGATGACAGACTCGAAAATGGCTAGCGCCGGTTGAGTCAGAAAACGTTGACGAATCGTGTTCGGCATGTTGAGACAACGTGTTCTCCTCTCCATTAAACTGGTTCACACAAGCAGTTGCACCCAAACTTGCTGCAGAAGTACAACAAGTATCCAGGGTGCTGATCAATGCCGCTTCATTCACGCTAGCACCGCAAATACCGCCTCTGTCTATAGATAAGAATGCTCCAGCCAATTAGACCACTGCAAAGAATCACCTTCATTTCTCATCTATAGCGGTTTAAGGCTTTTCCAACAATTGGAATCCCTAATTTTATCTGGAAAAGCTCAAGCCATTCCAGAGAGGTCGACTTGGCAAATTAGGGATTTATTTCTCTGGAATGACCCAACCATAGTTCGTGGCGCAATTTACTCTGGGTGTGCGACTGCAGAGGAATGAAGCCATGACAGCTATTGTAGATACCCTCTCAACTGAAAATCTGATCATCTTTGCCTTTATGATTTATTTACTTGGAGTGGCGACACCCGTCATATTGCTCCGAGCAATTGCCCAAAACCACCAAGATACATGTTTTCTCACTGTCATCCTGTGGGGTATTGTGATGCATATAATATGCAAGCATTACATCTTCCAAATTTTTAGATTTCCTGTGACAAAGTCAAACAATCCCATTGCAGAATCGGTCAGGCAGAGCCCTAATCCTTCGCCAGATTTATCTACCTCCAAGCTTGTCAGCATAAGTATCCTCACTCGTCTACTCGTCGATACAGGTGTTCAGCTATTCAACCCCTTCTTATCCATTATCGCCAAAGGATTGGGCATTGACTTCGTTGCGCTCGGTCAGCTTGTCAGTCTGCGTAGTTTGATGGGGCTTCTCGCGCCTCTCTTTGGTGCCCAAGCCGATCGGAGAGGCTATCGCAACGTTTTACGAGCGTCACTCTATATTGGCGCTGTAGGCGTTATCATCATTGGTTTGAGCTGGGAATTTTGGCATGTGGTGATTGGCATGATTCTCTGGGGGATTGGGCTTGCCGCATTTGCGCCAACATTGCAGGCCTACATGAGCGCGCGATTGCCATACGCAAGACGAGCGCGCGTAATCGGTATTGTCGAATACGCGTGGGCTTTGGCTGGTATTGTTGGTCTTTATAGCATCGGTTGGCTCATTCAACTATACGGTTGGAGAACGCCTTTCTTCGTGCTAGGTGGAGGGATGGGAATTGCGGGGCTGTTCTTTGGTTTGCTGCCATCGGCGCGAAATGGGGCTCAACAGAAAAGTTTTATCTCACCTCTCTCAGAACAGATACAGGATAAAACGTCGTTGGCTGAAGATATGAGTCTGACGACTCAGAGCAGAGTCCTCAGGTCTTGGTCTGTTATAGTTCGTTTTTTTCAATTGGGCTCCAATGCGCGGTCCGCTTATGCCAACATGATCGGTGGCACATTTCTCTATTTTGGTGCAATGCAGGTTTTTGCCGCATATGGGGTTTGGCTGGCGAACGAATATCATCTGCCTCCAAGTAGTCTGGGGACGGTGGCTCTTCTTTTAGGCTTTGCAGATCTATGCGGAAGTGTGCTTGTTAGCCTGATAACAGACCGCTTTGGCAAGCGGCGCAGCGTGATCGTTGGTGGGATTTGCGCAGCAATCGGCTTTTTACTCATGCCTATTCTCAACGTAAATATTGCTTTAGCTGTGTTAAGCATTGCCTTGGCAAGGGGGTGCTTCGAATTTGCAATTGTCAGCAACATTAGCCTCATCAGCGAGCAAGTTCCGGCACAACGAGGCAAAGTAATGGCCTTATCTGTAGCAATCAACTTGGTCGGAACAACAGTGGCTGCAACGTCTGGACCTTGGCTCTATCAAGGATATGATGTTTGGGGGCTGAGCGTTGTTTCAGCTTTCACCAGCTTTATTGGTCTTGTCATCTATTGGAGCATGGTGAAAGAGTCAGGGGAAATGATTGATTGTTGATGGCGGACGGTGGATCGTCAAAGACCATCCACCGTCCACGAGTCTAGTGGCACATTCGTGTTTATCCGAAAAGTTCTGTGATGATGCCTTCTCGCTCGAGAAGCTGGTTGGACTCACAATCACTTTGCGGATAGGTTTTTAGGGGCTAGACTGATGACCATCAATCATGACTCGTCTGCGGCTATCGAGGGATTGAAGTCGCAGACGAGCCATGATTGATGCATCACTGCTGAGTCAGGAATAGTGTCTACCCTACGGTTGTGGGCTCAGCTACTGCCTCGGATGCTTGTTCATCTGCACTGTTTCGATGTGCACCGTCACTGATAGAATGCCCATTTGTTGGTACACCATTTGTGGGCGTTCCGGTGAGAGCCGATCCATTCAGCACAACTGGGTCGTCAAACGGCACCCGATTCAAGTTTTCTGCAATATCTTCAGCTGTGATCGGCATATCCGCAAAGCGTACAATATCGCGTAGTTGGAAATTGTCAGGTTCTTCAGCAGGAATGGTCATCAACTGTTCATATTGAGGAGTCCAGGTTGGTTCCATTGCCAGATAAGATTGTGGATCTCCTGCCAAGAGTCCCCAGAACACCTCGGCCACGATATAGCTGCCAACTTTGCCAAGCTGACGTCCGTCGCCCTGATCGTCGGCCTCGGCCAGAACATAGTGCCAAAGCGGATCATCACCAGCCGGACGGTAAGGATAAGCAAGGCCCATTGCCCGTGCCACGCTCTGTCCAGAGGGAAGTTCCAATCACCAACCGCGTCGTAGATTGAGTCCAGCTAACGGGTTTTGCCCACCTGGGCCAGCAGGAATCAACCCCAACCGGAAGGCCAATCGCGTATCGAGACGTCGACTCAACTGGGGATTTTGTGCTCCCCTAGTGTAAGTATCAAACTCCAAGAACCGGTTCCATTGAAGGCTCCACAGTCCAGGCAGTTTCCCGTCACCACGCAGATCTTTGCGATTAGCAACCGCACCCGAGCGTTCTTCTGGCGTCAACTCATCGTTCGGCAAAAAGATGGGGATCTTGCCAACAAACCCTTCTAATTGGTCGTTGAGCGCGTACTCAGAACGGACCATAGAGTGGCCCAACCGATAGGCAGCACCAGAGAATTCGACGGGCATAAAGGGCTGGAGCTTCGGATTATAGAAGCGCAATCGCGGCTTGCTTGGATTCTCTGGCGTTGGACAGATAGCGGCAAAGATCTCAGGGTCAGAAAGTCGCTTGACAAAATCATGGATCACAACCCATTGATAGTGCCAACGCACAATCCGTTGGCCCTCCGTAAAGGTTTCATCGTTGTGTGGCATGCCCAAATCCAGCAGGTTGTCCATCACTTTATTGTGAAATTTAATAAAGGTAAGCTGCACTTGTGAAACAAGCACGTTCTCATCGTTACGTGGGTCACCGATTAGGGCGCGATTTTGAATATTCCGTTGTAAGTCATCCTCGATACCATTCTCTGCCTTGCCAACCAACAAATAACCGGAATAGCCATCTTTGGCAGCTCGATTCTTATCATACAGATGCTGATCAACGCTTGGACCGCGCCCGTAAAGACTGTCCAAATCGAATCGAGGCGAGCGAAAGTTGGTGAGCAGATTCGGATCATTGGTGCGATCCAGACTGGATGTGGGATCAAAGGTAATGTCATGATCAACAAATTGACCAAAATAGGTGTAACCAGCTGGAATGGCTGGATTGTCTCCCCGCTTACTGCTAGACACAGTAGATCCAAATTTGGCGTTTTTGGCTATTTTCAGTCGAGATTGCAGGGATTTTGGAGTCATTTATTCAGATTTCGGTTACAGAAAACAACCTATTTCATATCTGAAAATCGCCCAAATCTAACGCAAAAACTAGATATCGACCGGCAAATTTGTATTTATGTCAACTGTTTAGCCAGAATTCTCTCTCAAAACCTGAAATTTGGATCTACTGAGACTGAGCAGCACTTTCTTGCATTGTTGCAGCTAACGCGTTGAGGGATGCGAGCTGTTCGCTTTCGTTTGACCCAGGTGGAACGTGGGCTGGCAACTTGCGAAAAATGCGTCCATAAAAGCCCTGATACAGTGCTGAACGGGGGATAACGAGTACTTGTTTTGGGGTGGTTCAGAATTAGGTTTACACTTTTGATACATAGATAAAAATCTATATGAGGTCATTTTCTGCCTGAGCATGGCTCAAATTAGAAAATATAAACATCTTTTCTCGGGGTGGTTCAGAATTAGGTTTACACTTTTGATACATAGACAAAAATCTATATGAGGTCATTTTCTGCCTGAGCATGGCTCAAATTAGAAAATATAAACATCTTTTCTCTTTGCAAAAATGTAAACCTAATTGTCCGCCTAAAATGAACCACCCCACAACCCCTCAAAAAAACTAACACTCGGGGCAAAAAAGTACTCTCCGCCCAACAATTTGACAAACCCGCGAAAGTCGAAGGATTTTGCCTCTTGACTTGACCCATTCCAGCTTGTTGGCCATTTCTGCGGACTCGATATTCCCTGTCCAGCCAGTGGATCTTGCCCACTCTCTGGTTTAGGAAAAGATGAATCATTCGCCATGGCTCGTTGCATATATTCAAATTGTTTGCCTATATCCTTCTGGAAGCACAAAAAAAGCAGTCCAACTCCATCAGTCGGTGCATACCAGGGGCTTTCGCTCTCTCGCCAAGATGATGTGGTCCGACCATAGGGTATTCCGCGTCGCACAATGCGACGATCTAGTTCGGAGTTGGTGCGTGGATTGACCTTGCGAACATGGGCATGGGCAGGACATTTTAGACCATTTGCATCATCAACATAGGTAAAGTCGTTGGTTGCGGGCCTGCTCCCAGCGACCGGCTCATCGTGCAGTGCCAGGGGCGTACCATCCTGAAAACGCCCGACGACCGATGCACCAGCGAACTTGAGATCGGGTTCCTCGGAATTCAACTCAGCGGCCAATTCAATCACTCGTTCCCGAAAGCCCCGTACGTTTTGTTCTAATTTACGGAAGACGAGAAAGCTACCGTATGCCAAAGGCGAGTTTCCTGATGGGTCACGCTCGAGCACAAGATCGAGCGGTGCCAATGGATTCCACTCGTCAATTCCGCCTCGCTGATCTCGAGCACGGTCGAGATCTTCGCGCAAGAAAACAGGTTGGCTGAGTCCATCAGAGTAGCCAAAATGTTCAATCGCCTTTCCCTCTTTATTGCGCAGGACACTACCGCTCTCAATCCCAACAACATCGGCAATTGTGTTCGATTGCAAGTCACCGCGAATTGTACGCGCCATCTCAATCAGGGCTGCCTCATCGTTATCGGCCAACAAAATCATCGCATCAATCGTCTCGCGATAGTGTGGTTCCCAACGAGAAACATTGGGATCAGCCAATCGTCTGGTGGAAGCTTTCATACCGTTTCGAAAACGATTATCCCGTGGACGTCGTTCTTCAGGTACATCAAGCTTCTCATATCCACTATTGCTCAAGAAGAGATTGACCATGACAGGTCCCGGTATTCCATAGAGGCGAAAGCGACGCGTGTCTTCAAACTGCTTCGAGGCCGACGTCAGGCAAAGTGTGGCGAACTGCTTATGCCATTGACGAATGTCTCGTGGTTTAGCTGTAAAGCGTAAGAGCAAACAAATCGTATGGGATCGCCCATGAGCCTTAACAATATTGCCTTGGATGTTATCAAACAGCGGTTTATAGTGCTCATCAAAGCGATCAATTGGTTGGAGCAGACTTAGATCAAGGCTCATGTAATCGGTCTCCTTTTGGGCTGTGTTGGAAGTAGGAAAGGGGGGGCAGGGCCATCGATATTATTCCTAATATCGACAATTCTCATCATTCCCATTGTCACATTTTTCTGCTATGTATGCAAATTATCTGAAACAAACGAGGACACTTATTTCTCCATCATTGAGTCAGAATCACCTTTGTAGTATGATGAGTCTATGAATTCTTCCCAACGCAAGCATCTAATCATCACGCAATATTTTATGCTCAAGCATCTACTTGTGATTTCGATGGTCGTGCTGCTATTCGGTGCTTGCACCGGACCACGATCTCAGCAATCGATCTACACGCAACCAACTCGATCGCCCAAAGCTGTGGCGCTCTTAACCACGGAGCCACCATCATCAACGCAATGGACATTGGACGAAATTCTCCTTCTCCGCAGCCTTTGGATCGGGAGTCTCCCAACCGTGCCGCCAGACCCAACAAATGCCGTTGCCGATGATCTGCGAGCCGCTGAGCTGGGGCATCATCTCTTCTTTGACCCGCGCTTCAGTGCCAACAATCAAGTTGCCTGCGCGACCTGTCACATTCCAGAATTGGCCTTTACAGATGGGCAGCCAACTGCCCATGGAACCAGACCCAACCATCGCAATACGATGAGCATTATTGGCGTGGCTCATGCCCCGTGGCTACTTTGGGATGGTCACAAAGATAGCTTGTGGGCACAGGCAGTAGAGCCTATTGAAGCGGTGGATGAGCAGGGAACAACCCGACTCCAAGCGATTCATCTGCTCGCCAATGACTCTAACTACCGAAAACGGTATGAAGAAATTTTTGGTTCGCTCCCAGAGCTTGATGATGATAATCGCTTTCCCGATGCAGGTGGCCCGGTTGATTTTCTAGATTATCGAGAACGCTGGAACGAGATGACACCGTCCGATCAAGCAGCAGCAACGAACGTTTTTGCCAATATGGGTAAAGCCATTGCCGCCTATGAACGGCTTCTCAATCCAGGTCCAGCTCGCTTCGATGCCTATGTTGAAGCATTGCTGATGGATGATAAAGCCGCGATGCAGAGCATATTATCCGACGACGAACTAGCTGGACTGCGGCTTTTTATTGGCAAAGCCAACTGTATTCGCTGTCATTTTGGTCCGCTCTTTAGCGATTTTTCTTTTCATAATACAGGTATCCCACCAGTAAGCTTACCGGAAAGTGTTGATCGTTCAATTCGTGGACGTCTTGCAGCAATTGAGTCACTGCTTTTAGACGAATTTAACTGTGCAGGACTGCATAACGATGACGCTGGAGCCACTTGCGAACATTTAAATGTGGCACAGGGTCAATCTCAAGCCATGGAAATGCAGCACGCATTTCGTACACCAATTTTGCGCAATGTAGATGAAACAGCACCCTACATGCACGCTGGTCAATTTGCCACCCTAAATGATGTAATGGTTCACTACGACCAGGCACCAGAAGCCGTCATCGGTCGATCCGAATTGCGCAGCCTGAACTTATCCAAAGCTGAACAGGTGCAACTCGTCACCTTTCTCTCCGCGCTGAGCAGTCCACCCACAGCCCCGCCTCAATTACTCGCACCACCATAGAGGATGCAATTTCAGTAGACAGCAATCGTTAGATTCTTCGCTTCACTCGAGAATGAGACGATTGCGGTCTGCCCTGAAAAAAAGGGCAGCAAGAGAAGAGAGAGAGGGGTTAAAGGCCGCGTTGAATAAGAAGCGGGTCCAAGTTGACCCGCCAGAGTGGGTGGCGTCGTTGCCTGTGCCCAACGCAAATCAGTTGTAGTGAGCACCGTACTTAGGCGGTCGGTGCCAAGAAAACCTTGAAGCCGAGGGACTCGAGGGTTTTGAGTGCGCCGGCTTGTGCATGCTCCTTGCGTCGTTTGAGAAAGAAGTCGCCGCCGAGTTCTTCAAAGACGGCATCGGGCTTGTCGATGAGATGATAGACGATGGTCAAGATGGAATGGGCCACGGCAATAGCTGCCCGCTTGGCTCCGCGTCGTGCCTTGAGACGGTGGAACTGTGCGGCGAGATAGGTGTCCTTGGTGCGAGAGGCGGCCCAAGCCGCTTCAACGAGGGCGGTGACTAACCATTTCTGGCCCTTTCGTCGGCGACCACTCTTGCGTTTGCCCGCCGATTCGTTGTTGCCAGGACAGACACAAGCCCAGGAGGCCAGTTTCTTAGCTGAGGGCCAGCTTTCGACCGAGGGACCGATCTCCGCCAGAATTATCTCGGCGACGACTCGCCCCACACCGGGAATGGCATCTAGGCGTGCGATGAGGGCATCAATGCGTACATTCAGGTGATCGAGATGATGCAGAACTTCTTGCAGCATAAAACGATGATGAGGACGGACCAGTCCCGTCAACGCATCAACCAACTGGGAATCTTGGCCCGCAGCCGCTTTTGTGCCAAGTCAGCCATGGCTTCTGGGTCCATCTCATCTGCAATCAGGGCCTCGATCATCTGGCGTGCCGATACACCTTGGATGCTCGTGACCACCGATCCCAACTTGACGTTGGCATCTTCCAACACCTTATGCAGGCGATTGACTGCCGCACTCTTCTCTTGCAAGAGACGCGTCCGATAGCGCGTCAGGTCTCGCAAGTCCCTTTGCTCCACATCTGGAATGAAACTGCGCTCCAGCAGTCCATAACTCATCAGTTTCGTGATCCAGGCCGCATCGCTCTCATCCGTCTTGCGACCAGGCACCTGTGCCAGATGGCGGGCATTCACAATCCAGACCTCAAAATGCTCATGCAACACATTGTAGATCGGTTTCCAATACACTCCCGTACTCTCCATCGCCACATGCGTGATCCCATACGACGACAGCCACGACCTCAACCCCTCCAACTCGACCGTCGTTGTCCCAAATCGCTTGCGCACCTGCTCCATCCTCCCTGATTCATCTACCACACACGCCACTACCATCCGCTTGTGAACATCCAGGCCGCTGCACTTCGGAAACATCACTTCCATCTTCCTTTCCTTTCACAGCCGCTTATGTGTACCCGATTGTGAGCACAGTCTGCCCTGCGTGTTTCGTCCCGAGGAACGTCCACATCCCGTGGTGCGTCGGTGTACACCAATCTAGCTACTGAGCGTTCTTTACTTGACCACGGACCTTTCCCGATTTCTGTTCGGCGGCTGCCACCACACTTTAACACATTTTTCATCCCCTGTTGTGTTGGCTCACCGCATGTTTATCTACTGAGTTTTACCTTGTCCCCCTGTTATCTTGTCATCTTGTCGTCCAATCAACCTTTTGACGCGTTGTGCGAATCGCTTTAAAATGCAGCTATGATCGACACGCGATATGGTGCCACAGGCCTACTGCTTTTTGTCTTGCTCTCATCACTGCTGCTGTTGACTGGCTTTGGAACGCCGCGGTTGGTCGATCGCAACGTCACGCCCGGTATACGTCTGTCGTTGGGGCAATTACGCGCCATCGCTAAGGCGCGCCAAGCACCACAAATTACAGCCAAAGCGGCACTACTCTATGATGTTGATGGCGATATCGTTCTCTTTGAGCAGAATCAGAATCAGGCACTTCCCCCAGCTAGTTTAACCAAGCTCATGACCGCGCTGCTCATCCTAGAGCAAACCGATCTGACGGCGCAAGTGACAATTAGGGCGAGCGATCTGATCGGTGGTGCCACAATGGGGTTACAAGCAGGCGAAACGGTGACGGTTGATGAATTGCTACAGGGGCTATTGATTCCAAGTGGAAACGATGCTTCGATGACACTTGCGCGCCATGCTGCAGGCAATGTGGACCGATTTATACAGCAGATGAATCAGCGCGCAGAAGAGCTCAATCTTCAGCAGACTCATTTTGTCAATCCACACGGATTCGACGCACCAAACCAGATGACCAGTGCCAACGATATGCTAAGGTTGACTCTTGAATTACTGAAAAGCAAGAAGTTCAGAGAGATTGTGGCAACCTCAGAGGCAATTGTTGCCGGACATTCTTTGCGCAACACCAATCAACTCCTGCGCACCTTCGTTGGAGCAGATGGGATCAAGACTGGGACAACACCGGCAGCAGGGCAATCTCTGATAGCAAGCATCACACGTAAAAATCATCAAGTGTTACTCATCATTTTGGGTAGCCGCAACCGATATGCTGATGCGCGCACACTCTATACGGCATACGAAGCCAACTATGTTTGGGCAGATGGAAAACAGGACACATTATCAGTCTTGAACCGCGTCTACGGAGCCAACGGCACGATCTGGTATTTGCAACCAGAAGGAGAATCTCCAGAAATGCTCCAGCAACGGTGGATATCGCCTCCACTGACTGCCTTTCGACGCTTAGAAATACTTCCATCCAGCCAAACCTGGTACGCAGGTATGCGTGTTGGGGTGTTAGAGTGGCGTCTGGGCCATACAATCATTGGGAATCAGTTGTTGATACTCAAATAGGGAATGACAATTCAATAAGTTACGCTTAGATTCTTCGTTTCACTCGAGAATGACATGCGCACTTTTCCGAATTTATTTAATTCGCATTCCTAGGTTGTATCCTCCTGACAAATTGATTAATTTAGGACTTATGCACAATGTGATTCGCCTTCTCTCGTACGGGCTTGATATATCAAGCCCGTACGAGAGGGTTCTGCGTAAGTCCTATAATTGTTACACATTGTCTATTTGCTATGTAATTAATCGTAAGATATAGCTGAATCTTTACTCCAAGATCCTAAATCCCTATGGAACGTTTACAAAAAGTCATGGCGGCAGCTGGTATTGGTAGCCGACGTGCTTGCGAAGAAATGATCAAAGCTGGTCATGTATGTGTCGATGGCAAAACCGTCACTCTATTGGGCACGAAAGTTGATCCGCTTACGGCTCAAATTACGGTCAATGGGCGCCCACTGAAACACGAAGAAGAGACCATCTATGTGAAGCTTCACAAACCACGCGGCATGTTGAGTGACTTTGGCGGTGATGCGCGAGAGCGACGTACAGTTCTCGAACTATTGCCAAAGGGTATTGGGCGTGTCTTTCCCGTTGGACGGCTGGACCAGCATAGCGAAGGGCTGATGCTGTTAACAAATGATGGTCACTTAGCCCATCATCTAACACATCCGCGTTTCGAGCATCCCAAGACCTATTTTGTCCTTCTCGAGCGTCATCCACCTTTGCCAGCAATCGAAGCATTGCGTCGTGGCGTTCAATTACCTGACGGGCATCGCACCGCACCAGCGCAGGTACAGGTAATTGAGAAGCTCCCCAAACGACTCAAGCCAGGACCAGGACCAATGAGCGGTTGTTGGCTGGAGATTGTGTTGCACGAAGGGAAAAAACGTCAGATACAGCATATGACAGCAACAGTTGGTCATCCAACATTACGCCTGATTCGTTGGTCTATTGGGTCATTGACCTTACAAGATCTGCCTATTCGTGCTTGTGAGAATTTGACGCGCAAGGAAGTGACGGCATTGCACCAAACGGCCCAACAAAGGGTGAAGGGGCGAAAACGGAGAGATGGTAGATAGTGGATTGATATGAGTCTTCTTTTAGATTTACAGCCGGCGATTATCGCAATGGATGGTCCGGCAGCATCGGGGAAAAGCACGGTTGGTTCGAAACTTGCCCAACGGATCAACTTTTTATTTTTTGATACAGGCGTCATGTATCGGGCTGTTACTTGGGCGGTACTTGATGCAAACGTAGAGCCACAGATGCAGGCAGAAGTGGGGAACATTGCCCAACAGATGCAGATCGATATCCAGGCACCCTCAATAAATGAAGCGGATGGACGCCACAATACGATCCTGATCCACGGACAGGACGTGACATGGGAACTATTCACTCCAAAAGTCGATCAAAACGTCTCATTTGTGGCTGCCAACCCAATTGTACGTCGCGCCTTAACAGAACAGCAACGTCGTATTGCGATCAGAAACGGAACGGTCATGAGAGCGAGCAATCCCGATCGGTCAGGTACAGCACGATCTGGCATCATCATGGTCGGGCGCGACATTGGAACTGTGGTGGTTCCCGAAGCGCCGCTCAAGATCTATCTAGATGCATCCCCCGAGGAACGGGCAAACCGACGTTACAGAGAGCAGATTGACCGAGGCAAAGAGGCAGACTACAATCAAATACTGGAAGACATCTACAAACGCGACAAGCGGGATAGCGAACGGGCAATTGCACCCTTACGTCCCGCAGATGATGCCATTGTGATTGATACATCGAGTTTGACAATCGATGAAGTTGTTGAAAAAATTTTAGATTACGTATAGTGACATTTGTCACCTTGGTCCCTGATTTTGGGTGTTCAAACCCTATACAAGCGAGTCCTTAGAACACCTCTGAGGGTCTGTTAGCGTCAAAAAGGTTACAACATGACAAATTTGAGGTGCGAACCCTCTACAAACCCTTGAAATTGTCAATTAGGGTGACAAATGTCACTATTTATGATTTTCAATTTACAATTCGCAGATGACCGAAAACTTTATGCAAAACTCACTACTAACGGCTGAACAAAAACTCGACATCTACTACTGGATGCGTTTAACGCGTGTTTATGATGAGACCTTGGTGGCTCTTTGGAAACAGGGACGTGGCGTTGGCGGAACCTTTGCCCAGCGGGGGCACGAGGCCATCAGTATTGGTGCTGGCTATACGTTGGAGGCTGATGATGTCGTGGCCCCCATGCATCGAGATGTGGGCTGCTACATGTTGCGCGGTATGACACCGAAGCGAATTCTCTCAAATCAGTTGGGGCGGGCAACTGGCGTTAGTAGTGGACGAGATGCCAATCTGCATGGTTGCGGTGATATGAGCCTCAATCTGATCGGATTCATCAGTCATCTACCACAATCACTTCCGGTGGCTGTTGGCGCAGCAATGAGCTTCGTCTATCGAAACGAACCACAAGTTGCGCTGACCTTTATTGGCGATGGCTGTAGTCAGACGGGTCTTTTCCATGAGTCACTAAATCTAGCAGCAATTTACAATGCGCCCTTCGTGTTAATCGTCGAGAACAATCAGTATGCATACTCAACGCCAATTGGGTATGCCATGAGCATCGAAGACATAGCAGACCGTGCGGCTGGCTATGGCATGCCAGGCGTTGTCGTGGAGGGAAATGATGCAGAGGCTGTTTATCAGGTGACAAAAGAGGCTGTCGATCGAGCACGATCAGGGGATGGTCCGACGCTGATTGAATGCAAAACCATGCGCATGTTGGGACATGCCATTCATGATGGAGCAGAATATGTTCCACCTGACCTTTTAGCCGAGTGGGAAAAGAAGGATCCTGTGCAGATGATGGAGCGGCGCTTGATAGATGATGGTCTGGCAGACCAAGATGAGATTGACGAGATTAAGCACCGCTGTGATGTAGAAATTGCCGAGGCGGTCGAGTATGCAGAGGCGAGCCCTTGGCCTGACCCGGTAACGGTGGAAGAGGGGGTGTATGCGCCGTAGTGCTCTATATTGCGATGTTTTAAATTTACCATATCATACAGTCTCTGTAGATCCAATTTTCCGTGGAGTCGCCATGCATGGCGCAGCGTTCTCTAACGCCGGATCTAGTCGAGTAAAGTCGCATTAGAGAACGCCTTTCCAAAGGAAAGGTGCGCTCTCTTCACGGATATGAGCCACATTTTGGATCTACTGAATCTAGAAAAGAACCAGCGAGAGTGTCCATGAGCCAAGCAAGCAGCAACTTTGGATTTACCGATACCACGGAAAGCACCAGCGAAGACCGTACCATGACCTACATCGCCGCAATTAGCGAAGGACTACGCGAGGAAATGAGGCGTGACGAGTCTGTCTTCGTGATGGGTGAGGATATTGCGGGCGATTTCGGGGGTGCCTTCAAAGTAACAAAGGGCTTCACCGAGGAATTTGGCGAACGACGCGTCATCAACACACCCATGGCCGAGTTGGGTTTTATCGGCGCGGCCACAGGGATGGCCCTCATGGGGTTACGCCCCGTCATCGAGATGCAATTTGCGGACTTTATTTCTACTGGGTTTGACAGCATCGTGCAATATGCAGCCACAAACCACTACCGCTGGCAGGCCCCTGTTCCTTGGGTGATTCGTGCACCTGCTGACGGCGGATTACGTTCCGGACCGTTTCATAGTCAGAATCCAGAAGCTTGGTTTGTACATTCACCGGGACTCAAAGTGGTTGCCCCGGCAACGCCTGCTGATGCCAAAGGACTCCTCATCGCAGCCATCCGCGACAACAACCCTGTTATCTACTTTGAAAGCAAACCGCTCTACCGATCACTCAAAGGCTATGTTCCTGCGGGTGATGCGGTTGTGCCCATTGGCATTGCGCGCCTGGAGCGCGAAGGAGACGATCTCTCGATCATTACCTATGGTGAGATGGTGCGACAGGCATCAGAAGCCGCAGAGCGTTTGAGCACCGAAGGGGTTGATGTTGAGGTGCTTGATCTGCGCAGCCTGAAACCGATGGATACGGAAGCAATCCTCAAGACAGTCCGCAAAACGGGCAAGGTTTTAATCGTCCATGCAGCAAATCGGCTGGCCGGAGTTGGTGCCGAAGTGGCCGCCCTCATCTCGGCAGAAGCATTCGAATGGCTTGATGCGCCGATTCAGCGAATGGGAGGGCTTGATATTCCAGTTCCCTTCAGTCCGCCGTTGGAAGATGCCTACCGTCCCAGTGCAGAGAAGATTTATGCAGCAGCCCAGGCATTAGCGGCATATTAAGGGGGCCAAAATCAGCCCGCTCATTACTTATTTACGCACATCCACGAACTGGAGGTCGATACGTTATTTCCACTCAATCATCTCTGAAAGAAAGAGCAACTAATGTTCGTCTATGGATTTAGATAGATACGCTCCATTTTGTTATTTCTGACCGGCTTGACCAGAACCATCTTGAAAGACGCCGTTGCTGATACGATACCTTGATGATAGTGAGCCGCCCCACATATAATCACTAGTTTCTAGCTATGATTACGCTGAACGATCTACCTGTTCTAGAATGATGGGCACTAGTCCCAAGCAGGAGTAGAGTACATGCAGTTAACACGCAAAGAGCAAGGAAAACTCAGTGAGGTTTTGCTCAACGCCTTCACTCTGGCCGCACTGAGACGCCTTCTCTATTACCAGCTTGATCGAGATCTCGAACATATTTCTATTCAAAATACCTACCAAGATATCGTTTTTGATGTGGTTGGCGCGGCAGCACGTGAGTATTGGGCGTTTGACCTACTCGTTGCTGCTCGTCAGGTCAATCCGCGTAACGAAAAATTGATGCTGCTCGCCAATCGATTTGGCTTAGCCATCGAAGATATGCCCACCAAGAAGAATCTAGAACGCATCATCAATGAAACAGACAGTTTCTTGGATGTGACAAAATGGCGCGAGCGGCTTGGTGAGGTTGAAACACAGGTATGCAGTATCGAGATACGGAACCAACCTGCTGGAACAGGAATCTTGTTAGGGCCAGACGTGCTCATGACCAACTACCACGTTCTGCAGGACGTCATTGCTGGCTCAGGTGAGTATCGAGCAAGTGATGTGTCCGTTCGGTTTGATTTTAAACGATTGCACGATGGAACAGTGATCAACTCTGGCATACCATTCAAGCTGCCCGCGGATGATTGGTTAATCGATTACAGTCCATACAGCCCTCTCGATTCTGAGCAGGATTCTACAGGGGTGCCCACTGTGGAAGAGCTGGATTATGTGCTGTTCCGTGTAGATGGCACCCCCGGCGATGAACCAGTCGGTGGTGATAAAGGTGACTTGCGGGCAGAGCCACGCGGATGGCTCAAACCCTACGCGCGTGAACATGATTTTCTGGCGAAACCTGCTCTTTTCATCATACAGCATCCCAACGGACGGCCACTAAAGCTCGCCTTTGATACCAAAGCAGTCTTAAGCGTGAATGAAAACCGAACACGCGTCCGCTATAAGACAGCAACTGACCCAGGCTCTTCTGGTTCACCCTGTTTTGATCATGATTGGAACCTCATCGCTCTCCACCACAGCGGGGATCCCTCTTTCATTCCATCCTGGAATGAGGGAATTCCCTTCCACACCATTCTATCACTGCTTGAAAAACGGGGCATACGTGATGAGTTGGGCGAGCAGGAAGAATAAGGCACTTCCTCAAATCAAATCATCCACGAAGCTCGCAAAAAGAAAGGAAGCGTGTCCCAAGGCGTGTCAATGCAACCGATTCTCTGACTGAGCGGTGTCCATTTACACACTTTGTGGTACACACTCCAAAGAAACACAAGGGTTCAAGCTCTTAGCTCGCAAATGAGCATATTCCAAAACATACAATTTGTCGATCGCGAAAAGAAGCTGAGAGGTTTCCATAGACTGATCCAGCCCCAAGTCCCTCAATCGGCCATGTTCATCGAAGCCGCCGAAAAGATGGGCAAGACGTGGCTGATGATCAAAATGGAGCGGCTCTGTGAAGCAGCAGAGTTGGGCATTCCAGTTGCGCGCGTCGATTTTCGCAATCCCCTCGATCTGACTAAGATCACTGATTACGTCGCCCTGATTCGGTTACTAGCCAACCGATTGCAATCTGGTCACTATTTTGGTCCACTCGATGCATTGATTGACCGAATTGATCAAGTTCGCAGCAGCGGAGGAAGCAGCCGGATTAGTAGCTTATCAGATTTAGCCGATCAGATTAGTTTGCTCTATAGTCTTGGTGAACTACGACGGCTCGCGCTTCAACTGGATCTGGAGTTTGAAGAGTTGCGCGGGGAAACACGTACAGAGAAGGCATCTGAACTTGTCAAACACTTTTATCGCCGCAACACCCTCAACCAATTAATGGAGAAGTTAAAGAGCGACCGTAGTCGATTCAACTGGCAACCCTATTTTGACGCGCTGCCATTACAAGATTCAAGTTCACGCGAGGGAGACGAGTCTCTCATTCGAATTCTGCCGTCGCGTCTCGAGGAAGATCAGCAGCTAGAGCAACAGGTCTGTGATACATTTTTTGATTGTCTGGCGTCGCTCGTTGCAGGTGCGGGCCGAGTTATGTTACTCTTCGACGCATATGAAGAGGCACCTCAAGAGGCCAGGCGTTTTATCGTCGAGCAACTTCTCCCCCACTTGTTAGATGAACGTCTTCATAAGATGGTGGTCATTATCATGGGGCGCAAGACGCCAGATATATCAGACTTAAACCTAAATCACCTAGTTGTCGAAACGGATCTGGATCCCTTTACAGTTGAGCATGTACGTGATTTCATGAAGAGTCGCAACATCCAAGAAGATCCGCCAGATTGGACCTGGAAAGGGCTCCATCTTCTGAGAGGTGGTGTTCCAGGTGATTTGGCCCTCATGGCCGATCGACTCACGGCAAGGGCAAGCAAGCATGATCCGTTTTTTGATTAGAAATGAATCATCCTAGTTCATGAGTTCAGAACATATGAATCAGGACCAATCGAATAACGACATCAGCGCAACGCAACTGACGGACCGCCGGAGGTTGCTTCAAGATGTCCTGAGCGATGCGCATCCCCTGTTGGAAGAATCCTTCTACATGGCAGCGGTTCCGCACTGGTATGACGCCGCGCTCTTCACGGCCATTCGCAACATCGATGATGATCGAAATGAAGGAATGATTCCGCGCATGGCAGCATATTCGTTCTTGATCCCGATCACGAGCGAATCTAATAGAGCCTATCGTGTACGTCACGATGAGCGGATGTATCTGAATCTTGGATGGATCGAGCAGGATCCCGTTGAATATTTAGGTGCACACCAGCGTGCCTTCGCTTACTTGGATACAGATGGTGCACTCGCTCATCCAACCCGCATCCATGATCGACTCTACCATCTATTTTTTGTCGACTTGGTTGCAGCCATTGTTGAACTACGCAAGATTTTTCGCAGTTATGAAGAAACACGGCGATTGGCCGCGATTGAGCAATTGCTGGATATTGCCGCAGAAGCCTATCAGTATCTCCGTCTAATTGCACAACAGCAATCGGATTCAGATGGATCGTCACAAAATGGTTCACCAACCGACTCTGCATCCGTCACTCTGCCGCCGCTTCAAGAGCTGAACCTTCTCGAAGACCTCATTACCCATCTTGGTGCACGTCTGTTGCAAATGCGTGAGCAATGGGCGGCAAGCATTGAATCGCTACGAGCATTACTTGACAAGGAAGCAGCGGGTACCTTATCACCTCGTCTCGCTCCATATGCTCGACGCGCATATGGCAACGCGCTGGCTCAGACAGAACAATTTGTTGAAGCCATCAAAGAATTAGAAACTGCCATCCAACAGTTTCAGGATCAAGCGACGGGGCTCTATCAAGATATGTTCGAGGTTGAACGAGCTTCCACTATGATCAATCTGGGCGAAACGTATGTTAACTTTGCGATTGCCGCCCGCGGTCATGCCGGAAGAGAACCGGCTGAATCTGGCATCTGGTTTTATCTCCAGACTCTGGTTGATTTTCTCGTTTCGATCCCCTTGATCATCTATTTGAACTTTTATCTGGGTATCCGAGTGTGGCATCCTCGCTTTTGGCCCACTCTGCGCAACCTCGACTGGATTGTTGCACGCCTCTTTGCCACAGGTGCAAGCCTTTATCGCCAAGCCGATCCTATTCTAGAACGCCATGGTTCATCTGCCGAAGGGATGTTGGCAGATGAACGCCTTGGCTTTATCTATCTGATCATGGGAGATGTTGCCCAGGCCAGCGAATTGTTCGAGCAGCTTTTGGCGCAAGATGAAAATACACTCAGCGAATATCGACGAGCATTTATCCAGGCAGAGCTTGGCGAATCCTACCTTCGCCAAAGATTACCCCAACAAGCGCGCACACATCTTGAAGAGGCGCTGCCCATTCTTCAAGAGTATGGCGATATCCCGACCGTAACACGTGTGCAAGAAGCGTTGGCCGAGGCGCGCTATTTAGCAGCAGCCATTGAACAAGATGTCAGAGAGGCGGGAGAGCATCTAGATAAGGCAGTTCGTACCCATTGTGAGCGAAAAGATTGGCGACGTGCGACCGATTTAATTGAACGATTTCAAGTGTTGATGGACAACAGCCCTGCGACAATTTGGGGGCAGGGAGAGTGGAAAACAGCAGATGAACGGAAAACGCTTGAACAGGCCATCAGTGAATTGCGAGGCCGCGTATCAGAGCTGAGCAACAATCTGTCGCAATGGGTTTATCCAGTGGGTTATCGTCATCCTGTCCTCGTTCTTTTTCGGCGATTGGTGATTTTGCTTTTACCATTGGCGGCAATTTTGGGATTGCTGACAACGATTCAATTGGTGACCAAAGTTAGCTTGGCTCCAACAATTGAATATCGCATCGCTCCAATAATCAGCCCCGTTAATGTTGCCGCTGCGCAGCTTAGTCAAGGTGTCACCAATGCTCGATTGAATGTCGACGTCGACTCTGAAGCGACCTTATCTCTTCTATTGTCGGCCGTAACAGGATATTTGGGATTTGCCCTACTTATTGGTGTCGCCGTTCTCGCATTTACCAAACTCGATTCTGTGCAGCGGCGCAGTCGCTCAACCGTTGTCCAAATTGATCGGAACGGAATCACGGAAGGTAGCGGCACAGAACAACAAACCATCCAGTGGAATGAAGTGACTCGACTTGTCAAGGCTGATGCTCGCTTTTGGCGGTTGGCCTTGCCTGGTCATTCTTCGTTTGGCCTAGACACGCCCACCAGTCGACTCGTAACCGGTGGTAGCGCAAGATGGTATCCACAGCTTCGAACGCGTGTCTCCCAATTGATCCCAAAGTCTGCAAGCGTTATTAACCTGGATTACACAATTCTACGGAGCCGGTTAGGTCTTCTTTATGGCATCAATTTGTTCATCTTTTTTCCGCTGGCAATTGCGGCCCGCACAGAACAACTCAAACCCTATTTATGGGTCAAAATCCCGCCATTGCCCTACAATATCGCAGATCTCTATCCTTATCTCTATTTTGGTCTCTTTTTCATACCACTCTGGTGGTCAGTGATACGTCCTCTCCAAGCTACGCGTCAGCTAGGTAAACGAGGACGGCTTCTATGGGGCATGGCGACTGGTGCGCTACTCATTTTTGCACTGCAGCGTCTGATGCTTTTCCGACCTTTGCTGACGGTTCCAGACATCTATCCATCGCTGATCGTAATCGTTACACTGCTCAGTGTGTGGCTGGCAATTTGGCACCTGCAATTGGGTGGACAGAAGGCCTTGTCGGCCCCTTTCCGTTGGGGGGCAACGCTCGCAACAACAACGGTCTGCATCATATTATTGGCTCATATTGGACGGGAAACGCTTTCGTATCACTTTTTGCTTTACGGCAACGAATTGCGTACAAGAAACCTCGCCGAACAGGCGATCAGTCAATACGAACGCGCCGCAACCATTGGTCAATGGCCTCTGCTAGGAATTCGGTCCAAAGATGCCGTCAAACGTTCATTTGGGATACCCAAGCAAGACAATATTTCTTGGCTCTTGGCCTTGAAAAAACAAGCTGCACTAGAAGCTGAGTTAGGCTATGGCACTGAAGCAGAGCAAAGTTATTCCACAATTATTATGGCGATCCCAGACAATGCGACTATCTCCAACAAGCATCAACTCTATGCCTGGCGCGCCATGGCGCGGGAACGTGCGGCAACAGAATCGTCATCTCCTGCACAGGCACAGATCGAAATAGACACCCAGCAGTATGCATTGGCACTTGCCGATTATGGTGAGGCATTAACAAGAATCAACGCGGGCATTGATACAATTCTAACTGACGGTCAAGCTGAATTACAGCTCAAACAAGCACAATACCATCTCTGGCAAGGTGCCACCCGCCACACAATTGATAACTTAAATGGAGCGTTGCTCGATTATACGCAGGTTCTCAGCCTCACCCATCCTCAGGCGTTGACGCTCACGGTTCCTTACACGAAGACCAATGCACTCTCTTTACGCGAAAAAGCTTTCACGGGATTGGGGTGGCTTCACTATGAAGAAGCACGGTATGAAGAAGCATTAGCTGCCTTTCAAGAAGCGGCACAAGCAAACCCTCTTCGCTTAGATTGCGTAGAACAAACAAATGACCTAAACCCAGTGGATGAAAGTCCAGAAACAGATATCTCATGTCAAGCTGTTGGCCCTTGGTTGGGCATCGGCTACGCTGAATTTAAGATGGGCAAGCATGCGAAGGCCATTGGACAGCGAGAAGATGCTATTGCACATTTTCAACAGGCGGACGACGCCTGGCATCGAGCACTCGTCACTGATGCTCAAGACCCAGCTGTTTTACAATCATTGGGGTTTTTAGAGTGGGAGCTAGGCAGACTTTCCGAAAAGCCTGAAGATCGATGCTCAAAATTTGCAGAATCTCTCGTCTGGCTAGAAAGAGCAACTGTTCGCGACAATGTCGACGAAAGTCTTGCCTATACACATCGCACAATCGCACAGATTCAGTTTGCAATGCGCAATTGTCGGGAAGTTAGCGATGAATATGTCGGTCGTCAAGAGGCAATCGAGCGAGCTCGCGACAGTTACTCAACGGCAATTCGATTGGATCCAACCAACGCCCATTATTGGCATATGCGAGCAAGACTCAACTATTCGCTCTGGTTTATTTCGGAAAAGTCGCCAACCGATGCGGCACGCTTTCTTTTGCCTACATTGACCGATATGGAGACGGCACTGGAGTTTGATACGGTTGATTGTGAGACACCTGATCGTGATTATGAGCCAAATCGTCGTTCTCAGGGGATATTGCTTGATGCATTTGCCCAAGCACGCACATTGCTTTCAAAAAATGAACAGGACCTTGCCATCAATCTTTATGCTGCCTCGCTTGCAGTTAGCCGTCAGATTGAAAACGGCCTCGCTCTCTTAAAACGAGAATCGATTCAGCTCGATGACTTACTCGCACAACATCCAACGTTAAATGGCGAACTCTTCCTCGCCGAGCTAGATTCAGCCGTGACAAATCTGGCAGAAGTGGATCCCTCAAATTTATTCTCTGCTGGCTTGACATCTTTCCAGCAGGGCCAAACCGCAGCGGCGCTTACGCACTACGAAAACGGGCTAAAATGGGCAATCGAAAAAAAGTGGGTTGATCCAGTTGCAAATGCGCTGCGAAATTTTCTTGATCAACAGAGCAGCAATCGCAGTGACGCAGGTGTCGAGAATCCTATCGATACATTGTTGCCTCTACTCCAAGAGGCATTTAGAGAATTGGCACCAGTTGCGTGCAAGACCGATTTTGAGACGGCACTTAACATGGGATTTTTAGCACTCGCCGTGGGCGAATCGCAGCAAGCTGGTGCATGGTACAGCCGCGCAATTCATCAAGTTCCCCGCGACGGACGCCCCAGCATATTATTGCAGCCAATCACGAGTGACTGGCGGCGTCTATGGAATGACTCCCATTCGACAGCCGACGATCTTTTACAGGGACTCGAAACGCAACTCTCGATTCAGCTACGCAAAAATCCAACATTAAATGCAAGCAATCGCTATTGGCTGACACGTGCCGAATTTAAGTCGCTACTTGGTCATGTCGCAGAGCAAGTGGGTGACAATGCGACAGCCCAAGCAGCCCGCGAGTCGGCGCGGCTTGATGTGGATCAATTGACAAAGCTGAGTCGGCGCAACTAAACATTAATATGTCGGATGAAAGACCACCTGATGATCGATCAATTGCCCTTCACGATATACAAACTTCCCTGAAAAGAACCGATCCTGTTTTAGCCAGGGGATAAAGATGCGGTCTCCGGGCCAGAGATTCAGATCGAGCAGCTTGTCATCATCAATCCAGGCCAGTTCCCCCTCGGTTGAGTCGATCAACTGCCCCGTAAACTCGCTTGCCGTGATCACAAAGACATACCAATCGTCCAAGCCATCAAAAGCGGGAAAGGTGAGAAATCCACGCACGAGCGGGTTGGAGATCGTCAACCCACTCTCTTCCTGAATTTCACGGATCGCACACTCCTCCGGCGTTTCACCTGCTTCTAGCTTACCGCCAAGACCGTTCCACTTGCCTTCGTGCATGTCATTTTCTTTTTTGATGCGATGCAGCATCAGGGTTTTGTTGTTGTGTTGAATATAGCAGAGGGTTGCGAGTTTCATATCATTTCTTTCTTCATGATGGATTCGAAGTGCGCCAATCATAGGGCAACAACTCCCGAATCGTCACGATCACGCCTTCACCAACCATCACCTCAGTCGCGAGATTCTCATCGTGAAGTTGACCGATGAATTCGCGACACCGACCACAAGGTGGCATGATATCACCATCCCATCCAACAGCAATCATCTTCAACACGCGACTTTCGCCAGCTGTGATCATTGTCGCCGCAGCAGCATGTTCAGCACAAAACCCCATCGAACAGGCCGTATCAATACAAACTCCCGTATAAATCCTACCGCTTTCGGTCAGAATGGCAGCACCGACACCCCCAGCTTCTGCATATTCAGACAGTTTACGTGGGTTGATGACAGATTTTGCTGCACTGTATAGTTCATCAAATGTCATAAGGGCACTGATACTCCTCCTCTTTAATTCATACAAAATCGAGTACTCACACCAAAATGTTCAAATAACGTGAAAATCCACGCCGCACATGGTCAGGTCCAACTTTGCAGCCACTTTTTGAGATGCAACGTTGTCCCACGATGTGCTGTAAAACGGAATCGCGCCCATCTCTCTTACGGCAATCGCCCAGCCAGCCACAACGTTCACGGCATGGCCTTTTTGACGATGCAATGGTAATGTCTCCACGCCTGCCTCGTGTGCGGCAGCGGTGATTCGAACGCTCGCACAGACCGAAACTGCACGCCCTTCCTCAACCATCGCCATAAAGGGTTGACTGTGTGACACATCTGGTATCCAATCCTCGAGACCACCCCGCAGGAGATCAGCATTTCCCTCATGAATCGCAACCGGCTGCGGGCGAGGAACGAAATCTTCTTCAAATGAATACGCAGGACCTGACCAGACGCGTTCAATTGACGCATGGGAAGCCAATAGCCGAATGTACTCGTCATGATAGATTGGTGCTCTTGTCAGTTCTTCTGTGCTTGGTTCGTTGTCGCACAGCTCTTGAAGCGTTACAGCGAGGTCATCGGGATAATCCGTGCGAAAACGGCAGAGGTTCCCCATGGCCGTTCTCCCTAAATAGAAGCGTGGCGCCACGCCACCACCCCATTGGTTGATCGATTCGAGCCTCGCTCGCTCATCATGGATATACAACGCCTCAACACGCAGACGCATGAGTTCAAGCAGAGATCTTGTTTGCACAGTCATCTAGACATATCTCCTCAACTGTTGCTCCTACCGTAGGTCCCAGCTCCGGTGGGACTTGCTTCGCTTGCCCACTTACTCTGCCATTTCGCTTGATTCATCTCGGGTCAGCCATCCTTGTCACGCCAGAGGCGATGACCTACGTAGGTCCCAGCTCCGGTGGGATTTGTTTATTATCCTGAGGACTTGCCAATACGCAAGAATCTATCATGACTAGTCTTCATAAGTCTATCATAAATTCCTGGATCTAGCGCCTGGCGCGACGCTTGGCCTGACGCAGGCGTGACAATGTATCTTGATCGGTGGTTTCGTCGGGCTGCGGCTCCGTTGATGTTGCAGAAGTTGTAACATCGCTCATCGCTTTGGATGCAGACCGCGGAGATGAAGTACTCTCAACCAACGGGCTGGTTCGGGCACGTTGGCGTCGTTTACGCGCGTTGTGGAGCGAGCCGAGAAGCTTTGGTTGCGATTCAGCTGGTTCGGCGCGCCGGGGCATCCGGTCCCGCAGCCACGTTGCGAGGGGACTGTTTTGAGTTCGTTCCTGCAATGCTGCGCCGACGCGCTGCGGAGAAATCTGCCCAAAGAGCACGCGACGGATCGCAATATCGAGCGGGAAGAGGAGAGCGGAAGCCAGGAGGAGCCACTGCCAAATTTCACGGACCTGCTCGGAGATGGGCAAATTGTGGAGAAAGGCCGCCATTGGTTCCACCAACTCTCCACCACCGGTACGGCTGGCTAACTGCGACAGCAATCCGCGGTTGGTCGTCTGAACTCCGTATTCAGGCGAGTATGGTACAGCCAATCCCAGTGTCTGCTGCCCGATCGGTTGGTTGTTTTCCTCTATCTGAAGCTGAATCAGATAAATGCCGGATTGGGATGCCTCGGCTTGTGCCACATATTGATCGACGCCCACTTGTGCGAATGCCATCTCAACCGCTTCCAAGCCAGGTCCAATCAGCGTGGCAGACAGTTCGAGATCGGTGCGTGCAGCATTTGTTGTATTGACAGTAATGACTGCCTGTCCCTCCTCCAGCTTTGTTTGAGCAACAAAACCCTCAACTTGAGGAGGAGCCAACGTCCATCCTGCTAGTTGATTGGCAAAGCGAGTGTATGCTTCCCACTCTATCCAGTTGGCGGCCCACCGTCCAGTCAAGTCTGACGTCCAAGCAGCAGTGCGCCCCAGTCCGTATTGCCACGTAGCAAGCAGCGGATCCCCCCTCGGTGTCGTGAGGACGGTCCGTGCAAGTGGTTTGGCGGTTGTGCCATTGTACCCTCGCAACACGGGCAGTAACTCTGAATCCAGCCCACGCAAAATGGGACTGGAGGCAAACCGTAGCAGATAGAATGGTTCTTCGACCAAATAATGCCCAACTGCGGTGACCGTCTCTTTGAGGAAAAAATCAGGCACTCGCAAAATGTCTGTTGCAGGATAGTAGCGCCCACCACCTAATTCCGCCAGATTGGCCAAATTTGCATCAGAGCCAGCACCTGCCGCAACAACGCTCAGTGTGACACCTGCTTCGCTCAGTTCTTCGACCAGTTCATCCATGCGACCCTGTTGGCCCCAGCCGTCGGTTAGTAGAATCATATGTTTACGCCGTGCCGATGCTGCTTCCAGTGCATAGAGTGCGGTTTCGACACCTGCTTGTATGTTCGACCGTTGGCCTGCAAACCACCAATGGAGCGTTCCAACGTACTGAAATCGCCCAACCGCGCCATCTGGACGGCCCAACGTGCGGCATCATCGAAAGCGACAACACCCAACTGATCTTGTGGTCCCAACGCTTCGGCGGCCTGCATGACGGCTTCTTTGGCAATATCCACCTTGGGCTGTCCTGACTGTTGACGGGTCTCTGCCGTGGATGGTTTATTGGGATCATCGCAGTGACAGCCGCCCATGCTTCCTGACTTGTCCACCACTAGAGCGAGTGCGATATTGGGCAGCTGTTCGTTGTTGCGGATATCCATATCCACCGGCAGCGTCTCCTCCAAAGGTGTGCGCAAATAGCCGCCAGCACCAAAGGAATCCTCGCCGCCGCTCATCAATAGACCTTTACCCAAGTCACGCACATACACTTGTAATATTTCCATTGCCCCAACGGGGAGTTCATCGGCAGGTGTATTAATTAGCACCACAGCATCAAATGCAGCCAATTCACCCAAGTTGGTCGGCAGTTCAGCAGGGGCGATCGTTACAACGGTCAGGTCATTAGCTCTCAGTGCCTCAGCAAAATGGCTGGCTTCGCCCGGCCCTCCCTCGACGAGCAACAGGCGCGGTGGGCCGTGAACCACGGTAAAGGAGGCCGCTTCATTGTTCTGCAAACGAGTATCCAGATCAGGGACAATCTGGGCACGGAAGCCATAGAATCCACCATCTAGTGTCTCGACCGGAATCAGAAATCGATTTGTGCCAGGTTGAAGACGCACGGCTTCCGAAAAAAGCAGCATTTCATCACTTGATACGCGCAGAGTTGCGTTGGTCTGGCTTGTGCTGTGGACCAGCGCCGTGAGATCAAACCCTTGTCCTTCGCGCACGTTCACAGGTGCGTTCAATGATTCAACCAACACTTCTGGAGCCTCTACCTGTGTCCCCAGAGGGACGTACGAAATTTCGATCTGATTTGCTGCAGCAAGTTCTGCCTGAGCCATTGCGTGACCAACCGTTTCTTGCCCGTCAGAGATCAGCACAAGTCGTTTGGCCCCTTCGGCGGGGAAGAGAGCCATTGCCAGTTGAAGTGCACCCTCTATATTTGTCTGGGAGGTGACCGGTGCCGAGGTCAATTCGGACAGCATCTGCTCTTTAGAAGCCAGTCGCTCCACCAGAGCATCTTTTCCATAGACAACGATAGCAGCCCGATCACCAGTGGGCATTGCGTCAATTGCCTGTTTGATCAGGCTCTCTCCGCGTGCTTGAGCGTCAGAAGGAATGCTGTCCGATACATCTAGCACAAAGACAGTTGTCAGCTGATCAAAGGGTAGTCGAAGTTGGATACCGGCCAGAGCGAGGACGATGAATGTCAAAATTACGCTGCGAAGTCCCAACCCCCACCAAAAGCGTCTCACCGTTGGACGCCGCGGGCCAATGAGGGCAAAGGCGATCGTAAACGGGATACACAAAAGCAGCCAAAGTGCGCTGGGATAGACAAAGGAGATATTCATTTGGCATCCAATAACCGAGTGGGTACCGCAAAGTGTGTAAATGAACATTGCTTAGTCTGAGAACCGCTGCGTTTACACACTTTGGGACACACTCCCCCATAACCTCACAACCGTTCCACGGTGGTAAATCAACCACTCGACCATCAAAACAATGAGAGCGACCAACGCCACGGTACGCCACCACTCACGGGGAGATTGTTGTGTCGCACCACCTGAACCGCTTGTCACAACTTGCATTGTACTCGCCGCAGGTGTAGTTGGAGTGGAGCCGGGTGTGATATCCGATTCAATGGGGGAAAATGCGTTGACAGCAAAGTAAGCCAGACTATTCTCAGCCCCCCTTTCATATCCAACAAACGTGTAAAGACCCGGCTGTTCCGTTTGCGTGAACAGAATAGTCCTCGACTCTCGGAACAGCCGCTCCGTGGATCCATTCGGCAAGATCGCACGAACTTCCTCAACCTGAGCCGGTGGTAAAAACGTCACAGTTGCACCCCGTTCAACTTGCACAGGAAGCGAAAGGTGGTTGCCACCAAGCCAGTCGATTAAGTTTGCCAGTAGCAGCGGAAAGGCGACTTGGAGGGGTAGATCCGAGTTGCGGATGTCAAACGACAAGACGGCGATACGCTGGTCAACCTTGGTGTGTTCGCCAGTGGGCCGGTCGGACGATGCAACAGCCGTGCCAGCGAACAGCAACGGAGATTGAGAATTCTGATCGATCAGAAGTGCTGTTGCCCACTCAGGCTGAGAAATCCTTGCGGCGTGGAGTACGCTCACTTCGGCTACGGAGAGGTTGTCGAGCAGCGGATCGGACGCCGCCGATTTCTGCAAGACAGGTTGTTCGATGGAGCCAACCACTTCAAAGAAAGGCGTGCTGCGAGTCGGGCCGATGAAAAAGAGATTGGATGCCGGCAGCGTCGCTGTGATGGGTACGTAACTATCAAAAATCGTGAGTGCATATTGGGGAATCAACTCGCGTTGGCTGACTTTCTGCTCAAAATCAGCCGGACGTTGAGTGGTTATCTCGATCCCAGGTAGCAGAGCAAGTGCCGTTTGCAAAAAGCGGTTTCCTTCAGAGACCAGTAAGACCTGAGCTGCTGCTTGATCCTCCCCAATGGCCCATCCCTGATCGTCCAGCGGAAGTAGATCCGGTTCCGTAAATTGAGCATGAAGCACGAGTCTGTCCGGTGACCGCCCCCCCAAGCCCAGATCGCCTAGCCAAATGTCATCTATGACTACACTTTCAGTCTCATGCGGTGGAATCTCTAAATCCACAACGTTGATCAAGTGGAACTCACCCTTTTCGCTTTCATCGGTCGGGTTGAGCCTTCCGGCTGAAATTTGGATCCGGCGAAAAGCACTTTGGGCGCTCAAATTCGTAACCTGGATGAAGCCGTTGATCTGATTCTCGTCGGCCTGAAGCGACACTGCACTGATGGCTTGGTTTGTGTCTTGTTCACCAATCACGACTGCACGCACAGGAAGCTCGTCATTCCATGAAGAGAGGTTTTGGCTCGGACCAGCAAAGTCGGAAAAGAGCTGAATGCCCGCGTCGGGATTTTGATTGGCAATGGCTTTGGCAAGCATGAGCGCTGCATCCAGATTGTTTGGTTCGGGACTGATGGTAATCTTGTTCAATCCCATTTTGAGCTGTCTGCGATCACGAGTCGACGCTACCACCACTTGGGGCGTTTCTCCTGCAGCAATCAACGTCACGCTAGTATCGCCAGGCAATGAATCGATCCAACAGTTGATTTCGGCTTTGGCAAACTCCAAACGGTTGGGAGAGACGTCGGCTGCAGCCATGCTCATCGAGTGATCCAGGATCAGTACAACTGTCCCACCCACCGGACCGTCGCTCCATGTAAAGGGTCGAGCCAGAGCCATCATCAGCAAGAGGGCCACCAACAGTTGGACCAAGAGCAATAAGTTGCGGCGCAACCTTTGCCAAGGTGCATTTGCTTCTACGTCTCGCACCATGCGCTGCCACAGATAGGTGCTTGCAACGGTCTGCTCCACTCGTCGTAATTTGAGGAGATACATGGCGACGATGAGCGGGAGGAGGGCTGCGAGAAAAAATGCAAAGGGTGTTAGAAAGCCCAAGGTGAACTCCGAAGGCGGCGTGTTGCGTATTGCGTATTGCGTGGTACTGGTTTAGAAAATTGGTTTGTCATAAATCATAAATATACCTTTACAAAACCACACCCCGTTGACGCATTACGGAAAACAGAAGTTCCTCAAATGAAGTGGCAGTATCAACGGGGATATAATGAATCCCCCGGGTGCTGCAAAACTGAGCGATCTCACCCTGCCAGATTCGAAGATTTTCTCGATAGCGCTGGAGCAGGTCGTAGTCAGCGGTGATTTCCACAGTTGCCCCGGTCTCAACATCGAGTAGTTTGACGTCTCCCTGAAACGATGGCTCGATTTCCTGCGGTGAAAGGATATGCAGCAGCGTAATTTCGAAGCCACGGGCAGCCAACACCCCCATTCCGTCTTGCCATGTCTCCTCCATCAGATCTGTGATGAGCAAGAGCGGACCCGTTTGGAGTGCCGCCGCAGCATAATTTTGTAATTCGGCGGCAAGATCGACCTGACCTGTTCCGGAGAGTGCTTGCAAAAAGGCGAAGAGTTTGGGTGCTTGCAGTCGGCCACGGCTGGGTCCGAAGATGCTTCCATTTGAGCCAGCATTTGCCCCTAGTGCAGTCACTGTGACCCGATCCAGACCGGTTAATGCGATGTAGCCCAATGCACCTGCGATTTGGATCGCGTATGGTAATTTGGCTGGTTCACCCCAGGTCATGGATCCGCTCGTGTCCAACAAGAGGTGGACAGTCAGGTCTTCTTCTTCAACAAAAAGCTTGATGAAGAATCGGTCCAGACGAGCATATGCATTCCAATCGATGCGACGCAGATCGTCTCCGGGCGTGTAGGGACGGAAATCTGCAAATTCAACTGACTGACCCCGTTTGATGCTACGTCTCTCCCCTTGTTGCTGACCCGACATCGCCCGACGCGAAAAAATCGCCAGCCTCTCCAGCTTGCGTAGAAAGATCTCATCGAAGAGTCGATTGGGAGGAGGGCTCTCAATTCTACTCATCAACAGAAACCTCGCTCAAGAGATTCTCCAACACCCTATCCGTCGTGATGCCCTCTGCCTGGGCCTCGAAGTTTAGGATAAGTCGGTGGCGTAAGGCAGGTAGGGCTGCTTGACGAATGTCGTCAAAGGCTACGTTGTAGCGGTCGTCTAGCAGAGCAAAAATCTTCCCCGCCAGGATCATGGCCTGCATCCCGCGCGGGCCGGCGCCAAAGCGAACAAATTGCCTCACGCTTTCAGGAACCATTGCGTTTCCAGCACCATCTATTGGATGAGTCGCATGCAGTAAGCGTGCGGCATAGGCTGTAACATGGTCGGCAATGAGCACGTCTCGTGCGAGGGACTGCATGGCGAGAATGGTCGCTCCATCAGCAACAGGTTCTGTAGAAGGAGCAAAGTTGCTCGTGGTTCGATTGGCAATCTCGACCAACTCTTCCACGGTCGGAAAGGCCACGTCGATCTTGAAGAAGAAGCGATCCAACTGCGCTTCGGGTAACGGATAGGTCCCCTCCATCTCCAGAGGATTCTGGGTTGCCAGCACAAAGAAAGGTTCGGGCAGTGGACGTGTCGCTTTGGCAATCGTAATGCTGCGCTCCTGCATGGCCTCCAGCATCGCAGATTGTGTCTTGGGCGTGGCCCGGTTGATCTCATCCGCCAGAACCAGGTTGGCAAAGATCGGTCCCTGTTCAAATTGGAACTGCCGCCGCCCTCGCTCATCCTCTACGATCAGATTGGTACCCGTGATATCCGAAGGCATCAGGTCAGGCGTAAACTGAATCCGAGAAAAGGAACAATCGATGGCCTCGGAAAGGGTCCGCACCAGCATGGTCTTGCCCAGACCAGGAACGCCTTCAAGCAGTGCATTCCCACCGGCCAGCAGCGTCACGACCGTCTCTCGCACAAGCTGTTTTTGTCCCACAATTACTTGCCCAACCTGCTCTTCAATTGCGGCAACTGTCCTGCGAAAGTCATCTACATTCATCTGATTTCCTGCAAAACTCATCAATCAATTTTTATCCCTTATCCTGTGTCATCATTCATCTTGTCATCTTATCATCTAGTCATGCTGTCATCCCCGCATCTTGCTGCCGACTGATCCAAGCTAAGGTTCCAGCTGAATAAAGTAATTGCGCACATATTCTTTCAAATTTGGCGGAATCGCGCTGCGCTCGATGGTCTGATTGGCCGTGTTCACATAGTCAGCATAGACTTCTTGATATGGGACAAGCGTGGTGCTGTCGGCGCCAGGCAACAGATTGGGCCGCTGGCGGATTTGGGTCTCTCCCTCTCCTGTTTCTTGCCCAGCAATAAAGCTCTCGTCTCCATTTCCAGAACGTCTTTCCCACGGGACGTAAACTTGTTCATCCAGATCACCCATCATGCTGCCCATCTCCCGACCGGAGAGCTGTCCCGTGCGACCCTGACCCGTCGCGGGCGGAAGCCGATCAGCTTGAGATCCGCCGCCGCTGCCCGCAGAATTGCCGCCTTGCTCCCAACCTGGATTTTGCCCTTGTCCTTGGCCTGGATTCTGTCTCTGACCCATCCCTTGCTCCTGTCCAGCTTGCGCGACGGCCTGACGGCTCTGCTGCAGTTGTTCTAGCGCCTCTTGCAGTTGGATCTGTTGGTTTGCAACTTCAATGCTTTCAGTCAGAGATTGAGCAACTGCATCTGTAGATTGAGCAACTGCATCTGTAGATTGAGCGATCATAGCAGCATCACCCAACTGCGCAGCATGGGACAGGGCAGACAAAGCTTGCGCGAGCGAGACGTCCCCAGCTTGAGCCGCGCGAGAAGCGAGTTGAGCCAGCGCCTGGGCAAGCTCAGCTTGCTCGTCTTTGGAACGATTTTCGAATTCGTCTGCAAGTTGCTCAAGAGCATCGAGAGTCTCGTCTAAGGATGATCCAGAACCACGGTTCTCTTGTTTTGAAAGCGCTCGTAGTTGGGCGGAAAGAGCCTGGAGCATCTCCTGTTGGGCGAACCGATCTTCATGCAGTTGACGACGCAACTTTTCTTCCATCTCGGATAGACGGGCCATTGCTTCTTCCTGATCCTGTGGATCAGCACGTAGTTGGTCGGTCAGATCTTCCAGTTCTTTTAACAGCTTTTCTCGCTCCTCAGGAGAGAGCGAATTGGAATCTTCAACTTCCTGGCGCAGCTTTTCGATCTCTTCTGCCTGCTCCTCCACAGCCTGAGCTATGGCGGCCCGCTCGGCCAATACGTTGTCCATCGGATTGGGTAGGTAGAGCAGGATAGCCAATCCGAATGAGACTGCGCCAGCCCAGACCAAGGGTTTTTGTTGCCAGTGCAATGGCAGCGCTCCCTGCGGGTCGATTGTGCCGATCGTCTCAACTGCATCCTGCTGCTGTAATGCAATGAGTTCGGACAGAGATTCGCTCTCAGCCGTTGGTTCATCGTCGGGCTGTTGATGTACAGACTGCTGATGAAGCAGAAGGGCTGTTGCCAGTCTTTCTTTTAGTCCAAGTTCTCTATCGAGACGTCGGGCCACTTGGAGCGGCGTGGCGGGCCAGAAAATCATCCGGAGCAAGATCGCTATCATCCAAAGAAGTGGGGATAGGAGCATCCAAAGCCACAGATTTTCCACAGGCCAATATCGCGCACCTATTTGAACCAAAACAGAACCGAGCAGACCAATCCAAAACGTCGTTTGTAGCCAATTCCAACCATCTCTCTGGCGCAGTCTTCGCTCGAAACGCTTCAAGAAAACAGATAGTTTTTGGATGGCATCAGTGGATTGCTGGTTCATTCAGGTTTGGCTTTCTCATCCTATAGACAAAACAAATTGAAATCGTGCGATGCGGGGAAGGCGTTCTCTATTACACGCAGTAGGCCAAAAAAGGGGTAAAATAACCCTAGGAGGCCAAAATGAACCAAGAATTTAGCGCCGCAGTAACAGGATTCTGTGCCCATGTGAGAATGCTTTCTCCGCAAAGCGAAACTGTAAAACATTACGAAAGTGACCTAAATCAATTTGGCCAGGTGATAGAAAAAAGGCCAAGAGAGATAGGTCGCCAAGAGATAACGACGTTTGTAACGGCGCAACTCGAAGCGGGGGATGAGCAGTGCGACGGTCAATCGCAGAGTGGCAACGTTGAGCCGATTTTTCGACTACTTGGCGGATGAGGCAGAAGACGAAAGCTGGTCAAACCCGGTGGTGTGGCGTCTACACCGACTGGATACAGGTTGCCATCTTCCCAGAGATATAGCGGAACGCATCGTCCGCCAGTTATGGGGGAGCGTGAGTCAAGGTCAGATAAGAGACCAAGTGATGTTGGCCTTGATGCTCGACGTTGGCCTGCGGGTGGGCGAAGTGTCGAAACCAGAGATGGGCGATATTGAAGCTGCCATAAATCCGGACGAACTGTGGTCACTGCGCGTACGCGGCAAAGGGAACAAAGAGCGTCGAGTCTGGTTGACGCCAGAAACCACAGCGCTGTTGGTGAGCTATATGGATGAGCGTCCTGATGCAGTCGATAGCCATCTGTTTCTGACTCGTCGTCACAAAGGCATCAGTGTCCGCGGAATCCAGGAGCGCCTCGATTATTACCGTCAGCAAGCCGGACTCTCCGAGAACGAGGTCTCCTGTCATCGCCTGCGCCATACCTTCGCCAGACGAATGGCAGAGTCGCGTATGCCACTGCCTAGTCTCTCTCATTGGTTGGGTCACAGTCAATTGAAAACGACCCAGATTTACATCGATGGTGCCAATCCTGATATGCGAGCCGACTATGAAGCTGCTATGGAGCAGTTGTCTCGCCAAGCCGCATGCTCGGATATTGAAGGAACGACATCTGCAATAGAGACAGAGAATACTGTGCCTTCTGAACATCGCACAGTGGAGCCAGCTGTTGGCATCTGTTTGTCCGCTGATGAGATCCGTCAACGTCTCACCTCATTGCCGCTCTGGCTTCATCAACCCATCATCTCATTACTTCTCCACCAGCAATTACGCTGGAAAGCCCTCTATCGGCGGGAACGAGCCCTTCAGTGGCTTGGCGAACTCCAACGCGGTTGGCAATGGATGCTCGACCAGCGCATGCTCTCCAGCTTATCCGAACTAAGACGGCGCGATCTCCAAGACTACATCACCCACCTATGTGACTTAGAGTATTCCGTCCATACCATCAATCATTTTATTTGTACCCTCAAGTGTTTTCTGCATTTTGCTGAAGAATGTGGCCAGTCGATCGCTCCGGCTTTATATCGCATTCAACGTCTCAAACGACCCACTACCTTACCTCGTCCGTTGCGCCAGCATGAATTTGCTCAACTTGAACAGTTCGTCTTAAACTCAACGGCTCAGAGCCTTTCTCCTTCCGACCTCCTTGACCGTGCTTGGTTTCTTATTCTGGTTGATGCTGGGCTACGTATGGGCGAAGTGCAAGCTCTGCTCGTTCGAGATGCCAAATCCCATCGTGACCGTCGGTTGCCTGTTACCCAACGCACTGCTCTTGCCATCGATGCCCATCTGCAACATCGCACCGATGACCTGGCTACTCATTCCCCGCTTTTACTACGCGATGGCTTACCTCTTCGAGCCAATTATGTGCGCAACCATCTTCATGCCTTTGCCGCCCAAGCTAACTTAGAGGGCGTCACTCCTCATCGCTTGCGCCATACCTTTGCCACCCGTTTGCTCAACAGTGGCCTTATGCCCATCACTACCTTGCAGAAACTCATGGGGCACACTCATATCGATACCACCATGCTTTATGCACAGCTCTACGATGAAACCATTCAGCAGCATTATTTAGCCGCTATGGCTTCACATTCTGTTTACGCTATCCCTGAACCTGACCCCGCTATTTGGGGTCCCACTTTGGAGAATGCCTTTGAATCAACTTTTCAACAGCAACCACTTTAACTTTTATGTCTACTGCGTGTAATAGAGAACGCCTTTCCTTTGGAAAGGTGCGCTCACCCCTCGTTTGTACGGGGTTTATCTGATTTGTCTATTATAGTCACACCATTTAAACTTCGGACAATTGTTCCTCGACAGCAAACATGCCTATTGTTCGAAGTTTAAGCAACGTCTCTATTCGTTTGGCTCTGCGTCATTGGTTTCTTCGTTGCTGAACTCTCCCTTTGGAATGGGAATTTAATAGCTTGTACAGTTTGGGCGAGATTAGAGACTGAGAGATTAGAGATTACAAGGGCCGAATCTCTCTATCTCTAATCTCACTATCTCCACTTGTCCAAGTTATTTACGGCTCATTCCTTTGGTTCTGCTTCCTCCTCAACGACCCTTGGAACTGGTATAGGAAATAGAGCGTTCACAGTTGGCGTTGGTCTCGGCTGGCTTTCGTACTGCTCCTGAGTACGCCAAAAACCAAACGCAACAAGACCGGAAACCAATCCCACCATAATGATCGTGATGAGCGCCTTGCGCCAATCGATCCGCCAGCGTTGCGTTGGCCTCACAAGCTGGGCTGCCAAAAAATAAAAAATGAGCGTCAAAGCCGCATAGAGGGGCAGACTGTAATGAAAGAGAGGGCGCAATGGTCCAGTCACTTCTCCATTCATGACGCTTAGGTTGCCCGACAGGGCATACCCCAAACCGCCAAACTGCATGATAAAGGATGTTCCAGCCGGTAGAATGGCAGAGAAAAGCGCGCTGAGTGGATTGGCGATCAGCAATTCACGTGGAGGCTCAGCTTGTTCATAGATCCCGACACTAATGTACGCGATGAGCGGACCAATAAAGATCAGGAGAACAAATAGGTAAGATAAGACGGTCGCCCGTGCGGTACGCCCTAGCCAAGCAGACATGAAGATTCCCGTTGTGCCAAGCAAGATAGCGAGTGCGACAAGCACCACCAAACCGCGCAACATGCTCCACGGCGTGACGCCGCCAAAAATAAAGACAAGGCTCGCAATGGGAATCGCGGCAAAGATAAGCAGCAGCACGTAAGAGAGAGCAGAGACGAGTTTGCCCCAAAGGATTCTAGCCGGGCTTAGCGGGGTTGTCAAGAGCATTTCGTAGGTTAGCTTTTCGCGCTCGCTGCTGATGGATCCTGCAGTCAGAGCAGGTGTGATAAAGCAGATGATGAGCAATTCAAGGACAGCCAGTGATTGAAATAGGGACTGCCCGATCACGGGACCCGGGACGGTTGTAAAGCCAGCGGCCAGAAGCGAAAGACGATAGATCCCATAGAGCGCCCCGGCCAGAATTAATAACGTCGTTGTCAAGATAATAAAGGCCCGCGCGCCGCGCATCCGTGAACGCAACTCTTTAATCATAATTGGATTGATGTTCAACCGTTCTTTTTGCACCATGCCGATTCCTATTCTTCAATCGCGTTTCCCTCAGTCAATCGCATAAAGACCTCTTCGAGATCGCTGCTTACTTCGCTGAAGCCAATAACGGGAACGCCACGATGGACCAGTGCGGCTAGAAGTTGCACCACATCTTGATCGTCACCATTGAAATCAACTTCGATTGCGTCCTCGTTTGCGTACGTTTGTGAGATACCAGCCATCCCTTCTAGAATTGCCTGAGTTGAATCAATATCCGAAAGAGTTTGAATGCGCAGAAGTCTGCTTTTGGCATGAGCTTGATGAGCAATACGGTCAATTGGTCCACTGACAACAAGACGTCCCCCTTCGATAATCCCGACCGAATCGCACAATTCAGACAGCTCGGCCAAAATATGGGAACTGACGATGACTGTCTTGCCCATCACACCCAACTCGCGCAACAGCTCACGCATTTCAACGCGGGCACGCGGATCCAGACCCGATGCAGGTTCGTCCAAGAGAAGCACCTTGGGATCATGCACCAAAGCGTGAGCCAAACAGAGCCGCTGCCGCATCCCGCGCGAGAGTGATTCGACATATTCGTCTCGCTTATCCACCAGATCCACCAATTCAAGCAGTTCGTCCGTCAACTGTTTGCGTCGCTTGGACGGAATGCGGTAGCAGCGTGCAAAAAAGTCTAAATACTCCCAGACGAGCATATCTTCATAAACGCCAAAGAAATCAGGCATGTAGCCCAATTCATAACGAAATTGAGACGTAGTGGTACGAGTCGACTCGCCATGCAGGTAGATCTCGCCACTGGAAGGCTCCAAGAGCCCCGCCAACATACGTAGGGTGGTCGTTTTTCCAGCACCATTTGGCCCAATCAGACCGAAGAGAGAACCAATGGGCACCTGCAAATCAAGGTTGTCAACGGCAGTCAGTTTGCCGTAGCGGCGGGTTAGGTTCTGGGTTTCAATCGCAAACATTCCTGTCCTTAATTATAGTTCACCCGTCACACTGAGATCGAAATACCCACATGCATCAAAGGATCTCGTGGCGATCACCCGCACGCGGATCAGGCCATTCTGGTTGATGATGGCGTTTGGCTGCTCGATCACAAATGTCTGGTCATCTGTTCCAACAGCGTCTAACCACTTCTCTTCATCCCATTGGTAAAAGGCAATCGATGCAGGAATTGTGTGATCCCCTATATTTGAACGGACGTTTAGGGTCAGATTTTCAACGTGCTCAAACGCGTGCCCATTGGGCAATTCAAATTGTAGCTCTGCATTTCCTGACTGCATATACAGAGAATTGGGTGTCTCGCATATATTGCCCTGGGTTGGATGTTTGATAATATGCGCAGTGATGAGGGCCGGTGGAAGAGTCATCTTGCCTGCTTCGGGCAAGGTAATTGGGAATCGTGTATGAACAAGCGTCGTTGTTTGGTGAATCGGGGTACGTCCCGAGATCTGCACGTTGACAGGTGCTTCGGACATCCAGCCAAGCAGCAAAATACCTTGACCTAGTGATGAAGGACCGCCGTGTGGAGGGTGAAAGCGATTTTGAAAGACAGCCTCTGCAATTTGACGTTTCAAATCATTCTGCCGGCTCAGTCGGCCAGGAGAGCCGTCATCCAGCACATTCCTGTAGATCTCCCACCAAATGTGTCCATCAAACCGTTCTCGCTCGAGCCCACCCATCTTAAACGAGATGGAAACGCTGTCGTCAATCTCTAGATCACCAAGACGCTCGAACTGCCGGCCAAAAATCACGACCGCATCTTCTAGGGAATAGTTGAGTTCATTCCGTATTTCGCCCTCCAAGTTCGATTCTGTCAGACGAAATTCACCACCCAATTGGCCGAAATCGTGCCAGGTCTCTTCGGTCTGAAAAGATTGCATTGACCATTGGTTGACAGTCAATCCACGAATGCGGCTCTGATGGCCATTGATGATTGTCATATTGCTGCTTGTCTCGGGCTGAGACCCCATCGGACCAGCAAAAAACGGGTTGCTCTGTTGAGACATGGGGCTGATTAGGTTGTTGCTGTCAAGCTCAATTTCGTAGGATTGTTCAGCAGGTGAAAACAGCCCCATATAATTCATCACGTGCCCCGAATTGTTAGGGGAGGGTTCTACGACAGCAATGTGGTTCAGGATGAGGTCGGTTCCGCGCATTGCGTACCCTATTCCAAAAGAACCGGCTGAAAATATCAGCGTCAAGAGTGGAATTGTGATCCAGGCCCAATGCAAACGACGAAACCAGCGTAGCAGCAAGTAATTGACAGGTCCGACCAGTGCAATATAGATGGCCAGCAAGATGCCGAGTCCACGGACCGAAGGCAGATCGAGGGATGGAAGTTGGCTCAACGCACTACTCATGTGCGAAGAGCGCATCTGCTGTTCTGAGGTATCTGGCGGAAGCCAATCAGGATAGAGGGCATCACGCTCCAGCAGTGTTTGCCAAAAATTCGCATTACCGGCCCACGCATTGAAGGGTGAATCGGTCAATGAAGGCGCGACATAATGGATGGTCCCGAGCCCCAACGATGTTTCAATCATCAAGGGCAACTCTGCGTTGCCAACTAAAATTTTGCTCTCTACAAAGGTACCCCCATGAACGACGAATGGTCCAGCAACCTTGATTCCCTCGACTGTTTGTTTCTCTCTGGATGTGCCATCAGCTTGGACCACATAGTTAACAAGTTCATCCACTTGTTCGATTTCGGTTGGTGTTCCAAGCAGTTGGGGTTGTAAATTTGGTGGAAGCCCTATCACAGTTCGTGCCGCATTGCCACCGCCCCCGACAATAAGATGACCGCCTGCACGAACCCAGCTTTCCAAAGCAGATCCTTGCTCTGCCGAAAGAATCGATGTATCGATATCGTTGATAATCAGCACATTCAATGAACGGAGGTCCTCGGCCTTTGGTGGAAGCTCTGTGCCATCCATTCCTACCAATATCTTGTCGCGAGATCCATCGACGAACTGCACTTCTTGGATTGTTGAGAGTGGTCCGCGTTCGGACGAAAGATGTCCAATCAGCAGCGATTGATTGGCGACGGACTGCACAGGAATCTTCTGCTCCAGAAGAGGTTGGTTCTGCATCTCAAGTGCTGAAACATCTATCACTTGGACAAGTAACTCGCGTGTGTAAGGGTTCGGCTGTACGTAAACCGGTGTTCGTTTGCGCGAATTAGTTGGCAGAGAAAGAGCAGCTGCGTAAGTAGTCGTGCCAACACGATTTTTGACCTCTACACGAACTTCAACGTCTAAGTCCGATCCTCTGTTTTCTAGCTCGACCCAAACTGGCAGCCACTCACCGTTCTTAACAGTGCCCTCAAACGCCGAATCGACCTGCATCGTTAGATCTGAGCTGCGTCCCTGTGCCAAACTTTTCCCGGCAAAGCTTGTGAGCACAACCGATAAAAGCGTTAACATAAATAGCATTCGCACAAGGTGGTCTTTTCTCCAATTCAACTCTCTCTCCTCAAATAAAAAAAGCTTTCAGCTAATCAGCCGTCAGCTATTAGCCAGAATCTGGTCATATTTTGTGACTGATTTTTATACTTTCCTACACGGTCAAAAAAACGAAACTCAACAGGGTTTCATGAGACAAAAGAAGCGGATCATAGATCGTAGGTCACTTCTCCGGAGTGACGCAGCCGCTTCAATAGAACCAAGTCACACCGGAGCTGTAGCCTATGGCTGTCAACCTCACGGAATCCCGTGTGAGTAAAAATTCAATAGAAATTGAAACACAATGTCATTAAAGGTGTTCTGCATCAGTCATCGTTTCGGCCAGATGGCGAAATTTTTTCGTTTGTCGAGCGGAGCAACCAAGCTGTTTGTTCTATAATTCGACGAAACGATGACCAAATCCAGGTGTTCTGTTGTTTTCAGCCACCTAATTATACGACAATTTCACCCTTCAGGTTCCATCAGTTTATGGATACATGTCAGTTTGAGAGAAAGCTGAAACTCTAAGCCTGAATATCTTGACAATAGGTGTCATATTAGAACGCGTATACTCAAGAGCTATGAATATCTCACTCTCCAACTACTGGCAGTTGCTCAAAAGTTACCTTGCTCCTCAGCAGAAGTCAGTCATGTCAATGGCTCTGTTATTACTTTTAAGTATTGGTCTGCAGTTGATCGGGCCGCAGGTTGTGCGCAGGTTTATTGATGCAATTCAGGCTGGAGCAACACAATCTCTCCTCATCCAGCTGGCGCTGCTCTTCATCGGTCTTGCCATCGTTCAGCAGATTTTCAATGTCCTGGCTGACTATTGGAGCGAGCGGGTAGCGTGGACAGCCACCAACAAGTTGCGTATTGATTTAGCTGCTCATCTTGTCCGGTTGGATCCAAGCTTCCACAAAGTTCATACTCCAGGTGAACTCATCGAACGGGTAGATGGTGATGTCCAGACATTGGCCAGATTCTTCTCTGGCTTGGCCGTAGAGCTCGTGGGCAATCTTCTCTTGCTAATAGGCGTTGTGGTTGCTGTGGCGTTGGTCGACATTTGTTTGGGGGTCGCTTTTGTTGTCTTTGTAGCAGTAACCATTTGGCTGTTGGGCTGGGTGCGTCAGTTTGGCACACCCCATTGGATGGCGGATCGGGAACAGAGCGCCACATTCTACGGCTACCTCGGCGAAGTGTTAACAGCGACAGAGGATCTGCGCGCCAATGGAGCCATTCCCTATGCCATGCAGCGCTTCTTTGCCCATTTGCGCAGGTGGTGGCCCATCCGTCTGCAGGCGAGTATTTGGGGGCAAAGCGTGATGAATGCTGCCATCCTGGCCTTTGGGATAGGTGATGCAGTCGCCTATGGTGTAAGTGGTTGGCTACATCAGATTGACGCCATATCGCTTGGATCTGTCTATCTGGTCATTGCCTATGTTGCCATGTTGGCTGCACCTATCGAGACGATTCGTACTCAGCTTCAGGATCTGCAACGAGCTGACGCCAGCATCATTCGTATTCGTGAATTGCTGGCGACTCATTCTAAGTTGGTTGATGGTTCAAAGATAATTCCCCTTGGCCCCATCCATGTAGAGTTTGATGCAGTTTGTTTTGCTTATGAGGATCATGCAGACGGAATCAGTCCAGACCAGAACGGTGACGACACGCAATATCGGGATGAAATCGAGCAGAAGAGCATCTTTGACAATCTTTCATTTACAGTTGAGCCTGGCTGCACGTTGGGGCTGCTTGGCCATACCGGTAGCGGCAAAACAACGATTTCGCGCCTTCTCTTCCGACTCTATGATCCGCAGCGGGGAGCTGTACGCCTAAATGGCATTGACCTGCGGGATGCAGATATCGATACGCTACGTGCCAGAATCGATTTGGTCACCCAGGATGTTCAGCTCTTTGAAGCCAGTCTACGGAACAACATCACCTTCTTTGATGCAGCGGTGGATGACGAACAGATTCTTTCTGTCTTGGACACATTGGGATTGCAGCCGTGGCTGGAACGACTCCCCAATGGACTCGATACCGTCATATCCACATCCACCCTGTCGGCAGGCGAAGCCCAACTGCTTGCACTTGCGCGCGTTTTTCTGAAAGACCCCGATCTGGTGATTCTGGATGAAGCTTCTAGTCGTCTCGATCCAGCCACTGAAACTTTGCTAGAACAGGCCATCGACAAACTGCTGACGGATCGAACTGCCGTCATCATTGCGCATCGGCTACGGACAGTCGATCGTGCGAACAACATTCTCATTCTAGAAGACGGTCAGATTGCGGAATCTGGCCAACGCTCTCAATTGGCAGCGAATCCGGCCTCCCGGTTTGCGCAATTGCGTCAAACCGGTTTCAGCGAAAATTTTGAGTGTGTACCACAAAGTGTGTAAATGAACTCTGCTCAGTCAGAGAACCGCCGCATTTACACACTTTGGGACACCCTCCCCGAATTTTTGTCATAAAATCGTCCTGTCATCTGTTATAATACCGGAGCAACCATGAACAACCCCTCTCCAGTTCCCTCTTCCGCTTACTTTATGTGGCAACTGTTCAAATATGATCCGTTGCCCCAAATCGGGAGTGGACTCTGCTGGGTCCTCTTTCATAGCTGGCCTCTCTTTCCCGGGTTATTAGCAAAAGCGTTTTTTGACACATTGGAAGGGAGAGCCACGTTCTTAAACCTGAATTTAACAGGGATCGTTCTGATTATCGGTCTATTGGCGCTGGTTCGAATCGGTTTTGTCTATATTGATATCTGGGTCGGATCGCGGGCGGGATTCCGTTTGAACGGACTGGTGCGACGGAATCTGTTGATGCATATTTTGGAGCGACCAGGAGCACAGGCACTACCAGAGACGGTAGGTGAGGCTATCTCAACTTTGCGAGATGATGTTGCCGTCATGTGGGGTGGGGGATGGGCATTCGACGTACTTGGTTTTCTCATCTTTGCCTTGGGTGGTATTGCCATCCTCCTCTCTGTTGATGCCAGAATAACGTTACTCGTTTTCATTCCGATCGTCACAGTTATTCTGATCGCCCACGTCATGCGCACGCGTCTTCGGCGCTTTCAGGAACAGAGTCGCGAGGCCACAGCCAAAGTCACAGGTTCGCTGGGGGAAATTTTTGGTGCAGTGCAGGCCATTCAAGTCGCCGGTGCCCAAGCACCCGTGATCGACCATTTGCGGCGACTCGGCGATGAACGACAGCGCATGATGTTGCGCGATCGGTTGCTGGGGCGAGCACTTGATGCGGTCTTCTCCAATACAGCCAGCTTGGGTGCGGGTCTGACGCTGCTGGTGGCTGCAGGCAAAATGCGTAATGGTGATTTCTCGATCGGTGACTTCGCACTCTTTGCCACCTATCTCATGCAGGTAACAGGCATGACCGGTTTCTTGGGTTACATTGTGGCCGAATATCAGCAAATGGGCGTCTCCTTCAAGCGTGGAGTCGAATTGCTGCAAGGCGCACCGCCGCAAACACTGGTCGAACCCCATCCAGTCGATCTACAGAAGCCCGCCCCTACTCAACTACCGCTCATTAAACAGGAAGCAGAGCGGTTACAAAGGTTAGAGGTTGTCGGGTTGACTCATCGCTATCTTGATTCTGCGGAAGGGATTGAAGAGATATCTTTTTCATTGGATCAGGGTAGTTTGACCGTAGTGACTGGTCGGATCGGCGCAGGAAAAACGACCTTACTACGGTCGCTACTTGGACTGCTCGAACCGGATGCAGGCGAAGTATACTGGAATGGTTGCAAAATCGAACAACCAGCCCAATTCTTACTGCCGCCCCGTGTCGCTTATACACCCCAGGTTCCTATGCTGCTATCTGGCACGCTGCGCGAGAACATCTTGCTTGGTTTGCCGGATGATGCACAGGCTCTAAACCATGCAGTACAACATGCCGTTCTCGATCGGGATTTGGCTGGCTTTCCAAACGGACTCGAAACGATGATCGGTACGAGGGGAATGAAATTATCTGGTGGACAGAGTCAGCGCACGGCAGCAGCACGCATGTTTATGCGTGAGCCAGATCTGCTCGTCTTTGACGATCTCTCTAGTGCACTCGACGTAGAGACTGAACAAGTACTTTGGCAGCGCGTTTTTGCTCTGGGAGCAACCTGCTTGGTAGTCTCCCATCGTCGTGCAGTGCTAGAGCGGGCAGATCAAATTCTGTTATTGGAGCAGGGTCGGCTTATTGGTTCAGGGAAGTTGACGGAGCTGTTGGATTCTCACATAGAGATGCAACGATTGGTTTCGGGAGACGTGTGATCGGATAAACGTTAGAAAAGTTCAAGCAAATTTGTCAGTTTCAGTAGCTCCAAAATGACACATTTTGGAGCTACTGAATTTGGTTCTATTGACAGTCAGGCCGCCTGCGTCACCGAAGAGATTTTGTCATATGAACAATCGAAGTAGTCCCACGCGGTTCACGATATGTTTCTGTATATCCGTAACGACGATACAGGGCTAAATTTTCTTCCATACGTTCGTTTGTGTAGAGCCGGATGCAGTCACAACCGTGATCGACCGCACGCTCTTCTGCCCACTGGAGAAGAAATTTACCTACGCCTTGTCCCTGCCACTCCGGCATCACTGCAACACTGTAGATCAGCGCACCTGCGTTATCGTAGTTCATCAGCAACAGACCGACTCGTTCGCCGCTCTCTTCAGCGATCGCTGTCTCATAAAGGTCGAGCGCTTGTCCATAATCAAGGGTCATTGGTTCTGGTTCCCGACCGAGTAACGGAACGTATTTTTGATATGCAGCTCTCGTGCAATCAGCGAGCCACTCAACATCGCTGGCTGAAGCCTGGCGTATTTTCATGTTGTCTCCTCATCGGCAGAATGTGTTCATCGCTCAGTCATCCGTGGGAATGCTCACACAACGAATGATGATACGTGGCCGGATTCTGTACATGATGACCAGCTCTGATGTTGGTGCCTTCAGCTGTTTTCCCATTGACGATGATGTTGGAGAAGCGAATGGGCAAACCCAATGCCAAATAGAAATTCATCCTATCCTGGAGGTGAAAATGCAAGTGGGGTTCAGAACTATGGCCTGAGTGTCCGCAGCGACCAATCACTTGTCCCTGTTTGACGGGGTCACCAATCTTGACCACAATGGCTCCCTTGATGAGGTGTGCGTACAAGGCGTACTCGCTCTCGGCATGTTGTATGATGATATGGTTGCCGATGAAATTTCGCGTCATAAAATCAACGATCCCATAACCCACGAACGGCGCTGCTCGAATCTCGTCCACGACTTTGACAACTTTGCCATCAGCTACCGCAAGAATCTCTTTCCCATAACAGTAATAATCTTCTAAATCAGTTCCTGTGGAAACATGCCGGCGCAACTGATCGTCAACGATGACAAAGTCGTATGCGTAGCGTTGTGTCAATGTATCCCACGAGTGCGAATCATCTGGGGTTGTTCCGCCATTATAGACAAACCATTCTCCGCTAAATGGCAGAGCATACTCGACTTTGTTCACATACGGTATTGCAGAATCTTTTGTATCATAAGATCGGATCCGCAAATTCGTGTTTCCGATACTTTGTGCCACAATCTGCACAAGCAAGAATGGATTGAAAAAGCTGAGTAACCCACTCAGAGAGAAGGTCAGGATCAACCCACGTTGGCCAAAGCGCCCAATCGGACCCGATGTTGGCCATTCTTGACTCTGAGGATCTGTAGAAGTCTTAGATCCGTCAGCCAATATGACGTTTGCGACCAGGAAATAGATCAGAAAGTAAAGTGCAATCGCGACAAAGTAATTGAATCTGTGGGGTGGTTCATTTTAGGCGGACAATTAGGTTTACATTTTTGGGGGTGGTTCATTTTAGGCGGACAATTAGGTTTACATTTTTGCAAAGAGAAAAGATGTTTATATTTTCTACTTTGAGCCATGCTCAGGCAGAAAATGACCTCAATATAGATTTTTATCTATGTATCAAAAGTGTAAACCTAATTCTGAACCACCCCCATTTTTGCAAAGAGAAAAGATGTTTATATTTTCTACTTTGAGCCATGCTCAGGCAGAAAATGACCTCATATAGATTTTTGTCTATGTATCAAAAGTGTAAACCTAATTCTGAACCACCCCGAATCTGTAGTCAAAAATTAGCAGGCTGCATGCCAATACAGCCATAAATATAGAAAACGATAGCCAAAATTCTCTCTTCAACATTCTGATAGCATCTCTATTCCAGGTCACTCCCTTAAGTAGAATCTATTCTTTGTACGTTAGCGATCGGGAGTCGAAAACATTTTGGCCCAACATTAAACCTTTGGCAGCGGTCAAACCATTGCGGTCTACTGGTCATGCCAAATCCTCTGCCCAATAAAACTGACCGTAGAGATAGATCAAGTTTTTGGGGTTCTCATCCAGTAGCGCGCCAAAGGAGACTTCCTCAACCTGCCGCCTGGGCCCCGGTGCATCTTCTCGATAGGCAGACCGACGCGCAGCTGTTTCGCTGGCAAAGGCAATCCTTTGGTTTTGGTCATCCCGAAAGGCGTACAGTTTGCCACTCGTCGGCGTGGCAACATTTAGGTTGCCATCCACGAAAGGGCGCACACGCGTTTCTGGTGCACCGTGCGCCTCTAGAAATTCCAACCACGCTTTCTTCATCTGCCGGGCAATCTCGGGGTGCTGATCGATGACGTTATGCATCTGCGCTGGATCGCTCTGCAAATTGTATAGCTCGGACGGTCCACCCTGGGGCGCACAGAGAAAGGCCCACTCATCGCTGGTCACCGTGCTGGGTTCCACAATGCGGTCTGAGCCGACCCAGCCATCAAAAACGGCGCCCTGTACAGGAACATACGAAGCATCTCCCGCAGTCGGCGGGAAGCGGCTGGAAAAGGCATAGTCACGAAGCGTACTCTTTTCTCTAGCCACCAGGGGCCAGAATGATTGACCTTGAACGTGATGAGGAATCGGAAGATCCATAAAGTCCAATACCGATGGGAATAGATCGACCGGCTGGACCAACCCCGATACTCGTGTACCTGCGCCTACTCCTTCAGGGTGATAAACAATCATGGGAACACGGGCTGTGATCTCATACAGAGTGCCCAATTCAGCGCCGGGCTTGCCTTGAAGGTCGTGTTCACCAAAGAGATGACCATGATCCGAGATCCAAATAATCAACGTATTTTTAAAGAGGCCCAGCCGCTCTGCCAGATGCAAAAATTTGCCCATCCAGCGATCCACCAACGTCACATTGCCCGCATAGAGGGCGCGCGCGTTTTGTCGCTCCGCATCACTCATGTAGGTGGGGCGGCCATACTGAGGATAGAGCATCTGGTCACCTTGATAAGTGGGAGCTGCATAACGAGCATAGTCATAGATTGGACAATCAAAGGGTTCGTGGGGATCCCACATGTCGATCCAGAGAAAGAAGGAGTCATGAGTGTGATTGCTTTCAAGCCAGTCCATAGCCGCCGAGAGGGTGCGCGGTGAACAGTATTCACGCTCATACTGTCGGTTGAAGTGATTGCGCAAGTAAGAATCCAGGCTGGCTATGTTCTTGACCTTATGAGGCTGGGACGGTTGTTGAACCGGCAGTTGGGGATCGGTAATCCACCAATCTCCCTTTTGCCCGCGCACAAATTCCAGCCCCTTAAATCCGCGCGTATAGTTATAATCGTGGGTGCCCAGCATGGGCGTGTCCCAGATCATCTGGGTGTGAATATTGTTCTGAGCCAAAATCTGGGCCAGGGTAAGGTCGTTCGGTCCGAGTGGCTGCCAGCCGCGGAAGGGAAAACCATAGCGCCCGGTGCAGAGATCCCAACGCGCTGGAACGGTGGGATAGGATGCGATGTAGTACTGTTCAAAGACGGCAGCGCGCTGAGCAAATTCGTCCAAATTGGGGGTGTGAATCCAGGTATTCCCATAACAGCCCAAATAATCACGGCGGAATGTATCATTCATGATGACAATGACGTTCATAAAAAGACTCCTTGCTTATCGTCGTTAGTTATGGCTAAGTGCTTATCCGAAAAGCTCTGTGACGATCTATTCTCACTCGAGCAGATGGTCGGACTCACAACCACTTTTCGGATAGGTTCTAAGTCAAAGTTTTTTGGATAGCAACTCCGCCTCAACGCCAAGCGCATGGACCGCCTGCTCCAAATCCGTCAGCGTTACGTGGTTGAGCGGAATGCCGTCACGGACATATTCGGCACGGCGGAGGGCCTCGATTTCGCCGGGTGTATAAATCTGTGTATGACCAACGGCCAAACGACACGCATGAATCTGTTGGATAGCGCGATCAACTCGCTCTTTGAACCGGTCCACGTCCTCAAACGCATCGACCTTGATCGCAGCCACAAAATGTCCATCCAGGCCAGGCGTTGGTCCGTCTACCATGTTGCCCAATTCCAGACCATAGGCAGCACCCGACAGCATGGAGGAGAGAATGCCCATAATCAGCGCCAGCCCAGTGCCTTTGAAACCACCAATGGGAGCCAGAAGGCCATCGATGGCGGCGGTGGGATCGGGGGTCGGTCGGCCTTGGCTGTCAAGCGCCCAGCCTTCAGGCAAAGGTAACCCTTTCTGCTCGTAGATACGGATCTTGCCGTGGGATGACCCGCTAAAGGCCGCATCATAGAGGATAGGCAATTCGTCTCCCGCGGGGATGGCAAAGCCGAGCGGGTTGATACCCAGATCTTTTCTGCCCCGCCCCACGGTGCCATGGTGGGCAACGCATTGGTGGTGGCGATGCCGATCATATCATGTTCAAGCGCTTGAGCCGCAAAATAGGCCATTGCACCGCTGTGGTTACTACCCCGAATGCCAGCCGCCGCGATCCCATGCAGATTGGCCCGTTCCAAGACCTGCTGCATGGCAAAGTTCATGCCGATCTGCCCCATGCTGTTGGCCCCATCCACCACCAGACAGGCCCCAAACTCGCGCACGACATGAGGTCTCCCCCGCACGTTGACGCCGTCGACCGTCAGCTTTTTTATGTACTCGGGTACCCGCAAAACGCCATGGGAGTGGATGCCGCTCAAATCTGCATAGACAAGCGTATCGGCCAACAGGTGGGCATCATCAGCCGTCATGCCGCAGCATTCAAAAGCGTTCTGAACAACCTGCAATAATTTGGTAGAATCGACTCGGTGTTCGGCTTTACTTGGTTTCATCATCTACTTTCGTCTAGCACTTCCTGCACAATCTTATTCACCGTCGCCATGTGGCGTTTGGGCATCTTGTGCTTCTTACGGTCGAGACGGTCACCGATAAATTCGGCAAAGTCTGCTTGCGGTGCAATATCATGGGCGGAAATACCCCTTTGGAGCGACGTTCTGACAAACTCGCGCACGCCGTGCAAATAATCTGGGAGCCAGTGCAGCCAATCTTGGACATTCTCGGCGTCATAGACGACGGGACCATGCCCAGGAATCAAGATCTCGATATCCATTTGGGCTAACTTGCGCAGAGATGCTTCCAACACAACGCTGTTGCCATCGCCAATGGCTGGCACAATACCGGTGACGACAGCGTCACCAGCAATCAACAGCTTTTCTTCTTCGACATAGATGGAGATACCATCCTGGCTGTGACCCGGTGTTGGCGCGAGATGGAGGTGCTTATCGCCCAGATCGAGAAATAGCTCATCCCGAAAGGTAATGGTGGGCCAGGCAATTTGCTGGCGTAGATGGGCTGGCGTGCTGTCGGCGCGCTTTGCCAACGTGGGGAGGAGTCGCTCGATCTCAACCGGAGTCAAGGCATGGGCAAAGACATCGGCCCCCTGAAAAGGCAACGTGCCCAACACATGGTCGCCGTGACCGTGGGTGAGCAGCAGCCGGTTGGCGCGGAAGCCCTTTTGCTGGATAAAGTCGACCATCTCTTGGCCTTCGCTGGTGTAGGTGCCCGCGTCAACTGCCCAAGCTCCCCGCTTGCTCAGGATGATGGCGTTTTTGCCCTCTGCGACCTGATGCTCTACGGCATAGATGCCGGAAGCAACTTCATAAATCATAGAGATTCCCAAACCTTTCGGCCAGATGAATTGCCCGACCCGATGCCGCGGATTCGTAACCAGCCTGCACGATGGCCAAACTGCGCCGCTCGCTCATACCTGTGGTTGGTCCAACGGCTATATTATTTACATAGTCCGCAAATGCGTTCATCTCCAGAGCATAGTCAGAGAGAGCCGCCGGCGGATAGGGCTGAATCTCTGAGCCGGCATCACCAGTTTCGGCATTGAAGAGACGATAGCCATGCTTGGATGCGTGAATGCTACCCTTCTCGCCATGCAGCGTATAGCCGCCCAAATCACCATAGAGTTTGCTTTCGCTCGTCTGCAGGATCGAGACGGCAACGCCACTCTCCAGCGTGAGCAGACCGTTCATGGTGCCTTCCAGATCAGTGCGTTCGAAAGAGTCGGTCTTATGCTCCTGCATGTAGACTGTAGCAAATTCACCAAAGATCGTGCGCATCTGCGCGACCGTGTGAATCCCATGCAGCATCCAGGTGCCGGTACCGCCTGCGTCCAATGTGGTCAGCCAGGCGCGCCGGCCAGGATAGCCAAAGTTGGGAGCGCGAAAGCCAGCCTGAACCGATGCAGATGTTAGCTGACCAATCGGTTCGCCACGCTGAATCACGTCGCGCAAAAAGTGAGTCATGGGCGTGTAGGAGGCATTTTCGGCAACGTAAAGCTTGATGCCGTGGGCGTTGGCTGCTTCGATCATGCGGGTGGCATCAGCCACAGTTAAAGCCATCGGCTTTTCGACTAAGATATGCTTTCCGGCTTCGGCGGCAGCTAAGGCCATTGGGCAGTGTAAAGGATGGGGCGTACAGATGGAGACAGCATCAATCGTTGGATCCGAGAGCGCATCAGTATAGTCAACGTGGTTTGTGGAGATACCCCATTCGGTGGCAGCCGCCGCCAAGTGTTCGGCATCATTGTCGATCAGTGCCGCGACCGTCATCTTAGCGTCGAGTTCTTTTATGGCTTCAACATGACGTTTACCGGCCCAGCCGATTCCGATAATCGCAATTCGCAACATGTTTTTATGTTCTTTCTTTTCCGTGGCACAGTCACTCACTGTCGTGTGTTTTGTACTGTTGGTAGCCACTATGCCTCATTGGGGAATATTCTTCATGCAGCCCATATTGGTGCCTCCAGGCAGCGACCGTAAAACGTATCAAAATCTTTTGATCCATCATCATCCCGAACTTCCAATCGAATGCCCGGTACAAAGCCAGGCAGATCGCCGAAATGATAGGTCTCGTGACGCTGTTGCTCTGTCGCAAAGTGCCAGCGATCACCCTCTGGATAGATGACGGTTGAGATACGACGCGGCGCTTCCAATGGCGTATCTCCAGTGCGAAGCGAGGCGACAGCGTTTTCATCCACCTCAATGCCCAGTCCAGGTTCATTTGGTACAGTCATCAAGCCAGCGGTTGGCTTCGGCGGGGGTACAATATCGTGCTGCCAGAGATCATGAGCAGCTAAATGGGCCAACGTACCTTGTACAAAGACTGACGCCAGATGGGTCACCCAAGCTGCCCGCAAGCCAGCACCAACGGTTTGAATCCAAAACGGCATACGCGCCTCTTCCGCGACTGCTGCCTGTTGGCGGATGGCTTCTACATCACCACCGCCTAGAACAAAACCATCGCACAAGCCGCGCCCGATTTGGTCAAAGGCTGGTACACCGCGATCATAGTTGGGAACAGATCGAACGTGGCAGCAACCGCTGCCGTAATGGGCGGCGATCGGCTTATCAATTTTTTGGCGCAACGTTTGATATCCAGCCGCGTCTCGTTGCGGAATCGGCGACTCGAAGCCGCCGACACAATCATATTCCGCTAGGGCTTGCAGAATCGGCAGGGCCTGACGGGCCTCGCGTAGGTGACCGTTGAAATCGAGCCAGAATTTGAATCCTTTGGGGGCGACCGCCGCAACCCGCGCAATCTGTTCCAGTGGATCCCACCAGGGACGGCACTTGAATTTGTAAACCCGATAGCCCAGCGACACGGCACGCTCAGTCTGTGCTGCCCAAACGTCGGGTGGTAGATCGATGGACCAATAAGCAAAAGGAACGTGCTGCCGTATCTTCCGCCCCATCAGCGCATGCGCAGGAACGCCCAATGCCTTGCCCACGGCATCATAACAGGCCATTTGGATGCCGCTATGCGTGATCTGTTTTAACCCAGATAGGGCGTTCTGGCCAACAAAGGCCGAGACATCCGTCGGCTGTCCAAGATCTTCGCCATAACCGACGATGCCTTTTTCCAAGTGTAATCGATAGAGCACAATGCGGCCTGGGTGATTGGACCGATAGAGGTGCGGGGCCACGTCAGAAATCAAGTCTAACTTGAGGGGAACGGTGTCAATCTGTTGGATTTTCATATAATTCGCTCTCAATGTGTGATCAATAGAGTGTGATCAATACCTAGCCTCATTGCACCCAATGGCGATACAAAGGTTTGACCTCTTCAGGCAGCGCCTCGTAAACTTCGCGGCGCACGGGCACAGACTCATAATTCTTGCCGCCAGTCTCCACCACCATCATAGTATGTTCAGGGGTGCCGATCATGGTTGGATTCAGGTTGAGCCACCACGGGGCGTAGCGGACAATGAGCGCCACCCGCGGCTGCGGGCTGATGTTGGATGCCACGGCGTGCCAAAGCCGGCTGTCATAGAGTAGAACACTACCAGGACTGCCGCTGACTTGAAGTTCAGTAGGGTATGGTGCATCGCGGTCAATGTCGGCCATATCACCCGCGGATGGGTTGCGGCGGGAACGATGGCTACCTGGAATGACGAAGGTACCGCCCGTTTCCGCACCAAAGGGGGATAGCATCCAGATGGTGGAGAGATGCAGTAGAGCGTCGGGATAGGGCGCCCGCACGTGCGAGGCATTGGTCTGGTTATAGGGCCAGTCTGCGTGCCAGTAGCCGCGCTCATTGCCAGGGTGGTTGATGACGCAATCAGTACAGGAGATGCGCACATAGGGGCCAAAACATGCCTCGGCGATATCCAATATGCGTCGATCGGCCAAATAGGGCGCAATGCTTTGGGTGTGGTTAATCACCTGCTTGAGGTTACCCACACCCGAGACGCCTATGCGATGGCCCCGCGCCCGCGTTTTGGCCAGTTCTGCCTCAGCCTGAGCTGCCTGCGCCGCCTGGACGGCTATGATATCATCGCGGATTGCCCTCACTTGATCGGCTGGAATAACATTCTCGATGACGCATAATCCATCCACCTGCAATTGACGAAGTGGTTCTGTAATCGACATGTTTATCTCCTGTGTAAACCTATGGAGTGCGTGGTGCGTCAAGCGACCCCTAACAAACCACGCACTCCGAAACATGGGTAGTATACCACCCCATTTTTGTGATTGCTCACCTATTCATAAAGCCAACATGACACTCGATGGTTTGCTTTGCGTGCCTGCAAGGTAGGAATCTGGACAGCACAGGTATCGATTGCCGAGGGACAGCGGGGGTGAAAGGGACACCCAGATGGCACGTTTGCCAAGTCTGGCACTTGCCCCTTGATCTCGAAGAGTTTTGCCCCCCGGGTCGCCGACATGCTGGGCATTGCCTGCAAGAGCGCTTGCGTATAGGGGTGTTGCGGATCGTCTATAATCTGCGCAGTCGTTCCCTCTTCCACAATTTTGCCAGCGTACATCACGATAATGCGTTGCGTAACCTGAGCCGCGGCTGCGATGTCGTGGGTAATGAGCAATAGGCCAACTTTCTTTTCGGTTGTAAGCTTCACCAATAGATCGAGAATCTGTGCCTGAATCGTAACATCGAGCGCAGTGGTTGGTTCGTCGGCGATGAGAAGTTGGGGATTGCAGGCCAGGGCAATGGCAATCATGCAGCGTTGTTGCATCCCACCGCTCAATTCATGGGGATAGGCGCCATAGCGCGCTTCAGGCTCGGGAATGCCCACCTCACGTAGATGCTCGATTGCCTGCATACGTGCGCTACGTCGGCTTTGACTATGGTGTATACGCACAACTTCAGCAATCTGCTCACCCACGGTTAGCACGGGATTCAGCGTCGCTGAAGGTTCCTGGAAAATCATGGCGATCTGGCGTCCGCGGACGCGGCTCATTTCGCGTTCGCGCAGTTCCAGGCCATCAAGCATGATGCATCCGTTTGTGATTTTGCCCGGCTCAGGCACGATCCGCAAGAGGGAGCGAGCGGTCATGGTCTTCCCAGAACCAGATTCACCCACGACGCCGACAATTTCGCCTCTGTTCAAGGTAAACGAGACGCCATCCACCGCTTTGACAATCCCGCGCGCGGTGGGGAACTGCGTTTGCAGATCTTCGACTTGTAGCAAAACGCTTTCACCTTGATGAGGTGCAACTTCAGATCCCCTCATTTTTTGCCCCTAAACGACTGTTGCAGTGAATTCGAAAGAAGTTGGAATGCCAGAACCAGCAACGCAATAAAGAGACCGGGGAAGACGCCATACCAGGGCATTTGATGCAAATAATTTCGACTTTGGTTAAGCATGCCTCCCCACGAAGGGGCCGGCGGCGGAATGCCCAATCCCAGAAAACTGAGCGATGCCGCGATGATGATGGCGCGCGAGGCGATCAATAAGGCTTGCACATAGATTTCATTAAATGCATTGGGTAGGATAGTCAGAAACATAATATAAAAATCTGAGGCACCGGCAGAACGAACAGCATCTACATACGGATGTGCCTTGATCGTCAGGGCAATTGCCCGCGTGACCCGCACAAAGGCAGGTGTCGCAACGATACCAATAGCCGTCGCCACCATAATCGGGTTGCGCCCAGTGATGGCAATAATGGTCATCGCCACGAGAATGCCGGGAAAGGCCAGCAGGATGTCCGTGGCGCGGGATAAAATTTCGTCTACACGCCCACCTGCATAACCACTGACCAAGCCAATCGGCACACCCAGAAGTAAGCTAACGAGTACAGCAATGATCGCTGTCGTCAAAGAGGTTTTGGCTCCGTGAACAACCCGGCTAAAAATGTCGCGGCCAAGTTCGTCCGTGCCAAAGAGATGCTCAACTGAGGGATATTGGAGTCGATTGGGCACATCTTGTTCAACCGGATCGTACGGTGCTATCTGCTCGGGAAGTAGAGCCAGCAATAGAAATATGGTCAGTAGGCTCACACTAAGCCACCCTGACACCCCCAAGCCCCCGCCCTTCTCTCGGATCTGAACAACTTCTGGTTGCGTTGCCGCAAACACTTCACTGGCCATCGATCTATCCTAAGAACGTGTTTTAAAACACCCTCTAATAAATGCCGATAGAAATTAGACAGCTTCTCCCAGAGTCAAAGTTGCTTAATTTCTGTCCAAGATTATTTGTACAGATTTCTCTTTATGAAGGTACTTAGTTCAGTCTGATTCTGGGATCCAACCACCCGTAGAGTAAATCAGTCACAAAATTCAGAACAATAAAAATGATCACGACCAGCAAGAGAGCGCCCTGCAAGACCGCATAATCGCGTGCGGTAATCGCATCCAAGATCATGCGGCCCATGCCAGGAATCCCAAAGAGACTCTCGGTGATGACGGTTCCGGCCAACATCAGCCCCAACTGCAACGTTGCCACCGTTAAGACGGGAACGAGCGCGCTTTTTAAGATATGCTTTACCAGCACCACCCGGTAGGGCAGTCCTTTGGCCACTGCTGCAGTCACATATTCAGATTTTGCCACTTCTTCGACTGAATGGCGCAGAAAGTTGGCCAGAATGACGGCTGTGGCAATGCTTAGAACAAAGGCTGGTAAGATCATGTGGCGCAGGGCTTGAACTGGGTCCTCTAGAAAACTCTTAAAGCCCGACGTGGGCAAGAGTTTGAGATTCACCCCAAAGAGAAGGATCAGTAAGATCCCGATCCAAAATCCAGGAACGGCAAATCCCAAGGTTGTATAGTAATTCATAAAATGAGCGATCCATCCCTTGGGGCGTAGACCTGCGGCAATGCCCAAAGGAAAAGCAGTGATCACGGCAACAAAAAAACCGCATAGCGCCAGCTGGACCGTCACCCCAAATTTCAGCCTGATAAGTTCGCCTACATCCCAGCCGTTTGCGATAGATTTCCCTAAATCTCCGCGTAAGACCAGAGACAGCCAGATCAAATATTGCTCGTAAAGAGGGGGTGGTTCATTTTAGCTGGATAGATAGGTTTACACTTTTAGAAACAGAAAGAACGTTTATATTCTCTGATTTCGCCGGTTCTCAGAGAGAAAACGGTCTCATATAGATTTTTGTCTATATATCAAAAGTGTAAACCTAATTTTGAACCACCCCGATCTTTCGTAATCAAAAGGAGAAACAAACTCATGATTCGACACAGCAAAATGACGCGTCGAGAAGCCCTAAAGCTCTTAGGAATCAGTAGCACTGCGGTCTATCTTGCGGCCTGCGCGCCTGCTGTTGCACCCTCCGATGATTCGGGCACAGACGGCGCTTCCCAAGAGGCAAAGCGTATTTCGATTTCGCACATCGGTGGCGGCAATGTAGAGTCGTCCGAAGAGTCCCAGCGCATGAAAATGTTGCGCGAGAACTTTCCCAACATCGAATTCGAGAACCAATGGGTCAGCTATGCAGGATACTTAGAGAAGATCCCCTTGGCAATTGCCAGCGGCGATCTGGCCGATCTCCAGTTCTGCAACGCCTTCAACGACATACCGTTGATGATGGAGAATCAGGTGATCATTGAGACGGGATCATTGCTAGAAGAATATGGCCAAAACATCTTGGCCGTGACTCCCGAACAAGCCTGGGATTCGACGATTTATGATGGCGAACAGGTGGCAGTCGCACACAACATCTATAACCTCAACATCTGGTGCAGCATCTATCGCAAAGATTGGCTGGACAATCTGGGCTTGGGCATTCCGCAGACGATTGATGAATATGGCGAGGCGCTGCTGGCATTCCACACTGGCGATCCCGACGGCAACGGGACAGATGACACCTGGGGTCGCCTCCTCTACAACACCATTCGCTTTGATGACGACTTTTTCCACGCGTTTGGCGTAGCCATTGGTCATCACATGAACGGTTTCTGGCGCACCCGCGGCGATCAGCTTGAGTTAGACTGGGTGCAGCCCGAGATGAAAGAAGCCCTGGCCTGGATGCGCGATTTGTGGGCCGGCGGTGCCTTTCACCCCGACTCCATCAGCATTCCGCTGGGCCAAAAGGACAATGCTTTCCGTGCTGGCTTTGCTGGCAACGTCTACTCATCGTGGACGGGCATTGACTTTGCCACCGCACAGGTGCAAACGGTGGATCCCAATGCCGAGATCGTGGCTGGACCAGCACCCGAAGGACCAGGTGGGCGCGGCTTCACTGGGGAAGGATGGCCTTGGTGCTATGTGATCTCTGCCAATGCAGAGTGGCCAGAGGATTGTGTACGCGTGCTTGACTGGTTTTACGAGCCAGAGACCGCAGCCCAGATCATCTGCGAAGGCCACTTGGGCGTAACCAACAAGGGGCTCAACGAGCAAGGCTGGTGCGTGGAATTCTCACGCGAAGAGAAAGCAGTAATGGGTGAGGAATGGACAAATTTGCAAGACGAAACCCGTGAGGTAACCACCTTCTGGGGACTGTGGCTGCCCATTGGCGTGCTGGGACAGGTGGAACCGTTCCCAACCTTCCCGGCCGACATGAAGGCCCACTTCGATGAGATGCTGGCCAACAAATATTCCGAGAACGCACTGGCTGCCAAAGCCATTGCCGACGAGTATATCCGCATCACGGCGAAAAAACGTCCAGTCACCGCCGAGAAGGAATTCTGGCCAGGCTTGCAGACTCGCTTCAGCGAGTTCATCTCCCAAGCTGTGGCCGGCACCATCGACCTGGATCAAGGCTGGACCGAATGGCTCGACTATTTTGAAAGCAACGGTGGCTTGGAGATCACCGAGCAGGTGAACGAACTATAGATATGCAATCAAAGATTTTGGCACAGACCGAAGTGGCATCCAATATCGAACTGCTGTCTGCCTGGATCGAGGCGCAGATGGCCTATGTTGAACTGCCCGGGCTTTCCATCGGCATTGGCTATGATCAGGAATTGATCTGGTCGCGGGGCTTTGGGCTCGCCAACACTGCGCAAAACGCAGCCGCGACGCCAAAGACCATCTACCGCATTGCCTCGATCACCAAATTGTTTACCGCCACAGCAATTTTGCAGTTACGTGATGGAGGACATCTGCAACTAGATGATCACGTTATCAAACACCTGCCCTGGTTCAGCATCCAGAATCGTCACGCAGATGCGCCCCCCATTACCATCCGCCACCTGCTCACACACACGTCTGGGCTGCCGCGTGAAGCGACGTTCCCCTACTGGACCGACGCAGATTTCCCCAGCCCGACACAAATTCAGGAGAGGCTGCCCCAGCAAGCGACCATACTTCCAACCGAGACCAAGTGGAAATATTCGAATCTGGCGCTGTCGCTGGCTGGCGAAATCGTGGCCACGGTCTCTGGACAAGCCTATGTTGACTATGTGCAGACGCAGATCCTAGACCCACTGGGCATGAACGACACCTATGTCAAACCTGTCGATGCCGTCCATCCTCAACTCGCGATGGGGTATGGGCGGCGTCTGCCCCGTGGTGAGCGCAGCGTACGTCCCCACGTGGATTGTAGAGGGATCACGCCTGCGGCCAACATGGCCTCCACAGTGGAGGACCTGGCGCGTTTTGCCATGTTGCAGCTGCGAGATGGACCAGCCGGTGAGACACAGATTTTACGCGGTAGCACTCTGCGCGAGATGCAGCGCATTCACTGGCTACAGCCCGATTGGCAGGCCGGTTGGGGGCTTGGCTTTTACGTCTGGCGCCAAGGGGACAAAACCTACGTGGGACACGGCGGTTCATTGCAAGGTTATCGCACCGAGTTTCAGATCTGTCCCGCGGATAAGATGTTTGTGATTGTGCTAACCAATGCCGATGATGGCAACCCACTCATGTATGTGGAAAAAGCCTTTCAATGGGTTGCCCCAGCCATTGTAAAAATGGTCAAGGCGAAACCGGAAGTGGTAGGCTCAGTCTCAGATTGGCAGTTTTACCTTGGGAAGTATCGCGACCCCTGGGGCGACACGCAGATACTCGTTCTCAATGGCGAATTGGTGATGATCGATCCCTCTCAGCCCGATCCCATGTTGAGTATATGCAAGCTCATACCTGTCAGAGAACACACATTCCGGATTGAAACAACCGCCGGTTTCTGGGCTGATGGAGAGTTGGTGACGTTTGAAATGAGCAGCAATGGCAAGGTGCAAAGAGTAAAGATTGCAGAAAACTTTTCCTATCCGGTTCTTGAATGGTGAGGATTGAGAATTTAATCAATCGATCATTGTGATTGAGATTAGAGATTGGGAGATTAGAGGTTAGACATTATAGGGATTGAAAAGTAGGACACGGATTTTCAGGGTGAACACGGATTATCTCAGGGTAAATCCGTGAAATCTGTGTTCATCCGTGTCCCATATTCTGAATCCTTAAAATCTCTGTTGTACAAGCCGAATCTCTCAACCTCTAATCTCCTGATCTCCAAATGCACACCTTATTTACGGCTCATACCTAACTTGAGGAGATTTCTAATGAAGCGCATATTTCTCTATTTTTCAATGCTGGCGCTGCTTTTGAGCGCCTGCCAACCCGCGCCACCCCCGACGACTGGCAGCGAGGGTGGAGGGTCATCTAGCAAAGAAGGTGGTTGGATCATGGTGGCCAACATCGAAGATCCAGACTCGCTGGATCCCCATAAACCATCATGGCGACCGCCTCGAGCATCCAAGCCTGGATTTACGATACCCTATTCTACATTGGTGAAGATGGACTCCCTCACGGTCTGCTTGCAGAGACCTGGGCTGTCAGTGATGATAGCAGAGTAATCACGATTCAATTGCGAGAAGGGCGCTCCTTCCACGATGGCACACCAGTAAATGCCGCGGCAGTCGAATATACGTTCAAGCGCATGTTGGATCCTGCGACAGCCGCCCCGGCCAAGGACCAGGTGGGGCCGCTTGAAGACGTGAAGGCAACAGACGAGTACACCGTGGAGTTCATCTTTTCTGAACCCTATGCGCCCTTCTACTTTGCAGCCAGCGGTTCCTACCTGGGAATCATTTCACCCACAGCTGCCGAGGAATTGGGGGAAGACTTCGGGCGTAGTCCGGTTGGCAGCGGACCTTTTATCTTCGATGAGTGGAAGGCGGGTCAGGAGATCCGGCTGGTGCGCAACGCCGATTATGTCAATGTACGCGAGGATCGGTTGAACAAAGGTGCCCCCTACGTCGATGGAATCATCTACAAGAATGTGCCCGAAATTGGCACACGCATTGCGGCCATGGAGACGGGTGAGATCAATGTTTTGGGACTCTCGCGAGAGTCGGTGCCAAGATTTATGGATGATCCCGAATACAAAGTCATCACCGCCGAAGAAACGGCCAGCATGAACTTTATCGAATTCAACTACACGCGCGCACCGTTTGACAATCCAGAATTTCGGCGGGCGTTTGGTCTTGCGATTGATAAAGAGGCCATTCTGGCGGGTGCATATGGCGGGTTTGCCTCACTCAACTACAACCCGTATCCCAACGGCAACCCTGGTCACGATCCGGCCATCGGTGAGGAATATGGCATGCACTACGATCCCGAGGCTGCCAAAACGTTGCTCGATGAACTGGGTTGGCGCGATGAGGATGGTGATGGGATACTCGAAGCCCGCGGCGTGGAGGGTGTGGAGGATGGCGCACCAGCCGAATTCACTTGCTGGACCTATCCGTTCGAGATCAAGCAACGTGAATGCGAAATCGTGCAGGCCAACTTGAAAGATGTGGGCATCAATATCAACGTGCAACTGACCGACTTTGGCACCATGTCGGCGGAGATGCCCAAAGGCGAGTTCGATTTCGACGTCATGCGCTGGACCTGGAACGAACCCGTAATCTTGTCGCTCCTCCTCAAATGTCCTGGTTGGAAGGAACTACACTGCGACCCGCAACTGGATGAGATTCTCACCGCCGCCGATACGGAGATGGATGCCGTCAAGCGCCTGGAACTGGTCAAAGAAGCCCAGCAATACATTCTGGATCAAGCCATCATTATCCCCTTTGTCAGTGACTGGTACCAGACGGCCGCCCGCTCCGACGTACACGACCTGCGCTACAACAGCACCTTTGGCCTGACCTATGACGATGTGTGGATTGGCGAAGAGTAGATTTTGACAGCCTATATTATTCGTCGGATATTACTATTGATCCCCGTGGTGATCGGCGTGCTTTCGCTGGTCTTCCTGATGCGCGCGCTGGTTCCCGGGGATCCAATTGAGATCATGTTTCTGGGCCAGATACCGCCTGACCCGGATACAGTGGCGGAAATTCGCCGCGAGCTTGGCCTGGATGTGTCTCTGCCGAGGCAGTATGTCAACTATCTGGCGGGTGCGGCCCGTGGTGATCTGGGCAAGTCTATCCGCACGCGACGTCCAGTTTTGACCGAGATTCGCGACCGCTATCCCAATACGCTGCTGCTGACTTTGGCCAGCCTCATTGTTGCCCTGATCGTAGGGGTTGTGACGGGCGTCCTGGCGGCAGTTCACAAAGATACCATGCTGGATACCCTGACCATGGTCCTGGCGCTCTTTGGTCTGTCTATGCCTGCGTTTTGGTTTGGCTTGCTGATGATCGGTTTTTTTGGTGTGCAGTTGCGCTGGTTTCCCGTCATGGGATCTGGCTCATGGAAGCATCTGGTCATGCCCGCCGTCACCCTGGGGCTGATCGCGTCGACGGTGCAGGCCCGTGTGACGCGCTCCAGCATGTTGGAAGTTCTCAACTCTGACTACATTCGCACGGCCCGGGCCAAGGGGTTGCAAGAGCGAGGGATTATTGTGCGCCACGCGCTCAAGAACGCGCTGATCCCCACTATCACGGTGCTGGGGTTGCAAGTCGGGGGGCTGCTGGGGGGTGCGTTTATCATTGAGACCGTCTTCGCCTGGCACGGCATTGGAGAGTTGGCGGTTCAGGCCATCACCCAGCGTGATTTCCCGCTGATCCAGGGCATCATTGCCGTTGTGGCTGTCACGTATGTCATTGTGAATTTATTTGTCGATATCGCGTATTGTTGGCTCGATCCCAGAATCACCTATGAGTAATTTAGCAGAATCAGTCGCACCCGCCACAAAAAAATCAGCGTCACCCGCTACAAAAACGCTCTCATTGGGCGAGACAAATAATTCAGCCAAGCAACATGGGTTGGGCTGGATAATCCGCGATCTCAGCCGACGGCGTACGGCTCAGTTGGGCGGTTTCATCGTGTTGCTCTTAATTGTGTCTGCTGCGTTGGCCCCTCTCATTGCGCCTTATGATCCATACGCCATCAACGTCACCGACCGCCTACAATCGCCGAATTCCACCTATTTTTTTGGGACAGATGATTTGGGACGCGATATGTTTAGCCGCATTGTCTACGGGGCGCGCACGACCATCCAGACGGGCGTCACGGTCATCTTAATTGCATCCATCTTGGGAACGCTCATTGGTCTGGCGTCGGGATATTATGGGGGCTACTTCGACCTACTGATCATGCGCGTGATTGATATTGGTCTGGCGTTTCCCTATATCCTATTGGCCCTGGCAATTGTGGCAACCATCGGTCCCAGCTTGCGGAATGCATTGATTGCCATCGGCCTGGCATATGTACCGGGCTGGGCGCGCTTTGTCCGTGGCACTGTCCTGTCGATTAAGGAGAACGAATATGTGACGGCCGCTCAGGCATTGGGATCGACCAATTGGCGCATCATGACGCAACATATACTCCCCAATGTCTTGCCATCCATCATTGTGCTGGCCAGCTTGGACTTTCCCGGCGCCGTGCTCTCCACAGCGGCCCTTAGTTTTGTGGGATTGGGCGCACAACCCCCAGCGGCAGAGTGGGGCTATTTACTCACCGGCGCGCGTAGCTATATCCGCACGGCCCCTTGGCTCGTCAATTTTCCTGGACTGGCCATCTTTGTGACCGTATTGGGGTTCAATTTGCTCGGCAACGCCCTGCGTGATACGCTTGATCCGAAGCTGCGGACATCGTAGTGCACAGAAATCGCTATTCATACAATTTCGAGATAGGACGCTGCCATCGAAGTCATGGTAGTTTAACATAGGTCCCGTCTCCGGCGGGACAAGCGGCAAGGGAGCAACCTCTATCAAGTGAAGATTCAGGGTATTTGATGCCCGTCACTTCAAAGAAGTGACCTACGATTTGACGGTCTCTGATCTATCACAACTTCGATTGCGGATTCGGAATTAAATAACTCATCGAAGATTCTTCGTTTCACTCGCGAATGACATCGATGAATTATTTAATCGTCATTCCTACACTGTAATACTTTCGGAGAAATGTAGACGTGACAACTTCAGCGGTAACTCGAAGACAGACAGATATGCCTGTTCGGACGCGGGGCTATTGGCGCGATCTAGCTGTTCGCATGTGGAACCACCGCTTCCTCTATTTGATGCTGGTACCACCCTTTCTGTTCTTCATTGTCTTTCGCTACTATCCCATGGCGGGCAATGTCATTGCCTTCAAGAAATTTTTGCCCATGCAGGGTATATGGGGGAGCCCCTGGGTGGGGTTTAAGCATTTTGAGGCATTGTTTACGGATCCCGTTTTCTTGCGCGTGTTGCGAAACACCATCTCAATTGCTCTGCTCAAGTTGCTGATCACCTTTCCTGCCCCCATCGTTCTGGCTCTTTTTCTCAATGAGGTGCGCTTTATGTTCTATAAGCGCGTATTGCAAACCATTGTCTATGTACCCCATTTTCTCTCTTGGGTCATCTACGGCGCGATTCTTTACATTGTCCTATCGCCAGCGAATGGCTTGATCAATAACCTGCTTGCCGGAATGGGCATTGAGAAAATAGCCTTTTTCCAACGCCCCGAACTCTTTCAACCGATCGTGATTGTCTCTTCGTTGCTGAAAGAGACAGGCTTTTTGGCTATTATCTACTTGGCGACTATCTCGTCCATTGACCCTACGCTCTACGAAGCAGCCATCATGGATGGTGCCAACCGCTGGCAACTGATGCGCCATGTCACCCTGCCCGGTCTGGCTGTTACGATTATCACGCTCTTTATCCTGCAAATCGGCTTCTTTCTCAACGTGGGGTTCGAGCAGATTTTTATCCTGCAAAATGCCATGATCCTTTCCACGGCAGACATCATTGAGACCTTTATCTATCGTGTGGGCATTCAACGCGCCCGCTTTGATTTCACGACCGCGGCAGGGCTATTCAATGGCCTGGTGGGAATGGCAATGGTCTTCATCGCAGACCGCATGGCAAAGCGAATGGAGCTGCCGGGGATATTCTAAACTTCCCTCACCTCCCAGATGAGCCTTCTAAACTTTTCAGGAGCATCAATGAATTATCGCACACTAGGCATGACAGAACTCGAAGTGTCGGAGATTGGGCTGGGCGCATATCCAATTTCGGGGATGCAACCCCAGGCTGATGGCACCAAATTTGGCTGGACAGGCACAGACGACGACGAGTCGATCTCCTTGATCCATCGCTGTGAAGAGCTAGGCATCAATCTGATTGATACGGCGGAGGGCTATGGGGACGGCCACAGCGAAATCCTGACCGGCAAAGCGCTGCGAGGGCGGCGCGACAAGTGGGTAATCGCCACCAAAGTCCAACCCAATCGGGGAATCGATGCAGACACACTCGATGAAGCTGCTGTGCGGCAACGCATCACCAACGCCTGCGAACAGAGCTTGCGGCGGATGCAGATCGAAGCCATTGATCTCTATCAACTGCATGCCATTCCTCATGATTGGGCCATGCCTATGGTGATGGAAACGCTTGCACAACTGCGCGCAGCGGGCAAAATCCGCTGGTATGGCATTTCGACCAACGATCGTTCTGCCATCGACAAGCTTGCGGCGTTGGGGCCGATCCATCTCCTGCAGATTGGCTACAACCTATTGGAACGCAGTGCCGATGAGCTGCTCCAGTGGGCCAAAGAAACGAATATTGGAACATTGATCCGCGTGCCTCTCGCCAAAGGAATGCTCACCGGCAAGTATTTCGGCGACGGTGCTGCCACGATTCCTCAAGGTGATATACGCTATGAGCGATTCAACCGCCCCGAAACGATAGACGGATTGCAGAAACTACCCCATTTATCCTTTCTGGCCACGCCCACGCGCACCATGGTCCAGGCAGCATTGCGTTTCACGCTGGATCATCCAGGCGTCACCTGTGTGATTGCTGGTGCCAAAAATCGTCGCCAAGTGGAAGAGAACGCGGTTGCATCGGACTTGCCATCGATCTCTGCGGTGGAGCTAGAGCGAGCGCTGCCCATTGCTGATACAATACGAACCCCGGGGTGGATCTGAAACTGTTCATTAGAAGGTGTATTAAAAGATCTGAAAAGGAATGAGACTTCCAGACAGGCTAAGTAAAATAAACTCCTCAAACGAAAAAAAACAGCTACAGCAAAGTCGGGTACAAAAAATGACCATAAGGGGTGAAATCCTAGAGCAGCCCTCTGTTTGCATGAAAAATTTGTACCCGACTTTTGCTACTGAAAAAAAGAAGAATGAGGAGAGAAAATGAGTCGAGAAGCCTACAGTACAGATATGAACGAGATAGAGTGGCAGATAATAGAGCCACTGATTCCACCAGACGGGCGGACGTCCCGAGACGTCGATATGCGAAGGTGATTAATGGCATCTTCTATGTGCTGCGAGGGGCAACGCCTGGCGCATGATACCACACGACCTGCCGCCCTGGTCGACGGTCTATGGCTACTTCAACCGCTGGAGCAAGGCAGGCATCTGGGAAAGATGAATGATGCCTTGCGGGAAGCGGTCCGCATCCTGGCTGGACGAGAAACCGAACCGAGTGCTGCCATCCTGGATAGCCAAAGTGTCAAAACGACTTCGGTTGCGGGTGAACGAGGCTATGACAGCGCCAAGAAGGTCACCGGACGCAAGCGTCACATTCTGGTTGACGTCATGGGCTTGCTCCTCCTTGTTCATGTCCACAAAGCTAGCATTCAAGAGCGAGATGGAGCCAAATCTCTCCTGAAGCGTCTCAAGCAGAAGGGCTTCCAACAACTCGCTCTCATCTGGGCCGATGGCGGTTACTCCGGTCAACCCATGATCGACTGGGTCTTCAACCTTGCTGGTTGGCTTTTCCAAGTCGTCACGCGTTCTGATGACGCTCAAGGCTTTGTCCTCTTGCCCCGTCGATGGGTCGTTGAGCGCACCTTTGCTTGGCTCGGCAACTATCGGCGGCTTAGCAAGGACTATGAAGTCTTGCCTCGCAACAGCGAAGCCATGATTTATGCCGCTATGGTCCATATCATGCTCCGTCGCCTCAGCAACGACCCGGCTCTCGCTCTTTAATTCTCTTGCCCAATACTTTTAAAACACCTTCTTACACCAAAGGTACCCTCATGAACATACTCATTACACAAGGCGATCGCCACTTTGTCCGATCTCTGATCACCGCGTTGATGCCGGAACATTCCCTGCGCTTTTTTGCCAGCGACTTTACCGAACCACTACCCGATCAGGTCGCCACTTTCACCGGCGACCCGCGCAACCCGGAGGATGTGAAGCGAGCGGTGACCAATACAGACACCATCATCCATTTAACACCGTTGACGCTGGCAACCGATGCACCGGATGATCTCACAGCACTCGATCTGGCCACACGTGGCTCGTTCGTGCTGATGAATGCGGCACGAGAAGCGGGCGTCACGCGCATGATCCTGGCCAGTACGCTGCACCTCTTCGACCGGCTCCCCACCCATTGGCAAGTTGATGAGCGTTGGCGGCCGCGTCCGACACCGCTCTTGACGGACCTGTGTCCTTGGTTGGCTGAACTCTCATTCCGCGAAAGCGCTCGTGTGGGAACCATGCAGGTGATCTGTCTACGCTTTGGTCATCTGGTAGACGCGGAGCAGATGGCAACTCAGACCCCAGATGCCACTTGGCTGCATATGGCCGATGCAGTACAGGGCGTGCAGCGAGCGCTGGATTATCAGAACGCCAAAGAGCCTGACTGGTCCATCTTTCACATCACAGCGCCAGGAGAACGTGCCAAGATCCGGCTACACCGTCAAGCCAGTGCCGACGAAGCATTTGGCTACCGGCCGACCCACGAATTTTCGCCACGGGAATCCGCGGCGGCAGTGTCTACGTCGACTCACTTCTGGAGAACGACACTTGCACCGCCCCACCCTGTCCCTTCACGTCCAGTACGCAACGTCGTGATCTACGGTGCCGGAGGGCCGATGGGATCCGTCACCACGCAAGAACTTCTCTCATCCTATACATTGCGCATTACAGATGTACGCCCCATCGCCGAATTGACCGCCGAAGCTAAGCCACAGGCCCCCGGCGCACCGCTGCCTGTTCCATTGGAGGAACCGCACGAAAATGTGGTGGTCGATATACGCGATCCAGCCCAGGTGATGCAATCCTGCGCCGATATGGATGCCATCATCAACTGCTCGGTCGTGCGTCCCCACCCAGCGGATGCTTTCCTGGTCAACACGATTGGAGCCTATCATGTCATGCGGGCCGCAGTCGCCCATGGTATTCGACGCATCGTACACACAGGCCCCTTGGTCCAGAACATGCCCAGCGATGCTCCCGTCTATAGATGGGATTACGACATTCATGTCGATGCGCCAGCCCGTCCCCTGGATCATCTCTATATCCACTCCAAGTACTTGGGCCAGGAGATCTGCCGCATCTTCGCCGAATATTACGACTTGGAGGTACCTGTTCTGCTTTTCGCTTCCCTGGTCAATCCCGAAACGGCCGACCACAATCACCCCTTCCAGATTTCGTGGGCCGATACAGGCCGTGCATTGCGTCGTGCGCTGGAAGTCACCTCATTGCCCTCACCTTATGAGATGGTCAACATCAGCGCCGATCTGCCCCACGGCCGTTTTGATCACGCAAAGGCGCAACAGATCCTCAACTGGGCACCACGCGATGATCTGGCGCACCTGTGGCAGGATTGAGTGTCCATCAGAGGCCTATACCAGTGCCGTGAGTATCATATGGTATAATCCAATCAATGAGATATGCGATGAGTCTACCGTCAACGATGTTGTAGGGTGAATACCATGAAAAAACGGGTCTTGTATAGCGAAGCCAACTATGCTGCCATTGTGCGTGACCACGGCTATTTTGTGGATAAAACCCAGTATATTGCCATGCTGGAACGGGTACGAAATCCTGTCTTTTTACGTCCACGCCGCTTTGGCAAGTCTATGTTTTGCTCCATTCTGCGTTACTACTACGACCGCAATTACGCCGACCAGTTTGAAGCACTCTTCGGTCACACTTGGATTGGTCAGCATCCGACCGACCAGCAGAATCAACATCTTGTTCTGTTTCTAAATTTTCTACCATTGCTACCGGCCCGACGATCCAAGCGATTGAAGCAAGCTTCAAGCGTCAGTGCAATCATATTCTAAAAACGTTTTGTTATGAGTTTGCGCCCTTCTTGGAAGACCAGTTGACAATAGACCTTGATGCATCTGTTGCCGATAACTTGAGCGTGATTCTGGATCACATTCGGGGCCGACGGCTTCCCCAAATGTTTGTCATTATTGATGAGTACGACAACTTCGCCAACCAGCTTGTTACGGGTCACAAGGATCTGCTTTACCAGCAATTGACGGACGACGACAGCTTCTTCAAATCCTTTTTCAAAACGTTAAAGGAAGGGCGCGAAACTTGGGCGATTGCGAATGTGTATATCACGGGGGTGCTACCCATTCTAATCGATGAATTAGCATCTGGATTCAATATTGCTTCCATACTCACGCTTGATCGTGAGTTCGAATCTATGTTGGGATTTACCCAATCGGAAGTTGATCAATTACTGGATGATGTCTATGCAGACTATGAGGTTGACCCAGCCACTCGGCCAGAAGTAGATGCAGTCATTCGAAATCACTACAATGGCTATCACTTTGTGGACCCGCAAGGCGAGGCACTCTACAACTCAACCATCTTGATGTACTTCTTGAATGAATTTACGCGCTATAAAGAGATGCCCGAGTATCTGACCGATCTGAATCTGCGCACAGACTTGAGTTGGGTGCGTCGGCTAACCAGCGCAAACCCTGGCGACACGGAAGCCTTTGTCACTCAGTTAACCACGCAAAATCAGATTGCGTATGATAAAAATTTCCTGACAACTAAATTCAATACATCTCAGTTCTTTGAGCCAGGCTTCTATCCGATTTCGTTCTTCTATCTGGGCATGCTGACGCAGCAAGACAATTTTTTTCTACGGCTGCCGAATCAAAATATGCATCAAATCTTTGTAGAGTACTTCAATGAACTGCACCGCATTGATGTCTCAACTCGCTATGCCGAGATCATGCAGGCCTTCGTGAATCGCCCCAACCTGGAACAACTTTTTGCGGGCTACAGGAATGAGTATCTATCCCAATTTCCAGAAGCTATCTTTACGCAGGTCAACGAGAACTTCTATCGCTCGACATTTTTTGAACTCTGTAGCCGCTTCCTCTCCCGCTGGTTCACATGGAATGTGGAGCGTTCGTACCCCTCTGGCAAAAGCGACCTGGAATTCGTAGGCAAATTTCACGAAAAATTCGCCGGATTGCGCTGGGTGATTGAATTCAAATACTATTCCAACAGCGAACTCCGCAAGCTTAACACCACGATCGATGCATTCGAGCTACAGTCGGAAGATACAACCCAGATCGCAGGCTATGTTGAAGGATTGCGCTCTGAATATCCCGAAGCGCAGATCGCTCAGTATGTGATTTACTGTTTCGGCAACCAGGACTTTCGGGTCTTTGCTCTCTAGTTGACAGCGGAATCCCCTCCTATCCCATCATTCAAGGCGGCGACGCACCACACGACTGGTCGCGTGCCAGTATCGAGGCCATTATGGATGTGGCGCCGGATACAGGTCACGACGGATACATCTTCCAGGGAACGCAATCGCTGGTCGATTTTGAACTATAGCAAGGAGAGCGTACCATGTATATCCAAGAGCAACTACGTTGGGATCAAGTAGACGATGAGCGACTGAGTTTCCTCAAAGCCATCGGCGTGGACTATCTGACCATCTACCCTCGCCAGACATGCGCGACGGCCAAGACCGCACCGACTATTGGCGCACCATGCGAAAGACGGCCGAGTCTCATGGTTTAAAGCTGAACAATATGGCCAGCAACTGTTGGGATGAGATCACCCTGGGGTTGCCCGACCGCGATGAGAAGATCGAGGCCTGGTGTACAATTTTACGCAACCTGGGCGAAGTAGATATCCCAACCATGGGCTACAATTTCAAGCCAGTGGGCAATTTCCGCACGACGCCCACTGTGGGGCGAGGCGGTGCGCGCTACAGCACGTTTGTCTACGATGAATTGATGCAGGAGCCGCCGCACTACCCGGACAAGCAGATTAACGAAGAGACCATGTGGGAAAACTTGGCCTACTTTCTGGAACGGGTGATTCCAGTCGCCGAGGAAGCGGGGGTGACCATGGCTCTCCATCCAGATGATCCGCCCTTGCCCGAACCCCTGGGCGGTGCGGCGCGCATCGTCTCGACCTTGGATCAGTACAAGCGCATTTTCAACCTGGTGCCCAGCCCAAGCAATGCCATGCTCTTTTGTCAGGGCTGTGTCACCGAGATGGGTGTGGATGTGGAGCAGGCTATCCGTGACATTGGTGGGTTGGGTAAGATCGCCTACGTTCACTTCCGCAACGTGCGCGGCACACCCCGCAACTTCCAAGAAGTCTTTATCGACGAAGGGGACGTGGATATGGTGCGCATGATGGCGGTCTATCGAGACGTGGGATTTGAAGGGCCGTTTATGATGGACCACACGCCCGAGTTGCCCCAAGCAGAGGTTGGTTGGTGGGCGGGACGCGCCTTTGCGGTGGGCTATATGCGGGCGTTAATTCAGGCTGTCTATCGGTAACTATTCAGGCTCGCGCCCATGCTCTACGTTGTGGTGTGCGGTTTGCCGCTCTACAATACAGGATGTGAAGCGTCTAGTCATGCATTCCACGCAGAGCGTGGAACGAGACGACAACGGTTATATCTTCCAGGAGACGCGCTCTCTGGGCGATTTTGAACTTCAAGAAGGATAGTGCGTCATGTAGGCCGAAGTGAAGACTCAGTAGATCCAAATTTCAGGTTTTGAGAGAGAATTCTGGCTAAACAGTTGACATAAATACAAATTTGCCGGTCGATATCTAGTTTTTGCGTTAGATTTGGGCGATTTTCAGATATGAAATAGGTTGTTTTCTGTAACCGAAATCTGAATAAATGACTCCAAAATCCCTGCAATCTGGGGTGGTTCATTTTAGCTGGATAGATAGGTTTACACTTTTAGAAACAGAAAGAACGTTTATATTCTCTGATTTCGCCGGTTCTCAGAGAGAAAACGGTCTCATATAGATTTTTGTCTATATATCAAAAGTGTAAACCTAATTTTGAACCACCCCTGCAATCTCGACTGAAAATAGCCAAAAACGCCAAATTTGGATCTACTGAGACTTGATTATAAGTATCTCATTTTGATACCATAATCAGGATCAAAAGAGCCAAATTACTGCTGTTCCAGCTCAGAAGTTAATACGACGTTGTATTATCACAGAGGATGAGCTTACTGCAAAGGGCGAGCACAGCGACGGTGGCAACAACCGGAGGAATGTCCTATGCCTGAACTTGACACGATCACTGTTAAAGGCTTCAAGAGCATCGCTGCCATCGAGAAATTGAAACTTGGCGCGATCAATATACTCATTGGCCCGAACGGCTCAGGAAAGTCGAACTTTATCGATGTCTTTTCACTTTTGCATGCACTCCGTGAGGGAAAATTGCAAGACTACGTGATTCGGACTGGTGGTGCTGACAAAGTACTTCACTTTGGCTCCAAAGTAACTGAGGACGTGGAGATTCATATTTCTTTCCATGGTGAAGTTAATCAATACCGCATCCTATTGAGTGCAACTGAAACCGACCAACTCTATCCAAGCTCCGAAGTCGCCTACTTTTGGGACAAACAAAATTACTCGAATCCTTATGAGAACTGGCTGTCCGTCCGTGGAACCGAGGCTGGTATCAGCGACCCAAACAGTACACGTACGGCTAAATTCGTCCGCAGACACCTGGGGCGATGGCGGATTTATCACTTTCATGATACGAGTTCTAGTTCACCGTTGAAAAAGACCGGGGATGTGAACGATAACCATTATCTGCGC
>JAHBNG010000037.1 GCA_019217005.1 Chloroflexi bacterium TSY
TACCAAGGGCGATTCATAACAGTCTTATTTTGCATCCTCACGGCTTTACTCAGTGCGGTGATTGTCCGGCGCCGTCTGCTTCAACTGGTGGCTACTACCAAAAATCGAGATGCCGGCTCAACTAACATTTCCACGGAAACACCTGATCGTGGAGCAATTACTTGCCTCCTCATTTTTTTCACATCCTTATATGCGATCGCTTATTACTCGTTTACAGCGACTTATGCGTTGGCCGCGTTTTTTATGACCTCTTCCCTCTTTGTCCTGACGTACGTCGGCCCCACGAAAATGATGCCTGCCGAAGGGAGACTGGATGAGGCGATACGGGCGGAAGTCGTGCGTAATGTAGCAGTCACTGTATTGGTTTCTCTAGCAATGGCGACACGGCTTTCGATCTTGGCGGCAATTCCACCGCTTGCCTTCTATTTGATCCTGACAAGTCGACAGCGTCTCAAGGCCGCACTTTGGATCTGTGGCGCCCTTATCATCTCTTGGCTCATCTTTTTTGGTCCATTCTGGTTACTCTCTGAAGGCCGTATGGAGTATGACATCTTTGGCTTTCATACAGACCGCATCCTGAGTATGAAGCGTCAATTCTACAAGATGTTGCGCGTTTTACGTGAGAGCGCCGTCTTCTATATGGTGCCACTCTTGCTCTTTTTGACTGGAAGTCTATACCGTAGTATCTACAACCACTCAAGATCGGTCAGGTTTGGGCCAGTTCGTCAAGTTTCTGAAAGGGCCGACGATTCTCTACGCCAGAGCGATCAGAACAACCTGACAGCTCAGGAGCTCACGCATTCTCCGGAAATTCCATACCAACAGAATGGATTCGAATTGCTTCTGGTCGCAATGACATTAGCTTTGCTCGTTCTACACTTTATTCCTCGTACCACCGCTAGTTACTATAACGCTCTCCAACTGCCGCTCATTAGCATCCTCGGTGCGATAGGTCTTGCTCATATTGCTCAATATGTACCCAGGTATCGTTCAAAGAAAGGATTTGTATGCTTGCTAGGCAGCGTCACGATTTTGCATTTTCTAATCAACACGGGGGTGCTTTTCTATTTTGAACTGGTTCGCTTTCCACCCGAAAATCAGATCGCGACTGTTCAAGAAGCGGCTTCATTTCTGCGGACAATCGACCAGCCAGATGGTCAATTGCTGACTTTGAACACCCACTTGGCCCTTGAAGCGGGAATGAATGTTCCACATGGTTACGAGATGTCGATCTTTTCTTATCGTCCAGATTGGGATGCTGAGCGTGCGCTCGCCCACAACGCTGTCAACAACGAACGGTTAATTCAGGATCTGGAACAGGGTGCTGATGCCGTCGCCCTAACCGACTTTGACTTGGAACGTTTTTATGGTGAGCGTCAACGGATCTTTGATACGCTTAACCAGCACTATCGACGCGTGAAGACGCAGCCAGGTTTTGATCCATTTTACAATGACCTTCACATCTTTTTGCCACCTCAATTTTCACCATCAGAACCAAGTGTTAATATGGAGATTGCATTTGAGTGGGGTATCAAACTGCTTGGCTATGACTTGGATCCAGTGAGTCTACAGCCCGGTGATAGAGTCTATCTTGGTCTATATTGGCAAGCACCAACGCTGCCGTTGACTACAGACTACACTGTCTTTGTCCATGTGCTCGATGCTTCTGGTAACATGGCCACGAGTTGGGACAATCCCCCCTGCCACAGCACCTGCCCGACTAGATCGTGGCGTCCGAATGAAATGATCCGCGATGAATATATAATCACGCTGCCCAACGAATTAGCCGCTGGAGAGTATACGGTGCGGATTGGGATGTATGATTCGCGTACGGTCGAGCTGTTGCCGATTTTGAGTGAATCGGAGAACGTGGTTGAGAATCGGCTGCAATTGACGAAGTTTCAAGTAAGGAAATAAGATTGTGAAACTATCCAGATCACTCTCGATAATGGCACCCGATGCTCGACCGGTTACGCCAAGCTGCGTCTGTCACAACCAGTGCTGCCCGAACGCTATTGCGGAGACCAATCAGTTCATCACTTAAGCGGGTCGTGCGATAGAACTGCTCGATTTCGATGTCGAGTTGTCGCAGATCGCGCAACGCCCGTTCGAGTCTTGCTGTTGTGCGCACCAACCCGACATAGTTCCACATAATGTGCTTGATCGAAGCCATATCTTGACTGATCAGTGCCGGATCCGCCGTCTCGGTCCCCGCATCCTCCCAGGGGGGTATCTTCTCTGCATCGGGCATCTCAACATCCGGCAACAGACGGACAATATGCTGCGCCGCGCGTTCCCCCCAGACGACCCCCTCTAATAGAGATGTGCTAGCAAGTCGATTCGCACCATGCAGGCCCGTGCAGGCAACTTCTCCGACTGCATAAAGATGTTGTCGAGTTGTCTGTCCCCATTCATCAACCCGTATGCCACCACAAAAGTAGTGCGCAGCAGGTACAACCGGAACCAAGTCCTGGGTAATATCAATACCATACTCTAGACAACGCTCATAGATGTTGGGGAAATGAGACAATATCTTATCCCGAGTGATCGTTGAGTGTAAATCAAGATAGACATTGTTTACATCATTGTGCAACATCTCCTGATGAATACTACGCGCCACAATGTCCCGAGGAGCCAAATCTTTCCATTCAGGCGCATACTTCTGCATAAAAGGAGCACCCTGGGCGTCAACCAACCTGGCGCCCGCACCCCGGACAGCTTCGGACACGAGAAAGCGTGCAGCTTGTCGGTGATAAAATGCCGTAGGATGAAACTGAAAAACTCAGCGTTGATGGTCCGCACACCAGAGCGATAGGCCATTGAGAGACCATCGCCACGTGAGCCCACTGGATTGGTGGTACGCAGGAAAATCTGGCCTAGTCCACCCGTTGCCAGCACAGTTTTACGCGCAATGCAGCGTACCACGCGTGCCTTCTCCTGGTCGAAGAGATAGGCCCCAATGCAGGTGCGCGGCTCATAAACGCTGAGCCGATCGGTCGAATGGTGAGAGGGGGTCAACAGATCAACCGCTGTGTGGGCCGTCAGCAAGGTAACAAGTGGGTGACTGCGCAGTGCATTGAGCAACCCGATCTCAATGGCTTTGCCGGTGGCGTCGGTTGCATGAATAATGCGCGAGACGGTATGTCCACCTTCTCTCGCCAATGAAAGTGACCCATCAGCTTGGCGATCAAAGTCGATACCTGCCCTCTCCAACAAAACACGACGAACTGACCCAGCGCCTTCCTCAGCCAGCAATTTGACTGCCTTGGGATAACAATGCCCTGCACCGGCAAGTTCGATATCTTTCGCCAACAACGCTGAGGAGTCATCGATCCCTTCGTAGATGATTCCTCCTTGCGCCCAGTAGGTGTTTGTATCTTTCGGTGCTTTTGCACGCGTGACAACAGTCACATTGATGCCCGCATCGGCGAGCATCAATGCCGTTGTAGAGCCAGCCACACCACAGCCAACCACAAGAACATCTGTTGTCATTAGCTCGTCTGTCGTGTGATGCATGATGGGTTACCCAATTGCAATCATTCGTTCGACCGACTTGGCTGCTCGAACGCGAATCTCCTCGGGGACATGGACTTCATACTGGTTGTATTGCAATGCGTCAAGCGTATCTTCTAGCGTAATCTGATTCATATGGGGGCAGCGGACACTGCAAAGGCGCAACATCTCTTTATCAGGATTGGCAGCCAAAATATTGTCCCCCATCGAGCATTCTGTCAGCAACAGATAGCGAGGCGCGTTGGTCTGCTCTACATGACGAATCATCGCCGTTGTGCTGCCAGAATAGTCGGATGCCGCGACCACCTCGGGACTACATTCTGGATGAGCCAGAATCAGCGTATCGGGAAATTGTGTGCGTACATTGTTAATATCATCAACCGTAAACCGTTCGTGTACCTCACAGCGTCCTTGCCAGCCAATGAATTCCAAAGGGCCCTCATCTTCAAGCGTAATATTGGTTGAGCCATTTCGATGAATCGTTGGGAAGATAATGCGTTTGCCCGTCTCTTGCGCTACATTTTGGGCTAGATACTCATCGGGGATAAAGATGATTGTCTCGGTATCTAGTGACTCAACGACAGCCACAGCATTTCCCGAAGTGCAGCAAATATCGCACTCCGCTTTGACATCCGCATATGTATTGACATAGGTTACCACCGGCACGCCAGGAAAACGCTCTTTGAGCGCACGAACATCGGCCGCGGTGATGCTCTCTGCCAATGAACAACCGGCTTTATTCGAGGGGACAAGAACAGTCTTGTTTGGGTTGAGAATTTTGGCTGTTTCAGCCATAAACTCAACGCCACAGAAAACTATGATCTCCTTATCAGTCTCTGCAGCTCGTCGGCTCAATTCAAGCGAATCGCCTACAAAATCGGGAATGGAGTGAAACAACGCCGGTTCCATATAGTTATGTCCCAAAATGACTGCATTCTTTTCGACCTTCAGCCGATTGATTTCGTATGCGATTTCCGCCTTGATGTGTAGCTCAACATCAGGGACAACATCGTTCAATTTGGTCTTCATCATTTTATAGGTGTCCAGTACGGACGGGTGCTCTTTGACCAACATTTCCCTTTTCCTCATTTATATTGCGTGTTGCGTGATACCAGTCGAGAATCTTGTTGTTTTGCAAGATTCTGTTTCTCTGTCTTAATCATTACCTAAACCCAAGACCATTCAAATAAGATGGAATTCACGCGGAGAAGGCGTTCTCTAACGCCGATTCTAGTCGAATCTGAATCGCATTAGAGAATGCTCCCTCCGCGTTATTTGAATGGCCTTGTACCTAAACAATCTTCAATAAAAAACTAATATCCAACGCCTCGACCGAATGGGTCAACTTGCCAATTGAAATGTAATCCACGCCTGTGGCAGCAACCTCGGCTACGGTATCCAGCGAAACGTTGCCGGATGCTTCCAGCGGAACTGCTCCGTCGGTGATTCGAACAGCTTCGCGCATCTGTTCCAAATTCATATTGTCCAACATAATCTGATCCACATTTAACGATAACGCCTCTTGCAGCTCTGTCAGATTTGTCACTTCTACTTCGATCTTGCGTTGAAGCTTGTCTTGTTCCCGAATTTGCTCCACGGCTGCTGTGATCCCACCTGCTACAACAATATGATTTTCCTTAATCAGCGCCATATCGTAGAGGCCAATGCGATGATTTTGTCCACCACCGAGCATCACGGCCTGCTTGTCTAACATGCGTAGACCGGGTACAGTTTTGCGCGTATCCAAAATTGTCGCCGAAGTTCCCCTCACGGCGGCTACATAGCGATTGGTGAGTGTTGCAATCCCCGACATACGCTGCAAGAAGTTGAGCGCAACCCGTTCGGCCGTTAAGAGCACTTGGCCTGAACCTTGAACCGTTGCAATCGTGGTCCCTGCCTCCACTCGATCTGCGTCGCTAGCCAACATCGTGAATTGGATACGGGGAAGCCCTAATTTTTCAGCAACGAGCACAAACGTTTGTTCGACAACCGCTAAACCAGCCAATATGCCACTTGCTTTCGTCACAAATGTTCCCTGATAGAGAGAGTCTGGTGGAATGGTCGATTGGGTTGTTACATCGCCATCTCCGATATCTTCATCCAACGCCCGTTGAATGATAGGGGATATGGATTGTGCAAAGTATTTTGTGTTCTGTTTGATCATGGTTATCTCCACACATCTGAAAATCTTGTTTGATTTCACAAGATTTTCAGATGGGCCAATTATCTCAACAGTCTATTTCGTGTAAGTTTCACACTAAGTTTAGTGTCATCATATCACTAACTTCCTGGTTTGTCAAGCAACTTATTAACAATTCGATAACTCTATTCTGATGATACTCTAGCCAAGTTGATTTTAGGTCGGATGATTTGCTGGAATATCTCGACCTTATTATGAGGTGGTATACCACAAATTTACACACAATTTGGTATACCACCTTATTATGCTAAACTCTTATGTATGAATCGTAAGATCCTCCATATCGATTTAGATGCATTTTTCTGTGCTGTGGAAGAACAGCGCAATCCCGACTTGCGTGGCAAAGCATTTGCTGTTGGTGGGAAACCAGAACAACGCGGAGTGGTTGCCTCCTGCTCCTATCCAGCACGCCGATTTGGGGTTCGCTCAGCAATGCCCATGGGTCAAGCGATGCGTCTCTGCCCACACCTGATCATTGTGCCATCTACACATCGAGCGTATAGTGACGTATCACGCAAGGTCATGGCATTGCTAAGTAGACAAACGCCATTCGTGGAGCAGCTTTCAATTGATGAAGCGTTTTTGGACGTAACGGCTCTATCAGATCCCGCCACAACGATTGCACACAATCTACAAGCGAGTATTCGGCAAGAATTGAGGTTACCCTGTTCGCTGGGTGTTGCCACAAACAAGCTCGTGGCCAAGATTGCGAATAATGTGGGGAAGGCTATGGGGAGAGAAAAGAATGATGGTGCCTCTCCTCCCAACGCCATTCAGGTAGTTCCACCTGGTCAAGAAGCGGCTTTTTTAGCGCCTCTTCCATGCAGCGAGTTGTGGGGTGTGGGGCCCAAGACGGCTGAACGGCTTCGTCAGCTTGGGATGAGTACAATTGGTGATATTGCGACATGGTCTGAGGCGGATCTGGTGCAGCGATTTGGCAAACATGGCAGTGATTTGGCGCGCCGAGCCAAGGGGATCGATGAACGGCCTGTGGTGACGGAACGCGATGCCAAGTCGATCAGCCAAGAAATCACTTTTGCCAAAGATGTCCAGAGTGAGGAAAAGCTGAAGCAGACGCTCTTACAGTTGGCGGAAGGTGTCAGTAAGAGCTTGAAGCGTCAAGAATTGGCTGGGGTGACCATCAAACTCAAAATCCGCTGGTCTGATTTTACAACACCGACTCGACAGCTAACGCTCGATCATCCTGTCAATGACACAGATGAGATCTATCGAGCTGCCTGCAAGCTCTTTGTGCGCATCTGGCAAGATCGTGAACCAGTTCGTCTTTTGGGGATCGGTGTGAGTGGTTTTGATCGACAAGCACATCAGATGAGCCTGTGGGATGTCAAAGAAGCTATGGAACAAGAGGCAAAACGCAGCGAGAAAGAGGTGCGTCTGGCCCAAACACTAGATGAGTTGCGCGCAAAATTTGGTGAAGATATTGTGCAGCGGGCGGGAAAATCTGGACGCGGATTTGGGAGCGGATGACACGGATTGACCTTGGTTATCGCTTCGTCCATTTGTAGAACAAACAGCCTGTTTGTTCAGTGCCATCAACGAACAAGGCGAATCCAGAAAAATAAATATCCAGGAGGGGTACTAGGTCGAGCGTATGATCGTTTAGCGATATAAGATCCATGTCATCCACGAAACCTGTATTAATCCGTGGTCCAATCCGCGTCCATATCTATGTTCTAAACTTATAGACAAACCAAATAGACATTGGTTGCTTGAGGACAAACAAAGGGTAAAGGCCGGAAACCGAAAGGGCGGAAAAAGAATCCACCCTGAAAAACGGGATAAAATGTAAAAATAGTGCTCGGCTAGTTTAAGCAGCGGCATTGAGGCGGCGATGAGCGAGAACGCCTTTAGGAAATGGTGTGAAACCGAGGCCTTTTTCCGAAAGTCAGGGTCGAGTTGGTCAGGAGTTGGAAAAAGAGCACTCGAGAGAACACGGCGCAGCCTGCCGGGAGTGGATTGAGGCTCTCGATCCCAGTAGCCAGTCGGTATGGGAGGAAGAGAAGCGGCTAAATGGGAAAGAAGATTGCCAGCCAGCAGCCCCAGTTCAGGTAAGCGGAAACAAGCCTCATCGGCATGAACAAATTGACGATGTAAGCCAATCATCTGCTTGGAAGCCAAGGGGGGATGTTCAACAGGCCAGCGTTCCAGGTAGACAAGATAAATGGTTTCAGGCTGCAAAGTCATAACGGTCGCCAAAACCAAAGGTGTGTTGTAGGCCGGATCCTGAATGACGTAAATCGAGTAGGTACGGTTGGCTGTATCCACCTTGGTTGTTCTGGGGACGAGATTGTGCCATGCTTGATAGCAAATCAGGCGACCACTATAGAGAAAGCGACCAGACGAGTCCGGAGTTGTAGCCTCGAGTCGCTTTCCCTTATAGCTGCGAGAGAGCGGACGCACAATATCACCATATTCAGGTGGTCTGCCTTTTTCTTTGCGTTTGGGGAACTCATTGCGGCGCACTGTGCAGTTAATCGCTTCCCGCAGGACAAATCGGTCTATGCCGCTTTCTAGCATTTCTCTGATTGTAAACCCGGCATCGACCACCGCCACTTCGTCTGACTCCAGTGATTTCTTCGTCTCTTCAGCAGCTTTTTCCGAAACTCACTTTCCTTTGTTCCAACCGTGCATCTCATGATTGCCTTGAGCAGTGGCACTCGCTTCCCGCCTATCTCCCCGAGCTTATCATCAAAGATGAGCGCGGCAATGCCCGACGAGCCGTTGAGTTATAGAGTCGGTTCACTTTCCCTTGCAGCTTCGGTCGCCAGAACCCTGTGATATCTATGCTTTTCACTCGGTACCCTTCTAACTTTTTTGCCTCCCATTCCCTTTCCACTTCTTCTTGCCACGACCCCAGCAGACTTGTGATATCCCATGATCCATATCGAAAGCTCCACCAGCTTCGCCGGAGCTCCTCATCTTCAAACCCGCTTTCTTTCAATGCGCTATGGATTGCTCCTCGACTTTTCAGAAACGACCCATTCAGCATTGCCCACATCAGACGCATTACATTTACGTTTGTTCCCATCGGCGTTACTTGCAATACATTCATCAGTACTGCTATAGTTATTTCTGGCGCGGTTAGCATTCCTTCCTCCTTTTTGGGTTCTCTACCTTTAGGATGAACTGCTAACCGCTTTTTGTCACATTTCTCATCTCTTTTCTTTTACCAGAAAGTAAAGTATTAGGCGGGGACTTTTAACTTCTCAATGAATTCTTTCCGCAATTTTGCCACTTTGGGTGCAATGATGACCTGACAGTAAGGTTGATAGGGGTTGCGTACAAAATAGTCTTGATGGTAATTCTCAGCAGGGTAAAATGGTTCAGTTCGTGTCACTTCTGTAACGATTGGCCCATTCCAAATCCCCGCATCATTGATCTCCGCGATGACTACTTCTGCAACCCGCTTTTGCTCTATATCATGATAGAAGATGGCTGAGCGGTATTGCGTGCCAACGTCAGCCCCTTGACGATTGAGAGTTGTAGGGTCATGAATGGTAAAAAAGACTTGCAAAATCTCCCGATAGGTGATGATATTTGGATCAAACGTGACCTGAACGACTTCTGCATGCCCGGTTGTACCCGCGCAGACAGCTTGATAGGTCGGATTGGCAACAGCCCCTCCCATGTAGCCCGAAACAACCTTCTCGACGCCATTTAATTCGTCATAGACCGCTTCCAGGCACCAAAAGCAACCACCGCCTAATGTGGCGATTTCTCGTGAATGTTCATTTGTTTGAGCGTGATTCATTAGATTATACCTCATTTGTCAGAAAATATAGTTAGCACTTTATTCTTAACTCAGGTCGATCCAGTTTTAAAGGCTCATGCAATCGGCGTTTCGCCATCCACAGATAGAGGAGATTGACTAGGTTTTTCTCCTTCTAATCGTGTAAATCTTGTCCATCTGTGGCTCGTTCTTTTTTTGTTGTTCTCCTTGGCAAATAGCAATCTTTATTGATGCTGGATCCACTGTTCGTACGCCTTCTTAATTACCTCAACAGTTTCTGTACACATTTGGTATTGTAACAGGTGTGTTACGTCAACCCAAGCCACTGCATCTGCATCATCTTGCGCAATCGCCTCACCACGGATGTGACTTGCCCAATAGTCAAGCACAACGTAATGATACTCAACCTGTCCATCGTCGTCGTACTCAATCGGCTCAAATGCAGCAACTATTTCTCCAACGTCGATTTCAATGCCACACTCTTCGCGAAGTTCACGACGCACGCCATCTGCGAGCCGTTCACCCAATTCAAGCCGACCACCAGGCAATGCCCATTGCCCCAGACTCGGCGGACGCCCGCGCCGCACAAGCAATACCTTGCCCTCTTCATTGAAGACAGCCGCCGCCACAGCAACGAGTGGAATGCTCGGATAACGACGGGAAATAACGGAAGAATTGGTTGCCATCATTGATGCTCTGTGAATTAAATCTCTTACGCCTTACGCGTTCCACATATAAGTATCAGTAGAGCGCAATCGTTTCATTCCCAAGTGAAGCGAAGAATCTAGCGATTGCGATCGACCGAAAATCGTAAATCCATTCTATCCTATCGCCCATTGGCGCACGATGTCTGGCAATTCTGACAAATTCCGAATTGTTGCATCAGGTTTGATCGTCTCGGCGAGTTGAGCATTGTCATATTCGGTCTGTGCTGATGTTGGCTGCAAACTTTGGACCGTGAGAGCACCCAATTCGAGTCCGCCTTGAATATCATGTTTTAGACTATCCCCGACAACAATAACTTCGTATGGGAGCAGATCCCACTGCTCCAGGGCCAAGTTAAAAAAGGTTGTATCTGGTTTACGATACTCAACGCTGGCACTTGCAAGGACCATGTCCAAAAACGGGCGAAATCCGGTATAGTCAACCATACGCTGGAAGACGCGTTCACAGTTATAATTTGCAAAGAGCGCGAGCAGATAGCCATCGGCCTTGAGTGTTTGTAGGGTTTCTTGCGCTTGCGCCGCAGGTTGCCAAGCGCTCATTTCTGGCGCGTAAAAGATGTCTACCGCGCGCTTGAGCACATCAGGATCCATTTTGCTGACGGGATAACCGAAAAATTGAAGCAAGAAGCTCATGGCATCATCTGCAATATGTTCTTCGACCTCTTCCTCGGATTTTTCCTCTGCAAAGAGCCGCGCCTCTACAATCTTTTCCCAAAATTCCTCTGGTAAATCCTTCATACCGGTCGACTGCATATAGGCTTCAGCTTGGTGAGCCCCTTCCGCAAGTATGTCATCAAAGGGGCGATTCAAATGTGCTAATGTATAGTCAAAATCAAAGATAATCCCTCGAACTAAAGGTGTCGGAGGAGGGATGTCATGCAGATTGGGAAAGAAATTTTTTTCTAACGCGAGAATCTGCGCTGCGTCTAGATTCGCTGGCTCCATCTCCTCAATTTCATTTTCCGCTATCTCTTTGATTGTCGCGGGTTCTGCTTCTTTTGGTGGACCAAAAAGCATATACTGTTCTTCAGAAGTGAGCGATCGTCCTTGTGCCCGTGCACGTGAAAGAAAGCGTTCCATTTCTTCCGGTGTCAGAGGTTCCATCCCAGGGCGAAGTTCATCCTCATCAACTGTCTGACTGTTTTCATCTACTTGTTCGTTCATAAATGAGTGATCTTATTTTTGTCAATCGCTTTGTTCTTAGAGATACTTATAGCCACATCATTTAAACTTTGGACAATTACCCCTGGAGGGAAAACGGGCCTACTGCTCGAAGTTTTATGTGGCGTCATTATTCGTCATTCGTGATTCTTATATTGACTATACCTATGAATCACGGATCGCGCAAAACAGATAAGATGTTTTGTATGTGAATCCTGACAAAATGAAGATAAACGATGGTTTGTGCGATAACGATTGGTCCTTAGAACGTGGCGAAATAAAGCGAATAGTGATTTGCTTTTACGCAACTTTTCACTTGGTCTTGCGTACTATATTATAGAGATATACGATAAAATATCGAGTCTATTAATGGTTTGGAGGTATGATGGATTTAGAGAAGGAAGAGCAGAAAGAGCCACAGAAACAACAGCAGGTATTAGAAAGCGCCCAGACATTGGTAGAACGGGCCGCTGAAGCAACAAAAACGCAGGCGACGGAAGCTGCCGAAGCATGGCGACGTGGAGAGTTTATGCAAGAGGCCACGAAAGATTCAGGAGCCAATGATGATGATCGCCTCATTAGCTTGCTCTGTTATGTTTTTCAGATCCCGGCTCCGATGATCATGCCTGCAATTGTCCTGATCAGCAAAAGCAGCCAGCGACGGCCTTTCCAGCGCTATCATGCAATACAGAGTTTGGCCTTGACACTTGTCTTTTTTGGTGTCGGGCTGTTTACATTAATAACGTCATCGATTGTTTCATTATTTCTTGGTCCATTGTCGATTCTTGTTTGGATTGCATTTGCTTGTACGGTACCTATTGCTTCTCTGATGTATATCATTGCTCACCTCTATTATGGTTACCAGGCTTATCAGGGTAAGCGCTTTGCGATTCCAGGGATAACGAGTTTTGTGCGGGATCAAGGGTGGTTGGAATAATAGGGCTATGAACTTGAACGAATAGAGACGCCGCTTAAACTTTGGGCAATCGAACATTTTTTTCGAAAGGCAATTGTCTGAAGTTTGAATGATGGGGTAATAAGCTCTATATGAAAGATGTTGGAGGGGCCGAACATTTGGCCCCTTTTTTGTTGCTCATCAGACAATGAGAGAAGCAAGATTACCAATAAGAAAGAGATTTCAATAAAATTGATACTAATATTAATATATTTCAAGATGGGTATTGACATTATTGAAATTTGTGGTACAATGTGATTCATTCAATTAAATATCTTATTGGTTTTGGATGAATTCTGATAAGAATCAATAGTCGATCCCAACAGAAGTCATTACCCTGTCATTTGTCGTGGTATTTACACCCAAAAACATAAGCTACTGCGTAAACAAAGAATTTTGGTATTTTGGCCCTCACCCTTGGTCCCTCTCCCAGCCTGAGAGAGGGGAATCTGGCCCCCTTCCTCCACGAGTTTGAGGGCGGACATACTATACGAAGAAGAGAAGGCACATTAACAAGAGAAAATGAAAGCTCGACGATGGAGAAAAGAAAGCTGAGCAGACCAGTTGAGCGCCGAAAGTAAGTCTAAAGCCCAAGAGAAAGGGCTGAAACGACGAAAGGAACGGCGCAAAAGACGAAGGCCATGCTCAAAGAGAGAGAACTTGGCATCGTAAGGACGAGTTCTGCGGTTGCCAGTAGGCTTGCGAGCCAGGATGGAAGAGGCCTGAGCGGTGCCAGCAAGTAAAGTGAGCCAAATGGCCAATGCCATAGCCGTAATCAAGCGTTCAAGATGCTCAAGGTCGGTGACCTGTTCTTGCTCGAAGTGCCAGCCATCGGATTTGAGATCACGAAAGAGAGAGTCGATGGGAAAGCGGCGCTTGTAAAGTTTGAGGAGCTGCCAGGATGGGCGGAGGCTACTCACGATCAGGAGCGGCTCTGAATGTCTGACGCCCCAGTAAGCGACGAGAGAGACTGGTCGCCAGCCGCGCTTCTTGAAAGCATAGGTGCGCAGTTTTCGACGCTGAGAGGGGGCAGAAACCAGAGTGCGCGCTTCTCTTTCCTCGCCCTGCCACTCTCGATAGCGGGTTTGTCCTTGGATACGCACGACATAGTCCCAGCCTCGCTGCACAGCCAAATCGGTAAAGGCTGGTGTGCCGAAGGCTCGGTCTCCCAGAATCGTCACCGGGACCCGAACCGGCAACAAGACGCTCACTTCATCCATCAGCTGCTCGACTCTGGCCCAGAAACCATCGCCTTTCAAAGGCTGGTTCCCTGGCCAGAGTGTCCAGCCCAGTGGCAGTGCACAGCCTCGATACCAGACCGAGACCATCAAGATCACCACTCGCTCATCCTGCGTTGTTGGATCGATGGCCAGAAGCAATTCTCTCGGTCTGCCCAACATCAGATGTCGACGTGCAAATGGGTGAAAGCAAACCTCAGGCGTAATGCTTGGATCGTTCTCGAATCGGCGGATTTGTCGCTCGATGCTTGCTTCCGTCGCTTCGCTCAAGCCTAGTTCCCTTAGGCTTGAGGCAATTTTGGAGGGGACTATACTTCCTGCTTGGATGATTCCCTCCACCACTTTCAGCAGGCGCTCCAGGTTCTTTGTCCGGATTCCTATTTCTATCGTTTCAGATAGCATTCGTCTGATTTCTCGTTCGAGCTCTCTTTCTGGCATTTTTCTTTCCCTTTCCTTTTCTCAGATTTTCTAGGGCTAGTTTGCCAGTTTTTTCTCTCTTTGTTAATTCTCCTCCTTTTCGTATAGTACCTGTCCGCCCCTGAACCTCCACGAGTGGGGGAAGGGCTGGGGATGGGGGCGAACAGACCGCATAACTTACTTTACGAAGCATAAGTACAGCGTAAATTAAGTTTTTGATAATTTTGCCATAACAAAATTGTCAGTTATTTAGTTGACGCTGTAATAAGTCTCATCTAAGAAAATTGTGCAGTTTCTGATTTTGTTGGAACCAAATGGTTTCGTTGCACAATTTCGTCTGATGAGCGAAGCATAAGGAGAACCGCCATGTATGATTTATGCCACTTCAGTCAGATTGAGAATTTCTGTCGCCAACATCAACGTGACTTGCTAAACGAGATTGAACTATATCAACTAAGAAAACTATCACTATCCCAGTCAGCCAACCGATGGCACAAAGGATGGACCCATATACGATCCAGGATGGGTCGAAAACTCATTCATTGGGGAGAAAAACTAGAGGACACAAGCCAAACAATTCCAGTTTAAGAACTAACAATTCAATCAGTTGTGCATCGATTCTTCGTTTTACTCAAGAATGACAAGCACATCAAATTGAATTCATTTAATCTTTATTCCTAAGGAGCAGAAAATGATTCCACTTCCGTCAAAATCTCCGTTTTCCGGCGGAGAGATCATTGTGACTCGTTTCTATTGTCCAGATACAGATGTATCAGTCGAGGGGCGTTTTTCTGTCTCGACACCCTTTCCACAGCTCTCGCCTGAGCAACTGGAATTTATCGAAGTCTTTGTTCGCAATGAAGGGAAAATAAACCGGATGGAAGGTGAGTTGGGAATGTCGTACCCAACAATTCGCAGCCGTCTACGCGAAGTTGTACGTGCACTGGGTTACGACCCGGAACAAGATGATGAAGAAACAGCACCCAGTGTATCTGAAGAACGACGCTTACATGTACTGCAGGAGCTTGATGAAGGCAAGTTGAGCTTCGATCAAGCGATGCAAATTCTACAAAATGAAGGCTAGAAAATGATGAATCAAACAGCAACATTCCATGCAGGAGAGAACCCTGAGATTATTATCGATTCTGTGGGTGGCAACTTGCGCATTACAGGACGCAACGATACGACGATTTCCGTCAAAGGTCGACATGGTACCCAATCATACACCGTCGAATCTGGTACAAGACGAACCAAAGAAGATGGTCAACAGCAAATCAATCACCAGCAAATTGGCGATACAGTGCAAGTCATCAACGTTGTGGAGGCCTCAGCAGAAGTTGCCAGTGTCGAGGCAGGTGATATAGAGGTGACGGCGGATGAAACAGAAGAGACCCCTGATGAAGCCGATGCATCAGGCGAACAAGAAAGTCTTCACGACATTGTACGGCTCGGTAGTTTTGCTGGCGATTGTCGATTGGAGGTACCGTCCGCGGCCATCGTACGGGTTGGCAATGTGAGCGGTGATGGCAAGATTTATGACGTTCAAGGTGAAATCACTTGCGCCAGTCTGGGTGGAAACCTAAAGGCACGCAGAACTGGGTCCATCAGAGCTGGGTCCATTGGTGGTGAGTTCAGAGCGAAGCAAATTGAAGGGGATATTTCGATCCAGAGTGCCGGAGGCAATTCTGTGCTGATGGATGTCCATGGAGCAATTGAAGCGCTCAAGACAGGGGGAAATATCGTCCTTTCAAATGTGGTTGGATCGACCAAGGCAACAGCAGGTGGCAACGCCAAACTGCATCTCACTCAAATTCATGATTATCAATATGAAGTATCCGCTGGTGGGGATCTCAAATGCTATTTGCCTGCTCAGAGCAACGCAACGATCGAATTAGAAAGCAGAGCGGGCAAGCTCCAGATTCGAGGTGTGGAACTTGATGAAGAACCCGTTGGGGGCCATATACACTTTACAATGGGCAATGGTGATGCCAGCTTAGATTTCAGTGCTGGCGGAAAAATCGCCTTCTATGGTCAAACCGAGGAGGGCCGGAAAATGCGAGATGACGAAGAGCAAGCTCATGAACGGGATGATCACGTCCATGTTGATTATGACTTCGATTTTGGTCGCGATTTCGACTTTGACCTAGAAAGAGAATTAGGCGCTCGGCTTGGTCATCTCGGGGAGATGCTTTCTGAACGTGTACAAGCGAAGGTACACAAAGCCTTGCAGCAAGCTGAGCGAGCAATTTCCGAGGCCATGACACAGGCGGAGAAGCGGGTTGCAAAGGCCGAACGTCAAGCAGAACACCTCCACTCCACCATGCGTGACCGTCGACGAGGACATCGTCATGAACACCGGCAAAGGCGCAGAGAGCGGCAGCGACAACGCCGATATGCAACTCGTACATCATCGCACGAAAGTTCCCCATCCGCACAAGCGCCCAAAGCATCGGCACCTGCCTCATCACCTGTTGTCAGTGATGAAGAGCGAATGATGATCTTGCGAATGGTGGAAGAAGACAAGATTAGTGTAGAACAAGCCGAAAAACTACTTGCTGCCCTCAATCGGTCTGAGGCAACGGAATAGCAGGACATACGAAAATCAATTGAAGGATTGAGGATTCGGGAATAGAGACTGGGGCTCAGGCACGCTGTTGGTGAAGTGGGTACTCTGTACCTTTCCTGATCTTTACTCCCGATTCCAGCAAAAGAGAGAATGTTATGACAATAGAAGAAGAACGAATGGCAATATTACGCATGATCGAAGATGGCAAGATTACAGCCACAGAAGGTGCGCGACTATTGGCAGCCCTGGACAAATCCCGTGATGGTGATAATGAGACACTAGCTGATTCTGGGAACGCTCGCTTTTTTCGGGTGCGAGTCACCGATTCAATGACGGGCCAACAGAAGGTTGGGGTGAACATCCCGATCGGTTTGGTCAATTTTGGCTTGCGTTTTGTGCCATCGAGCGCTCACGAACATGTGGATACGATTCGTCAAGCTCTTGATTCGGGCTTGTCCGGACGTATTGTGGATGTCGTTGATGACGATGACGGTCAACGGGTTGAGATTTTTATTGAATAGAGATAAGTGAGGCTAGTTGATGGCAGCACAAGAATCTCCATCAACTGATCCCAAAGATCAGCAATCCTTACTCGCATCAGAGCTATTTTCTGTGGCAGGCAAAGTGGCTTTTGTCACTGGGGGTTCGCGCGGGATCGGTCTGATGATCGCCGAAGCTTTTGTTTCGAATGGTGCAAAGGTCTATATTTCATCACGCAAAGCAGAAGTATGTCAACAAACCGCGGAAAAACTTAACCGATTTGGCTCATGCACGGCGATCCCCGCCGATTTGTCAACTGAGCAAGGGCGTACTGTCGTAGTGGACTTTCTTTCTGCACATGAAGATCAACTGCATATTTTGGTCAACAATGCTGGTGCAGCCTGGGGTGCTCCCTATGCCGAGTATCCCGAATCGGGCTATGATAAAGTGATGGACATCAACGTCAAGGCGCCTTTCATGTTGACACGTGATCTGGTGCCGCTCTTGAGCAAAGGAGCAAGCGCCACCGACCCAGCACGCGTGATCAATATCGGTTCTATTGATGGCCTGCGAGTTCCCAGCGTGGAAAACTATGCCTACGGACCCAGCAAGGCGGCAATTCACCATCTCACGCGGGTTTTAGCTGTCGAGTTGGGGCGGCAAGCGATTACGGTCAATGCAATTGCTCCAGGACCATTTGAAAGCAAAATGACTGAGTGGCTGCTTGAACAGCATGGAGAACGAATCAAACAACGCTGTCCCTTAGGGCGAATCAGCGAACCATCAGACATAGCAGGGCTTGCGCTTTTTCTCGCATCGAGAGCGGGTGCCTATATGAATGGAGCCGTGATTCCCTTGGATGGCGGAATACATATTGCGTAACCATATTGCTCAGTTATTTTTTTAGAGTCGACTTAAATTTTAGAAACGTCTTACACGGCTAGTTGATGCGGGAGCAACTGCTCCTCGGTTGGCTCTGCTCAACAGTACCAATTTTCACTCATGCGGGGCGCAAGCTTGGCTTCTGGTAAATGGGGGAGAGGCACAGAATGTGTCCTTTCTTCAGGTCGTCCATCTTTCATCGTCTGGGCGAGCGTCCAAATACCCCGAAAGATATCCTGGCGGGAAAGCTGCCCTGCCTGATCGGACTGGACGAAATCGAGCACCGTTTGCTGCAAGGTATCGACTCGTGGATCGGGATGACGCCATGGGTAGACCAGCGCCTCCTGGTCGAATGGACCAACCAAGGCCGTGATTTCTGGCAGATCAAGCAGCCAAGAGCCAGCTGGAATTAATAGGCGAATTGCATATTGGATCGGTGCGATTTGGCTGATCAGATCAAATTGAGCGATGGCCGAGAGAAAAGCGCAGTAATCATCTAATGTGTTCCAAGGATGGAAGGCCACGAAAGTTGGTACCAAGTGTAGTTTGTGTGCTCGACAGAGCTGAAGTGCCTGCTTAAAATCAGCCAGGGTGTGTCCTTTATCTAGAATTTTTAATACACGATCATCAAATGATTCAACAGCCGATGTGATCCAGAGACAGCCAGTCTCGCGTAATTTGGAGAGATTTTGCGCACGTTGGAGTAGATGCTCGACCTTGATTGTGACATCGTATGTCAATGCTGGAAATTCTGCATGGAGTGTTTCGACAATTCGCATTGCGTGGCTGGGTCCATTGAAAAAATCTGGGTCACCGAACGATATATGCTCGGCACCCGCCTCAACTTGAGCACGAATATCGGCCAAGACCACTTCTTGCTGTACAACTCGAAATTGTCCCCCATAGACAGGAACAATGGGGCAATGACGACAGAGATGTTTGCATCCGCGTGTGGCTTCTGTGTAGCCCGCGGTTTTATGAAGACCATTGCCCATGTCCAAATAAGCATAGTTCGATAAATATGGCAAGCCAGACCGATCTGGAATTTGAAATGTTTGCTTTTCCAGCGAGATTGTGGATGTAGACTTGAGCGATGCGTGATGGGAAGAACCGATATTCGATGCTTCAAGGAGCAAAATGTTTTGGGAGAAGGTGCTTAGTTGTTCAGCCAACGAAAGCAAACCAGACTCGAATTCTCCACCGATCAGTGTCTCGACACCAACCTCACGCAGATATGTCTCGTTGCCCGTCGCATAGAGTCCATAGCAAGCGAGATGGGCTTTAGGATTTAGCCTTCTTACTCTTGGGATGATCGTCGATGCGATACGTGTCGCTGTATGCATCGGCATGTAAAAAGCCACCAACTCTGCCGAAATGATGACTGATTCATCCAAACGCTGCACCGACAGATCGAGAGGTGTGACCTTGTGTCCAGCTTGTTTTAACCAGGCAGCTGGCGAGGCAATTCCAAACGGTTGACGTCCCAGTTCGTAGAGAGAGATGAGGACAATGTTCATGATTTTGCTGTCCAGTGTAGCGCAAATTATGACAAATTAAAGATCCAAAGAACCTATCCGAAAAGTGATTGTGTCAGTCCAACCAGCTTCTCGGGTGAGCATGCATCGCTACAGAGTTTTTCAGATAGGCATTTTCTATCATGACTTTGGCAAGAAGCTTTCAATCTGGCATTTGCTCATCTAGCACATAGGCTTGTATGGCATTGACCTTTTCATCTTCTCCCAAAACAATCAAAATTTTGCCCTTTTGGAGCGGACGAGTAATATCAATTTTGGGATGAACCCGATTTCCATGTGGCGAGGGTTCAATTAGATCAATGACGTTCACATCATAACGCGCGCACAAGTTCAAGTCAATTAGGGACTTGCCTGCCCAGCTACGCTGAACAACGATCCGACCGACGCTAAAACCTGGCAGAATCTCACAAGACGCCTGCCATTGTTTATTCTGCTCTACTTTGCTTTTAGTAAGCATCCTGAACGTGAATACATTGCACTTCGCCAAAGATGGCCGATCCACCTCCCGGATTTTGGCTTATCGTTACAATCTGTTGTAGCGTACATTCGAATGCAACAGAGGCTTCCGCGATACGAGGCACCTGGATTTTGTGGCTGGCCGCAGGCGTACCCCTTGCCCAATCGAAATCAGATCGGCCATACAGTAAGTCAGTCGCCCCCAAATTTATGGCTTCAGTGGTTTCTTCATTTGTTAGGTTGATGACAAATTCTGGTACTGCTTTGATGTTGAGGACCGTATCTTTTTGGTAATCTCTGTTTTTCATGGAGGAACTTGGCACTCCAGAACAAAAGAGCAATGTCATCGGCTCTATACAGACGAAAGTAAAGTGTGAAAATGGAGCCAAATTTAAGCGACCATCCAAATCCATCGAGCTGACCCACACAATCGGGCATGGCACAATACTTCCTGCCAACAATCTATCGGCATCATGATCTTCCAATTCACTTGGATGTAGAATCACTCACTTCCTCCGAACTACTCACCCGGCCAATATTGTGGTATTCGCGATTTGGCATCATGCCTGTCGCTGACGCCATACGATTCGTAAAATTGAACATAGCAGCGGTTTCTGCGATATCAAAAATCGTTTCATCTGAAAAGCCGTGCGTGCGCAACAGGTCTAAGTCTGCCTCACTACACTCTGCCGGATGCAACGTTAGCTTGACAGCGTAATCCAGCATCGCCAGTGTGCGTTTATCGAGCCCTGCACGACGATAGTCAAAGGTGATTCGGTCGCCCAGCACTTCATCATCCAGCAATCTACGTACCTCCGAGCCGTGGGCAACCAGGCAATAGAGACAGTGATTCTGTGAGGAAACGACAACTCCGATCATCTCTCGCTCGGTCACAGTTAATTCTGAATCGCCATAGAGCACACTGTTGAAGTGACGAATCCAGCGCTTTAGTCGATCAGGCCGCACTCCGTAAGCAGCCAAGACATTGGGCAAAAATCCCACATTAGTTCGGGCTTTGGCGAATAATGTTTGAATCTCTTCTTCATGATCCTTTTCGTCTGGAATGGTCAGCCAGGAGATAGCTTCCTGCAAGACGGAGTTTTTAACAGGTTGAGATGACATAAATGTCCCTTTCTTCAGTTAAGAACCTATTCGAAAAGTAGTTGTGGGTCCAAGTAGCTTCTCGAGTGAGAATGCACCGTCACGGAACTTGTTGGATAGGCAGTAAGTACAGCCAGCAGAAGTTCGCAAAAGGTATTCAGGCAGTTCCTCGGCGTAAATAAACGAATAACTGCTCTGCTCTTGACAAAAAGATATAGTAGTGCAGTGGAATCACGATGTCAAGGCGAGATAGACCAGTACAAACGCGATGCTGGCGACTAACGGGTTGCCAACAGCTTGAGATACGCTGAGTCCACGATGGTGTGCCCATTTGAGAAAAGCATGTCTTGGTTCTTGTTGGCGGGCGATGTCAGTGGCCATAATAGAGACAAAAATCAATATCGCTGGTACAAATCCATAGACCACAGCGGGATAGACTATCCAAGCTGGCAAGACAGGTTCTGCAAAGGGGAATCGAACTGCTAAAAGAACTAAAACAAACAGATGGGCTATCTGATCGACCAAAAAGGGGATAAGTTGATTCTGGCTCGTATAGTGTAGCTTTGCCCAATCACAAAGAAAGTGTAGAGCGCCTAGCGCAAACAAGAGAGGCCATAGTTCACTGCTACTTTTGAGTAACAAAGCCGTCGTGAGTACATGAATAGCTGCATGAAGAGCAACGCCAAGCCAATTCTTGCTCTTCATTTTGAAGATCCAGTTGGTTTGCAATGGAAAATCCGCGAGTAGATGGCCGAGTAAGAGGGTCGCTGTCAGGTACATGATACATTGATCCATTAAATAATCGTCCGATCTATGAGAGTGCTCAGTATATCTGTCGCTACTAAACAAACAATCTTGCTGACCAGAAGTTGAAAAATCCGTCAGACATTATTGGGGACAAGATCAATGATTTTGGATACAGCGAGCGAGTAGATCGCTACTCGATCCGCTATTGTGATGATAGTAGGCAGCGAAGAAGAGAATGTTGAGGATCATCAATAACAGGTAAATGGTATCATAATGATGACATAGATAAGTTTGAGAAACATGACGCAGATTTGATTTGAAAACGACGCTGCTCGTTTGAGGTATAGTCGCTTATCCTGCGCAATGCGATTGTCTGACGTTATGCATACGAAAAACCTACGATAAGCTTGTTCAGATCGAATAGGGGTCAAGTTCGTCCATTGTCATTTGTGAGAGTTTGTATTCTGCGACCATTTATGGTAAAGTTCCTTCTAACCTTGCATCGTATCATTTCATCGTCAATTACTCCACAGCACATCACGCGTAAAAGTCTTTAGGTTACCGTAAGACAACATCGTTCTTTCATCGTCCATCTCTGTGTGCCGGTAACTGGAGCTTATTACGCGAGCGAATGATATGATACTGAGGTTGTGGCAGTTCGACTGCCTGAACCCGCTCCGAGCGAGACTAAGAGTTTTCTTAGATTCATTCGCAGCGGGTTATTTTTTTGAAATTCCCTCTTGACAGCAACCCATTATCGTTATATAGTAGGCTGGACAAGTTTATAGAAAGAGTATGTAAAGACTGAGATCTGGAAGAGTAGTCATCAAGGCGGGTTTCAGAGAGCTACCTACATCACTTATTGGTTTTTGTACTGAATGATGTTGCTGAGAAGGTAGTATCTGCGCAGATGATGAATGGGCCAGGGAGTCAGGCACCGAACAAGTTGGCCAAGAGTTGGTATTTAGTAGGTGACCTCGGAGACGCCACCGTTATCTGGGCGCTGAGAATCGGAGACGCTTTGGCTCTCCCGTTTTCGACAGAGTGAGACTGGTCGTAGGAATCCTTGCGTTTCATGTGAGGGTTTTTTTATTGGGAACAAATATGTTCTCAATGTTGAGTGAATGTGCACGAAAGAGCACTCGAACCCAGTCTAATTAGGGTGGTACCGCGGGGTATCGCACGACAGTACACACTTTTATGTGTTTGTCATGTATGATCAATCCTCGTCCCTAACCAATATTGGTTAGGGACGAGGATTTTTTATTTTATTTATACATAATTTGATAACCATCAAACAAATGACTGTCAGCTGACAGCTAAAAACAAACAACTAAAAACTACTTTATTGATCGAAAAAGAAGGAGATCTACAATGATATCACAATATCAACCATCGTTAGAGCAGGTCAAGAAACTTGCACCAAAAGGCAATTTGATACCGATTTACCGTGAGCTGCCAGCCGATTTAGAAACGCCTGTATCGGTCTATCTGAAGTTGCAGGGGAAAATTGGTGGTCCCAGTTTTTTGCTTGAGTCGGTAGAAAAGGGCGAGCAGGTCGGGCGCTACAGCTTCATTGGTGTTGATCCACCCATGACGATGGCTGCTTGGGGGGAGCAGGTGACAATTGGGGGAGCAGGTGGGACTATGCTCGAAAGACAGGAGGGAGATCCATTTTCAATTTTACAAGAACTGTTGGCGAGTTGGCAACCAGTGGCAATTCCAGAACTTCCATTTTTTACGGGTGGTGCTGTCGGCTACTTCGGCTATGATATGGTACGATTTGTTGAGCGTTTACCAACAACGGCCAGAGACGATCTAAAAGTCCCCGATCTGGTTATGCTCTTTAGCGACAATCTTGTTGTCTTCGATCATGTTCGTCACCGTCTACTTGTGATTGCGAATATGCGTGTTGAGAAGGATCTGCGTGCAGCGTATGCCGATGCCATTGCCCGTATTGAGAAGATTGTCTCCAAAATCCATGCACCCCTTGTCCCTCCGCTACCAAAAGAATACGCCAACGGGACAGAGTGGACAAGCAATTTTACACAGGCGGAGCATGAAGAGAATGTGCGAATTGCTAAAGAGTATATTGCCGCAGGAGACATCTTTCAGGTTGTTTTGAGCCAGCGTCTTAGTCGCGAAACCGAAGCCGATCCCTTTACCATCTATCGAGCACTGCGAATGCTCAATCCGTCACCTTACATGTATTTCCTCGATTTTCAAGGGGTTGCTGCGGTCAACGGCGGAGACAAAGAGGAACCAATCCGCATTATTGGTTCGAGCCCAGAAATGCACGTACGTTCAGAGGATGGTGAAGCATTTCTGCATCCCATCGCTGGAACACGTTGGCGAGGGAGTACACCAGAAGAAGATGAAGAATTGGCCCAGGATCTCTTGGCTGACCCCAAAGAACGTGCTGAGCATGTTATGTTGGTCGATCTAGGACGCAACGATTTGGGGCGTGTCTGTCAATATGGAACTGTCGCCGTTCCCGAAATGATGGTCATCGAAAAATATAGCCACGTTATGCACATTGTGAGCGATGTGCGCGGCACCCTTCAACCAGGACAGGATGCATTTAGCCTGATGCACGCGACGTTACCGGCAGGAACATTGAGCGGCGCACCCAAAGTGCGAGCAATGGAGATCATTGAGGAGTTGGAGGGTACACGCCGTGGACCATATGGCGGCGCCGTTGGCTATATTGGTTATGACGGGAATATGGATACTTGCATCACCATTCGCACCATTCTAATGAGAGGGAAAACCTGCACACTGCAAGCAGGTGGTGGGATCGTTGCTGATAGTGAGCCAACGTATGAATATGAAGAATCTCTTAATAAGGCCAAGGCATTGTCTGTGGCTGTAGAACGAGCAGAGGCGGGATTATGACCACGAAAAAACGAATCTTAACTGGTGATCGCACCACAGGTAAACTACATTTGGGACACTTTGCCGGTAGTCATCGTCATCGATTGGCCTTTCAACAAGAATATGAATGTATCTTTCTACTGGCTGATTTGCATATGCTGACCACCAAAGCGACAAAAGCTGATATTGACATGACAAGTGATAATGGGCGGGCGATCGTCATGGACCACTTGGCCATCGGCATTGATCCAGATAAAGTCACGTTCTATCTGCAATCGGCAGTTCACGAAACATACGAGTTGCAACTATTGCTTAGCAGCTTGACAACCGTCGAGCGCCTACAACAATTGCCCACGCTCAAAGATATGGCATTTGATGCCGGCTTGGAGCGGATGCCATATAACCTACTGGGCTATCCAGTACTCCAAGCAGCTGATATTTTACTTGTGCATGGACATCTCGTTCCGGTGGGTAAGGACAATGAAAGCCACGTTGAGCTGTCACGACAAATTGCACGCCGATTTAACAATGCCTATGGCGAAGTTTTTCCAATTCCCGATGTCTATGTGATTGGTGACGCACTGGTTGGAACAGATGGGCAAGGCAAGATGAGCAAGAGCATCGGCAACACGATCTACTTAAGCGATGATTCCAAAACTGTATACAAAAAAGTGATGGGTATGTATACGGATCCAAACCGTATTCGAGCCGATATTCCAGGCCGTGTAGAAGGCAATCCCACCTTTGTTTACCATGATTTCTTCAATCCAAATAAAGTAGAGGTTGAAGAATTGAAAACACGTTATTTGGCTGGAACAGTTGGTGATGTTGAAGTCAAGGAAAAACTGTATATCGCCCTGGAAAATTTTTTGGAGCCAACAAGAGAACGTCGAGCGCATTACGAAGGGATGACAGGTTATGTCGATGAACTGATCTATGAAGGAACGTTACGAACTCGCAAAAAGGCACAGGCGACTCTTGTGGAGGTCAAGCGAGCAATGGGTTTGACAGGTGCATGGAACCGAATCCGTCGTGGCGCGGAGAAGCGTAGAAAACGAACACTTTAAGGCTTTTCCAGCAAATGAAATACCCGATTCGATAGGAAAAGCTAAAGCCATTCCAGGGGACAGCGCTTGTCTTCATGGGCAATTATTTTTTCTGGAATGGCCTAACTGCTTATCCGAAAAGCTCTGTGACGATGCACTTTGACTCGAGAAATTGATCAGACTCACAACCACTTTTCGGATAGTTTCTAAGAAAAAGAGGAGAATGAATGAATGATTGCCGTAATAGACAATTATGACAGTTTTACCTACAATTTAGTCCAGTTTATTGGTGAGCTGATCGTCGCCAGCGATTCAGATACGGAAATACGCGTTTGGCGCAATGATGAGATTGATGTGGAAGATTTAGCAGAGTTGAAGCCGAGTCATATCGTGGTCAGTCCAGGACCGGGTAGACCTGAAAGTGACAGTGGTGTCAGCAACGACGTGATCCGTATTTTGGGTGAGCATACACCAATTTTGGGCGTTTGTTTGGGGCAACAATGTATTGGTCATGTTTTTGGTGGTAAAGTAATTCGTGCCGACCGCCTGATGCATGGTAAAGTCAGCCCCGTCAAACATAGTGGTGAGGGTGTTTTCAAAGGATTGCCAAGCCCATTTACAGCAACTCGTTACCATAGTCTCATAGTTAACACACCACTTCCAGACGTGCTGGAAGCAACGGCCCACACACCCGAGGGTGAGTTAATGGGGATACGACACAAAACTCTGCCGATCTATGGCGTGCAGTTTCACCCAGAGAGTATCTTGACGGAGTATGGTCACGATTTGCTCCGTAACTTTCTGGACGTCGGTGAGAAGCCGGCGTGGTACTAGGAACTGTTCGATCTATTTTTTGTAGATTGCGCAAGAAGTTGGTGGAGATGAAAGGCACAAATGAATGAGACTCATCTTGTCATCTTCACCTTTTGGGTTCTGGCTTGAGCAGGTAAGGGAATGAATACAGAAATACAGGGGTGGTTCATTTTAGGCGGACAATTAGGTTTACATTTTTGCAAAGAGAAAAGATGTTTATATTTTCTAATTTGAGCCATGCTCAGGCAGAAAATGACCTCATATAGATTTTTGTCTATGTATCAAAAGTGTAAACCTAATTCTGAACCACCCCGAAATACACGATGATATCTATACCTATCTAACGCAGGCACCAACCAGCGAATTCAATGGACAAGATGTCAACATCATAAATTATTGGCAGGGCAATGACAATCTGCTGTGGCGCGTCCACTGTATGATTCAACGCGGTCAGGAGCAAGAAGCCGTTGTCAAGCTCTACCTGGATGCCGGCCAAGCGCGCAGTCGACGCCAGTATGATGGGCAACAGATGTTCTGGCATTTGGGTGTGGCGCCACGTCCCCTTTGGTTTGATCGCTATCCAGCAGGACTGGCACGTCAGATTCTCGTTTATGAGTGGGTAGATGGTCAGCCGCTCGATGCAAATAGAGAAGAAGATCTCCAAGCATTGGCGAGTATAGTGGCACAAGTTCACAACCACGATCCGGCTGATGTACGACGCTTTTCACCAAACCCCGTAAATTTGGACTATTTTTGGCGTGTAGAGAGCGGAAGTTTTAAGTCAATTTCTCAATGGTTACTCCAGATTGAAGCGACAGCTCTTGACCAGCTATTTAAAGAGTTGGTTCAGAATGCCACGGCGCTTGTTGAAGCCGCACTGCCACTTTGGGCAGGCATCGCACCAACGCCAGTGCATGGAGACGTACGTCTTGAGAACTGCTTATCCGTTTTGGGCACATGTGTCTTGTTAGATTGGGAGATGTTTGGTTTGGGAGATCCAGCCCTGGAGATTGCTTCATTTCTTTATCACAATCGTTCAGATTTAGATGAGATAAAGCAGCAGAATTGGTTAGACAGATATCTGGCGAATTTTGACCAAAAACATCTCGGTCAACGAATCAGGGTCTATAGTCGCATTTTGCCTCTGCAATCTGTTTGCTATTTATTGAACGGTTTACGCAACATGTCTAACGAACCTTCGGACGAGTTGTCGAACGTCGACGCGACGCTCATGTTTCTAGAGTCAACGCTCAATGCAAGTTTGGAACATACTGCTTTAACCCTGAATCTTGAGTTGGCGTCAGTCACGGAACTGACGAGTCCATTCTTTCAGAAGATAAATCAGAATATTAAACAATGAACCAGTAAGGCTTTTCCAACAATTAAAATCCCTCATTTGATCTGGAAAAGCTCAAGCCATTCCAGAGAAATTGACTTGGCATATTCGGGACTTATTTCTCTGGAATGGCCTAAGGCGATTCCCAAAAATAGATTATCCACACATGAACAGGATTTACAGCGTTAGGAGAGAAACATCCCGTTAATCTATGGATCCTTTATAAATTGGGTTGACCTAAATCACCAAATTGGAGACACAAACCATGTCACAAACCGCTGTGCAACAAGCAATTCACCAACTTTTCGACCATCGAGATCTGTCAGTTGAACAGGCTGATGCAGCCATGATGGAGATCATGACTGGCGAGGCAACAGAGGCACAAATCGGTGCATTTCTGGCTGCATTGCGCATGAAAGGAGAAACTGTCAATGAGATTACAGGCTGTGCCCAGGCCATGAAGCGCAATGCTGTACAAGTGCGGCCTAATATTGGCAACGCCCCACTCCTTGATGTCGTGGGGACGGGTGGGGATGGGCGTGATACCTTCAACATTAGTACCACAACGGCTTTGGTTGTGGCTGGTACAGGACAAAAAGTTGCCAAACATGGAAATGTTTCGGTGAGTAGCCGAAGCGGGGCCGCAGATGTGTTGGAAGCGTTGGGCTCGAACATTCGGTTGAGTGCAGAACAAGCCGCCGACACGATAGAGGAGGTGGGAATGGCCTTCTTGTTTGCTCAAATCTATCATCCTGCGATGAGACATGCGATTGGTGCCCGTCGAGAGCTTGCTGCACGAACAGTCTTTAACATTCTTGGTCCGCTGACAAACCCAGCGAACGCAACCAACATGATGATTGGTGTCTTTGACCCAAGCCTGACTGAACCGATGGCGGGCGTATTGGGTCAGATGGGGTGTCGGGCGGCATTTGTTGTTCATGGTGCCGATGGATTGGATGAGCTGAGCACCACGGGCGTCAATCGCATCAGTCATCTCAAAGATGGAGCTGTGACAACATTCGAGCTGGATCCAGCTGATCTTGGATTACCGAGAGCGACACTGGCGGATCTGAAGGGCGGAGAGCCAGCTGAAAATGCGGAAATCACTCGAGGCATTCTGACCGGTGAAATCAGTGGCCCCAAACGAGATGTTGTATTGCTCAACGCCGCGGTTGCACTCAGTACGGAGATGAGGGATTTTGCATCAGGGCTTACGGCAGCCCGAGAAAGTTTGGATAGTGGTGCAGCCTTGAATGTCTTGGATTCGTACATCCAAATGACTCAATCATTTACCCAATAGAAGATAGTTTACAAGAGTGCAAGTATGAAACAGTCCAAATTAGATATTTCGAAACAGAAAGGCAAAGTGCTAGAGCAGATCATGGCTTGGAAGCGACAGGAGGTGCCCAAGCAGATGGAACAAGTGCCACTCAGCCAAGTGAAAGCCTTTGCCCAACTGGCACCGCCTCCTGTCGATTTTGCCGCGTCTCTGACGGCCCATGCTGGGGCAAGCATCATTGCCGAAGTGAAGCGGGCTAGCCCCTCCAAGGGATTGATCGCTAGAGAGTGGGATCCTGAACTGATTGGGGAAACCTATGCACGTAATGGTGTTGCTGCCATCTCATGCTTAACGGACAGTCGCTTCTTTCAGGGCCAGCTTGAATACTTAACCGATATCAAGGAGCGACTACGCGAGATCAACATGAGCATCCCCGTGCTACGCAAAGATTTCATTTATGATCCATATCAAGTCTATGAAGCCCGCACAGCGGGGGCTGATGTTTTGCTCTTGATTGTGGCTGTCTTAAGTGACACAGAGCTGAGCAGTCTCTACAAACTGACCTATGAGTTGGGGATGCAGGCGCTCGTCGAGGTGCATGATGAGACAGAACTTGAACGCGCATTGGCGATTGATGCCCATGTGATTGGCGTCAACAATCGCGATCTGCGCACTTTTACAGTAAATATCGAGAATACAGCCCGTTTACGTGCACAGATTCCGGCGGGAAAAGTTGTTGTGGGCGAAAGTGGCATCAAGACGCCCGACGACGTTCGAAAAATGGCAGATATGGGATGCGATGCGATTCTGATTGGAGAGACGTTTTGCAAGTTGCCTCAAGAGAGGCGGGCAGAACGAGTAGAGGAATTTGTTCGAGCTGGTGTAGGTGTAAGAACCTAGTACTTCTCTTGTGTGGTGATTTCTTCCTGGATCAATGCTGCGATGCCAATCTGCACTAGATTTGCAACATAATGAGCGATCGTTGGCGTAATTAGGCTATTCTGCCACAAAAATAAGCCGCCAAATAACCCACCAGCCAGGCTGGCCCCGACCATTCCCCAAATTCCTTGTGGGCTATGCAGAATACCAAATAGAACGGCGGATCCAAGTAGCAGAATCCAAGTAGGTGCAAGAGGTCCCAAGCCACCAAGTAGTAAACTACGGAAGAGCAATTCTTCGACGAGAACGGCTGGAATCATGGCCAAAATGACAAGCGTCGCTTCGCTTATGCTCCTTGGAATAATCGCCAGAATAATGGTAGACGAATAAAACTGCTGTCCCGTATGAGTGACAAGCCAGCGCGTAGCAAGAAAAAAGAAAAGTGCAATCGCTATCCCCCATAAAAACCCTTGGAGTAGTTGGTTAGCCCCATTTGTATAATTCCATCCAAGGTCTGATTGTGGAACGCCGCTGAGCAAGCCAAGTAATATACAAGCACCAACTAAGAGAATGCGTAACCAATTTTCAGGACCATAGAGGAGGATATTGCCTTCCGGTTTCCATGTGCGCAATAGTCGTGCCGTCATGAAGGTGCCGTATCCAATCAGACAAGTGAGTAATAGTGTTAGAAATAGAAAGAGACTATATCGCATAATAATTGGGTATACTTTCTGCTTCTTGTGTATGCCCGATGGCTGTGATACACTTGCGAACGATTGAAGAGGCATGATATGAATCATGCCTCTTCAACGGCGGGGACAATGGGGTTCCCGCTATTTTCGTATAAGTTAGATTTTTCGACAATATACTCACTCAGAGAATTTTGTCTCGTCTCTACTCTAGGTTATTTTCATTTATGAGTAAGTGCGGGAAAGATGAACAAATAAGAAACTGTGAGGAGACAGCACGTGAAGATCGTTGTATTGGTCAAACAAACACCAGACACAGCAGAATTGCCAACAATCTCAGCAGAGGCTGTTGTAAGCGGTGAGATCCAAGCAACTATGGTTATGAATCCATGGGATGAATTTGCAACTGAGGAGGCGATTGACTTAAGCGACCGCTTTGACGCGGATTCTGTTGCAATTGCCATGGGCAGTCCTGGCAGTACAGATGCCTTGAAACATGCATTGGCGATGGGTGTCGGTGAGTCGGTCCTCGTTGAGGGTGAGGCAAACGAGGAGCGTGATGATTGGACAACAGCCTCAATTTTGGCAAGAGCCATCCAAGAACAGGGCGAGATTGATATTATTTTAACAGGTAAACAGAGCGTTGATGGCAATAGCGGCAGCGTCTTTGTGGGTGTTGCGCGCAAACTGGGGCGACCTCTACTCGTCAATGTCTCCAAGATTGTAGATATTGCAGATGGTATCGTGACTGCGGAACGTCTCATCGAAGGTGGTCAAGAAACTGTGACCGTCCCCTTACCAGTGGTAATTAGTGTGGCAAAAGAGATCAACGAACCACGTTACCCCAGCTTTATGGGAATTCGCAAAGCCAATCGTGCCAAGATTCCTACTCTGTCGGCCTCAGAATTGAGCAATGGTGGCACCAACAAGACTTCTTGGGGCAACATTCGCAAACCCGAAGTACGCAAAACTGAGGTTCAGATGATCGAAGGTGCAACTGTAGAGGAAAAGGCAGCGAAATTGGCAGATGCTCTATTGTCAGAGAAAGTCTTGTAAATCGCTGATAAATCAAAAATGCTATGAGAGTTTTAATAACCGGTGCAAGCGGCAAACTCGGAGCATATGTCATTCGCGAATTAATGGCAGAGCACGAATTGGTTCTCTTTTCGCGGCGTCAACCTGATGTGGAATTCACTGACTATGCTTGGATCCAGGGTGATCTCAATTTACTGGAGGATTGCCAACGAGCGATGGATGGCATCGATGCAATTCAACACATTGCAGCTCAACCCTGGCCTGTGGATCACCCCAGGTTAAGGGACCGCGCAAAGGCAGAAGGAATTCCATCAGATGCTACTTTCAAGAGTAACATGTTGGGCACCTACAATTTGATGCAATCAGCAGCAGAAAAGGGCGTCAAAACCGTTGTCATGGCGGGTAGCAATTGTGCATTGGGGCATGGATTTCGAATTAGCGGTACGCCTTTTCCTATCGAAACAGTGCCGATTACAGAGACACATCCTTGCTATCCAGAAGATTCGTACAGCTTCTCCAAACGAGCTGGTGAAGATCTGCTCGCTAGCTATACGCGGGCCTATGATATTCGGACCTATGTCACTCGCATTGCAGGTATTTGCTCAGTCGAACGGCGTCAAGAAATGGCAAAAAATGCAAAGCTTATCAACGACTGGAGTGACTGGCTTTGGTGTTGGGTCAGCAGCGAGGATGTTGCAAGCGCCCATCGTCTTCTAATGGAAGCAGCAGATGACTTACCACCTCATGATGTTTACTTTTTGAATGCCGATGATACAACCTTATTGGAACCATCGCGTGAAGTGGTTGAGCGATTTAAGCCAGAATTGGCTCCGTTGGCGAATGATCTAATCGGGCATCAGTCGTTCCTGAATTGTGATAAGCTGAAGAGAGCAGTTGGGTGGCAGCATCGCGAATCTTGGAGAAATCATACCATAGAACGCTCAAATTGAGTCGCACTGGCTCAGCAGAATCTTACGTGAACGACAAAAACAATCAAATCAAATGACACTGTGAAGATTAATGAGAAAATGAAGGGCTGTCTCTCTGTTCTTCGACCCCTTCACATTTCGAGTGTGTACCGCAAAGTGTTTAAATGAATACTGCTTGGTCGGAGAACTGCTGCATTTGCACACTTTGGGACACACTCCCTTCATTTCCTTCATGGTTCATTTTTGTTTGAATGCGTCTAGAATTCTATTGCATTCGGGCAGGACAAAAATGGAGAGAACCAATGAGCAACGTGGTCAGACTTGGGATTGTTGGCACAGGAAGTATTTCTTTACGTGGTCTATTGCCCCATTTAAGCATGGACGATGTTCAAGATCGGGTGAACATTACTGCCGTCTGTGATCCTGTATTGGAGCGCGCTCAGGCAGCTGCAAACAAATTTAATGTGCCCAATGCTTATGCCACCTTTGAAGAGATGTTGGCGGCTGGCGTTGTCGATGCAGTGAGTATTGCCTCCCCCATTGGGTTTCACTACGATCAAGGGTTGATGGCCGTTGACCATGGAATACACGCTCACTTTAATAAGACAATGACGACTACTGTTGACGAAGCCAATGATCTGATTGCTCGTGCCACAGAAAAGGGGGTCAAGCTCGTCTCATCACCAGGTGAATTGATTAACCCGCGACTTCAAGCCATTCGTAAGTTGATCCAGGACGGGGCATTGGGCACGCTCACTTGGGCCATGACCGGCGCAACCTTTGGGCAATATCATGAAAATGAGGGGGGCGTGCGGCACGGCGACGACCCGCTGACGAATGTGAACCCAGCTTGGTATTTCCGCAAACCTGGCGGCGGTCCACTCTATGACATGACGGTCTATGGGCTACATGCTTTAACGGCTGTTGTCGGGCCAGCCAAACGAGTAACAGCCTTCTCTGGCGTGCGCCTTCATGAACGTGAGTTCCAAGGCCAAATGCTGCCGACCGATATGGATGACCAGACGCTGATGGTATTGGATTTTGGCGATGCGTTCTTTGGATTTGTCTATGGTGTCGCCGCGGGTCATATGCAATTAGGCCGCCCTCAGATTTTCGGGACCAAAGGCGTCATCAGTGGCGACACGATGAATGGTGAGCCGATTGAGTATGAGGGTCGCGAAATTGCCGAAGAATTTGGCTATACAGCCACCTTGCCCCATGTGGTGGGCAAGCATCGTGAGATGGAAGAAATGCATGTCTATGAAGATGTCATGCAATTGGTGGATTGGATTCGTGACGATAAACCGACTCTCGCAACGGTCGAACACGCCCGCCACGTGATTGAGGTCTTCGATGCTGCCTATCGTTCGGCAGAGACAGAGCAGGCCCAAGAGCTACACACAACGTTTGAGGTGAATCTTTAAGCGCAAGTCACCCGCCAGATGGTGGCTGTCCGATCCTCAACGAATGCAAGGTAGAGTCTATACAAAGCGGTGTCACTTAATCCACAGCCACGATCTAATCACCCTATCGTCAGCCGACCGACAATGCTTTCTCGACAACTTCCCGGGCTCTATCCGGAAGATCTAGCAAAAGCGCAGCTTCACGGCCACGTTCTGACATTTTCTTCCATGTTTTGCGCACAATACCAATCAGCTTTTCTTCATCATGTTTCTGGGCAAAGTCGGCAAAATAGTTCTCTAAAAAGACTAAACAGATTACATCTTCTAAGAGCTGTACGTCTGGATCGAGTTTGAGGCGTTCCTTTCGCAGAAGGGACTGAACACGACGAATCGTTTCTTCAGCATAACCAACTTCGCGCAAGATTTCAGCAGCCGTATCGGCGTGGAAACGGGCCAGCGTGCTGCGCCATTTCTTATATCCGGCTTTATCCATGGGATAATCGCTGCGTGGAATAGTCCAACGTCGAATGTGTTGGCTACGCGCCGCCAATCGGACGATTTCAGGTGCATCAGGCGTAATCTTCTCTAACCAATCCGTCATGCGCCGCGCATAGAGAAGTTCTTTCGGGATGTTCTGTCCTTCGACCTGTTCGATGTTGGGATCTTTTGCGTTTTCCATGTCAAAACGAGCAATCGCCTCGTAAAAGCGCTCAGACAGGATTTTATTATCTTGTAAAATGCCATGGACTTTTTCGAGTGAAAGCCCCGTTACGTTTGCGATCATAGCGGTTTCGATGTCTTGAGCATTCATTGCGAGAACAATCTCTCGGTTTCTGCGATCTTCTGCCAGAGTCTCGCCGACTTCAATCCCCTTTTCAACGCCTTTTCAACGCCTTCTTCACGCCCTTCTTCACGTAGCGCTGCTTTCTCTCTTTCTAGTGCTTTCAATAACATACTCTGAACCTCCTCTCGATCCGCAATTGTCTGTTCCAGCGAACCATATTCATCTTCATCTATTCTGCCATGGATTGCCAACTGTTTGAACCAGTTTAGGAAAATGTAGAGTGCCTCGCGCTCCATCTCATCATCATCATAGAGTGCAAGCAATTCATCTTGTAATAACTCAATGTCGTAGTAGGCTTCTACTAAAAAGAGCAGTGTAACAATATTACGCGTCTTGAGCAACCCTTCTTTCGAATATTCGTTTTCAATCAACTTTAGATATTCGAAATCTGGTCGATATTTGCCAAGGGGCGGGTAGTCTTCAATCAGATCAGCGATGTTTTCTGGTGCTGTCCACCTCTCCTCACCATTATACAATACAATAGGCAAAATGGCAGGTAGTTTTTTGACGCTCTTGATTCCATGCGTATGCAGAAAGTCTAGATAGAATCCAGTCACATAGTGCAACATACGCAACACCATAAAGCGCTGTACAGTGGACTGAAATTCGACCAAAATGTAGAAAAAAACATCTTGCATTGTTCCATCTGCCATCAACAAGGGAACAGAATAGATGATGTCACTTTCTGTCTCCTTGTAGTGGTCAGAAACGAAGGATTTATCCAAGGGAGTTGCTTGATCGAAATCCAGTTCCTGCACCCAATCTTCCTCCACAAATGTTTCAATTAGTTGGCGGAATATGGTCTTATTGCCAAAGAGTCGCTTGTAGCCAATGTCGTGTATGTTGTGAGTCATTGTGAGTCCCACACTATTTGATTAATGCGCTTACCTTGTCGAGCGAGGGCAACACTCTATATGCTAATGATGCAACTTCCGCTGATGGTGGCTTCAGATCGGGAACCATGATGGGGGCCATACCGGCAGCGTGTGCGGCACGGATTCCTGCTTCTGAATCTTCAAGCACCATACATTGATCGGGCGATACATCAAGTCGTCTAGCAGCCGCCAAGAAAATATCGGGGGCTGGTTTACCATATGGAACCTCATCACCTCCGACGATGATTGAAAATCGATCGATAAGGCCCGTTAAGGTTAGCTTTTTGAGCGCCAACTGCTTTCCGGTAGAAGTTGCAACAGCTTTGCGCAAGCCCAATTCATCGATCTGATTCAGCAACTCAAATAGTCCAGGTTTGGTTGGAATATGTGATGATTCCAGCATGGCATAGAACCGTTGTTGTTTGCGTTCATACAGCTCATCAAAGGGGAAATCTTGACCAAATATATTTCGGAAGATCTCCCCTGTCGCTTGAGCTGTTCGTCCGACAGCCTGTAGATAGATTTCGGGCGTAAAGGTATACCCCCATTCAGCGCCCGCCTCTTGCCAGGCAATTTGCGCCATCCGCTCCGTGTCAAGCATCAGACCGTCCATATCAAATAGAATGGCCGAGATCGTGCGGTTGAGCATGGTATTTATTTCCCAAAACCCACCAAGAATTTTAGACAGACCAGTTTCGGCACATCAGCTTTGTGGCCCGTCGGTGTCAAATCACCTGTCCCCTGGTCGATCCAGAATGTTACGACACTATCTGTATTCTGGTTTGCGGCGAGCAAGATCTTGCCCGTGGGATCAAGGTTGAAATTACGTGGTGTCTGCCCTTGTGTTGATTCATGACCCTTTGCAGTCAGTTTTCCAGTATCAGCATCAATAGAAAAAATAGCAATACTGTCATGACCGCGATTCGATCCATAAAGAAATTTACCAGATGAATGCACATGAACATCTGCCGTGTGACTTGAGCCGGTAAAATCAGCGGGCAGCGTAGAAATCGTCTGAATTTCGTTTAAGGTACCCTCGTTTGGATCGTAGGTGAAGGCCGTGACAGTACTCCCAAGTTCATTGATCACATAAGCGTATTGACCGTTGGGATGAAAATCAAAGTGACGGGGTCCAGCTCCAGGTGCAACGCTGACCGAAGGTTGAGCTGTGTTGGGCGTGATCGTACCGGCGGCTGCATCAAGTGCATAAATGACAACCTTATCCATTCCCAGATCGGCAGCATAGGCGAAGCGGTTCTGAGCATCGATAGTAAATGAGTGAGCATGTGCGCCTTCTTGCCGATCTGGGTTCACACTAGATCCTTCATGTTGGATAAAATCAGATGCTTCACCCAAGCTGCCGTCATCCTGAATAGGGAAGACGATTACACTTCCTCCCGTATAGTTGGCTGCCAGGACAGAGTGACCCGTCGCATCCACAACCAAGTGGCAAGGTGCAGCGCCGCGCGAGGCGCGCTGGTTGAGAAACGCTAATTCACCCGTTCCTCGATTAATGGCAAACGCACTGATCGCTCCACTTGATTCTCCACCATAGTCTTCTACCTCATTGGCTACATAAAGAAAACGTTGATCAGGAGACAAGGCCAAAAAGGAGGGATTGTCCACATCTTTTGTTACGTTGACAAACTCCAATGCACCACTAGCAGGATCGAGATCGTAAAGATAAACAGTAGCAGCAAAAGTCGGGTACAAATTTTTCATGCAAACAGAGGGCTGCTCTAGGATTTCACCCCTTATGGTCATTTTTTGTACCCGACTTTTGCTGTAGCTGAAGATAAATGCCCTCTGCACCACCCTTCATATGAGGTAGCCCACGAGTCTCAGTAGATCCAAATTTGGCGTTTTTGGCGATTTTCAGTCGAGATTGCAGGGATTTTGGAGTCATTTATTCAGATTTCGGTTACAGAAAACAACCTATTTCATATCTGAAAATCGCCCAAATCTAACGCAAAAACTAGATATCGACCGGCAAATTTGTATTTATGTCAACTGTTTAGCCAGAATTCTCTCTCAAAACCTGAAATTTGGATCTACTGAGTCTAGGTTCCGATGTAAAAATACATAAATTTCCCCCTTTGGTTCACAATGAGCAAAGATTTATTGAGTTCGTGAATTGTACCATAGATTGGGCTGCACCATGATTACACGGAATAGGTTTCTCGCTGTATAATTCTAACAATCCTATTCTATGTTGAGCACGGCATAAAAATACAGACACACCAATCGAATTAGGGTCTCAATTATGCGAATAAAAGTTGATCAGATAGCACCAGATGCGTCAGTAAAAACTGTGGAGGGGAATGAGATTACGCTCTCTACCGCTTGGCGCAATGGGCAACACGCATTGCTCATCTTTCTGCGTCATCTGGCCTGACTGCCTTGAAAAGAACATGTGGCGCAGGTTGTGCCACGTTATGCAGAGTTCGCCGCTCTGAACACGAAGATTGTTGCTATCTCTTTTGGAAATGACTATTGGGCGCGTGCGTGGCTGGAAGAGACGCAATCGCCTTTTCCCATTTGGCTGGATCAAGGACGTCGTTCCTATCAAGCCTATGGCTTGGAACGTTCAGTCTTGCGTGCATGGGGTTTCAGGAATCTGTTCTTTTATGCCAAGGCTTTGCTACGTGGCGAGAAGTTGCAAGAGAATCGGGGTGACACGGATCAGATGGGCGGTAATTTCATCATCGATTCTAATGGAATCATTCGTTTCGCCTATCCAAGTCGAGACCCGACAGATCGACCGGATATTCAAGAAATGTTAGGGGTATTAGAAGCAGTAGAGGATAATATTTTGAATGATAGCAGATTTGGATCAAATCAATATCTCCGACGCAACTTACATCATTCTCGATTTTGAGACGATCACATATAAAGGCTATCCGCCCGAACCAGTGGAGTTGGGCGCAATACGTATCAGTTCAGGATTAGTAGTTGATCCCGATTTTCAAGTAAGTCAGTTAATTAGCCCACCTATAGCGACTCCCATAACGTTGCAACACGCAAGCAATATGGGGCTACGAGTGGAGGATTTTCAGGATCAACCGAGTGTGCAAGAAGTCTTGGCTTGTTTTGAGAGGAAGTTAGGAGCCGAACCTTACTTGATCGTTGCGCACAATGCCTCTTATGATATCTCGTTGATTCGTCGGTATAGCACATCCTGTCCCGGATTGATACGGATGCCCGTTCTCGACAGCGTCCGTCTCGCGCGTACGCTACTATCAGGATTGCGTGGCTATGGACTAGATGGATTGGCCGATCATTTTGATTTGCCCATTCCCGTCGACCGCCATCGCGCGCTACCAGATGTACAGTTGACTTGCATGATCTTCATCCGCCTTCTCCGCATCTGGCTAGCACAGCACAAAGATCAACGTGTATATTTGTTACGGCAAGCAGCAGGTATCAAAGAAAAGCCCATGAATACCCAGCAGTCTTTCTTTGATTAAGAATCTAACGAATTGTCAATTGTTGAGTTGTCGAATTGCTGAATTGTGAATGAGGGGTTTGGGAACCTCATTCGTTTCATTGACAATTGGGGCGCTTTCGGCGCAGTACCAATGAGATTGTCTTGATACAACATCGACACAAACTTGTCGATGTTGATCCGTTAAAGGACCGTTCGAAAGGTGGGCGTGAGTCCGACTATCTTGTCGGGTGAGAATGCATCGTCACAGAACTTTTCGGATAAGCATCAAGTGTGCTATGACTACTTTACAAACAGCGTCAGCATTTAATAGAGCCATGCTTCCCTGAATGGAAATATATTCCCATGCCACAAGAGTTACTGTTCAAACCATATACTTTTGGCTCCAAAGAACAGGAAGTAATGAACCGGGACGGTCACCTCATCCTGTAGGGCAATCGCGTACCTTAAAAAAGTGGCATTGTTACTGGAAGGAGCCATCCGCAATCCGGATTGGACCACTCAATGATCCACTCAAGAGAGAGTTCTTGGTCCAATCCGGGTTTGCTCGTCCCGTGCATCTGACCATCTAGACTTGCTTGGGACCTTGGCTGCAAAGTTCGCGATTGCCCTACCTCATCCTGCCTGGCATCTTGACCGACAACACATGTGAAAGATTGGTTCAATCCCTTTCATATATCGAAGAGTTGAGTGCTGCAGGCGTCAAGGATCCGCTACCCAGTCGCAATGCGGCAGAATATGACAGCTACCTTGAGAGCCTCATCGGACACCCCCAACTGCTAGCCCTTGCTCGCACTGTATTGGGAGAGGCCATCCGTTTTGATCACTGCGTCACACTCAATCGACCCGGCGGTAACCGAGGAATTCGTTGGCACAGCCATGAATACGCAGAAGATGATCCCAGTCTCGGTTTTATCCGCATCTTTTTCTATGTCAACGGCTTCGAAAAAGGCGACGGTAATTTGAAGGTGGTGCCAGGGAGCCATCTTTTCCGCGACCCAAACATTGACGCACATTCAGATGAGGAATTTATCGAGAATTGGATAACGGGAAAGACTCATCCACTTACCGGAGAACCTCTCCAGATTGTCGAGCTGACAGCCCCGCCCGCCACCATCGCACTCATGTGGACACACGCAGCGCATGGCGTTCATCCACGTCGAGAAGAGAGCACAACCCGCTGGTGCGTGGTCTATGCCTATCGGAACCCAGGGCGTCCCTCCCGGGCACGCTGGATTACAGAGGCATTTGAAGAGAAGCTCATCCCCGGTGCAGAGGGGCTAATGAGCTTATACTAGACATTCTACAGAACATAATTTGATTTGGAACAAACTAAGTGTTGGGACCGTCTTCTGTGCATTAAGATTAGGATCATAGCTGATCCTCTCATCCATTATTCTAACGTGGGCCTAGTCAACGTTTCCCTGAAACGTCGACTAGGCTCTAACGTGACAGACAGGAGTTCACAAGACTATGCGTACACAGCGCAACAGATTTCTGTTCAAAAAACGGATCGCAACACTTTCATCGCTATTTCTGACCGCTGCTTTGCTGCTTTCACAGGTCTTGCCTGCCGCTACCTATGCCGAAAGCATCAATCGGCAAAGCAATAAGGACCCTTTAGAGACAGGACGAAATCGCGTGAATCCATCACAATTCTTACCGTTTGATGACAATGAGGGCCAAGAAGATGGTCTGCTCATTCGCCTCAGTGAAGGGGCAGAGCAACCTGATGAGTTTGTGCGTCCTCCTCTGGCAACGAGTCAGTCTCTGAGTGAAGACGAGATCCAACAGATCATCGCACGACTGCCCGACTTGGAGATGGACACAACCGATGTCCAGGAATTTCGCCTGCCCGAAGCATTGCTTCCGCCGCCCCGCACAGGCGAAACCATTGACGAAACATTCCCACCGACACAAGGTGGTGATTCCGCGCCACCTGAGACTGAGGCTGCACTCGATGTGTTGCGCTATGCCCCGGTGGGGGAAGTTCCCATAGCGCCATTTGTCAATGTAACCTTTAACCAGCCGATGGTTGCTCTAGCGACGCTCCAGCAATTGGATGCCCAAGAGGTACCCATCAAGATCACGCCGGAACTTCCCGGCGTTTGGAAATGGCTGGGAACGCGTACGCTCTCATTTGAGCATCGCTCGGATGAGTTTGATCGTTTGCCGATGGCAACTGAATACACAGTTGAGATTCCGGCTGGCACCCAATCGGCGACGGGCAGCACCTTGCAACAGGCCGTAACCTGGTCGTTCCGCACCCCACCGCCTGTGGTGCAGAGTTTTTCGCCAAACTATAGTCCGCAGCCGCTTGATCCGCTCTTCTTCGTTGGCTTTGATCAGCGCATTGATCCGGAAGCCGTTCTAGAGAGTATTGACGTGACGGCGGCTGGTGAGCGTTATGGCATACGGTTGGCGAATGAAGATGAGATCACCCAGGATGAGCAGATCAACCGACTCTCGCAGAATGCGCCGGAGGGCCGTTGGCTGGCCTTCCGCACCCAGCAAAAGCTACCGACCAACACGACTGTCACGATCAATATTGGTCCGAATACCCCATCAGCCGAGGGTCCACTCACAACAGATAAACCACAATCTTATAGCTTCCAGACCTATGCCCCCTTGCGTATTCAAGAGCATCGCTGTGGCTACGGTGGTGACTGTCCGCCCTTTGCCCCATTTATCATTACCTTTAACAATCCGTTAGACGCTGAAGCATTTGAGGATAGCCAGGTTCGCATTGAACCAGAGATTCCGGGCGTTGGCATCAACGTATTTGGCAATACGATTCAGGGCCAGGGCGCGACGTCTGGGCGGACGACCTATAGCGTAACGATAGATAGTGCGTTGCGCGATCAATTTGGCCAAACGCTGGGACAAGATGAAGCGTTAACCTTTTCTGTTGGTCCGGCTCCCCAGCTATTGACTGGACCGAGTGAAGCATATATCACGCTGGATCCTTCTGCCAACCCGGCTGTGTTCACTGTTTATTCGATCAACTATGAGCAGTTGAACTATCGCGCCTATGCAGTCACCCCTGAGGATTGGAGCGCATATCTCGACTTTCGTCGCACATATTACGACCAGCAGAACAACCTGACCCCGCCTGGACGTGAAGTTGATAGTCAGATCATAATGGTTCAATCCCAACCAGATGAACTGACAGAAACGACAATTGACCTGAGTGCTGCCATTGCCGGAGCAACAGAAAACAGCACGAATGACCAAGTGCCCTTTTCCACTGCGCAGTTGATTGTCATTGTGGAACCGGCTGGCTCTACTGTGCGAAATCGAACGCCATCACCCATTCAGACTTGGGTTCAAGTAACCCAAATTGGGTTGGATGCCTTTGTGGACCACAGCGAGATGGTTGTCTGGACCAGCGCTTTGAGCGATGGGACACCGTTGCGCGAGGTGGAGTTGACGCTACTACCCAGCAGACAGCAAGCCGTGACTGGCAGCGATGGCACCGCGACTTTGGGTTTGACAACTCGGGAAGAGCGCGTTTTGATTGCACGCCACGGCAACGACACCGCCTTCCTTCCAGAAAATCCCTACTTTGATGGCGGTGGTTGGCGTAGCCATCCACCACAGGACGAATTACGCTGGCATGTCTTTGACGACCGCCAGATGTACCGCCCTGGTGAAGAGGTACACATCAAAGGCTGGGTGCGTCACATTGGCGGTACGCAAGAAGGGGATGTCGGTCTTTTTGTGGGCGCGGAAAGCCTTACGTACCGCGTGATTGGTTCGCAGGGAAATGAGGTGACCACTGGCGAGGCAGAAGTCAATGCTGTGGGTGGATTCAATATTGCATTTGAGCTGCCCGAAAATGCCAATTTGGGGTTTGCCAATGTCCAATTTAGCATTGTCGGCGGTAGTCCCAATCTCGTTACGAATTTGAACAGCCGAGAGTATTGGCACAGCCTCCAGATTCAGGAATTCCGTCGTCCCGAATTTGAAGTAACAGCTGGCAACGAGACAACTGGACCTTATTTCTTGGGCGATGAAGCTGTTGTCTTTGTCAATGCCGCTTATTTCTCTGGCGGCCCGTTGCCCAATGCGGAGACTTTCTGGACTGTTCAATCTTCGCCCACAAATTATACACCTCCCGGCTGGCGCGACTATGTCTTTGGTATTTGGACCCCCTGGTGGTTCTTTGATCCTTATGATCGAGGCAGCGGGCGCGTCGAGTCCTTTAACAGTCGCACTGATGCAACCGGAAATCACTACTTGCGTATGGAGTTTGAAGAAAATGAGAACGCCAATAATGATGTGACACGACCATATAGTATTATGGCCGACGCCACAATCATGGACGTTAACCGGCAGGCTTGGTCGGCTAGCACAAGCCTGATGGTCCACCCGGCTGATCTCTATGTTGGCATACGCAGTGAGCGTACGTTTGTTCAGCGTGGCGAGCCACTTGAGATCGAGGCCATCGCCACAGACTTGGACGGCAAAGCCATTGGCGGACGCACTATCGTGATTCAAGCCGCACGCTTGGAGTGGAAAGTGACCAATGGTCGCTGGCAGGAAGAAGAGGCAGAGGTACAAGAATGTACACGAACCTCGACTGCGTTCCCCGAAACTGAACCAACAACCTGCGAATTCACGACCGAACAGGGTGGTCGCTATCGTATCACGGCGACTGTAGAAGATGAAATGGGTCGCAAAAATCAGAGCCAGTTTGTCCGTTGGGTCAGCGGTGGGAAACGCCCACCGGCACGCAAAGTTGAGCAAGAAGAGGTCACGCTCATTCCAGATAAGCAGGAGTACGCACCTGGTGATGTGGCCGAACTATTGGTGCAATCGCCCTTTGCGCCGGCGGAGGGTCTACTCACCGTGACGCGCAACGGTATTCTCTACACGGAACGTTTCGAGATGTCCAGTGAATCGACCGTATTGCGTGTGCCAATCGAAGACGCCCATGTTCCCAATCTGCATGTGCAGGTGGATCTCGTTGGGGCTGCACCTCGCTTGGACGCCGATGGGCAGGCAGTCGACGATCTACCTGCACGCCCCGCCTATGCCACGGGGAGTTTGACGTTGGATATTCCTCCCGTGAGCCGGACGTTGGCATTGGATGTTGCCCCGCAAGAGAGTGCCCTGGAACCCGGAGGGAGCACAACAGTCGCTCTTGTGCTAACCGACGCCGATGGTGACCCAGTTGCTGATGCTGAACTAGCCGTCGTTGTTGTTGACGAGGCCATCCTGGCGCTGACAAATTACCAGCTGACCGATCCATTGACCATTTTCTACGGCACACGACCATCGATGCTACGCAGCTTCTATAGTCGTGCGAGTATTGTCTTGGCGAATCCGGCACTCTTGGCCGAGCAGGCCGAACAGGCGGAAGCACAAACCAAGGGGTTAACCATGCGCTCTGCGAATATTGACCAAATGGCCGCACCCACGGCAGCACCAGCCATGGAGATGGATGCGGAGTCGGGTGTCATGGCCTTTAGTCTGGCGGCTGATGAAGCGAGCGCAGATGATGGTAGTGCCGCGCAGGCACCGATTGCTGTACGTAGCAACTTCAATCCGCTGGCTCTCTTTGCACCTGAGGTACGCACCGATGAGGATGGAATGGCAACCGTCGAGATTGATCTGCCAGACAATCTGACGCGCTATCGTATCATGGTGGTGGCTGTAGCGGGTGAGAATCACTTTGGCACAGGTGAGGCAAATTTGACAGCCCGTCTGCCACTCATGGTGCGCCCGTCTGCGCCGCGGTTCCTCAACTTTGGGGACAGCTTCGAATTGCCCGTCGTCCTCCAAAATCAGACGGAGCAAGATCTAGAAGTGGACGTTGTGGTGCAGGCCACCAACATTGATCTGACCCAGAATGAGAATACCGGAGACGATGCGATTGAAACCGATGGACAACGCATCACGATTCCGGCCAATGACCGAGTGGAAGTTCGCTTCCCCGCCACAACATTGAGCGCTGGAACGGCGCGCTTCCAGTTTGCCGCAACCTCGGGTTCCCATGCAGATGCACAGACCGTTGATTTGCCAGTCTACACGCCAGCCACAACGGAAGCATTCGCCACCTACGGCGTCATCGATGACGGTGCAGTTGTGCAGCCGATTCTACAACCAGAAGATGTTTTCCCGCAGTTTGGAGCTCTGGAGATCGACACGTCTTCAACCGCACTGCAGGCCCTCACCGATGCCTTGCTCTACTTGACGACCTATCCGTACGAATGTTCTGAGCAGCTTGCTTCGCGCATCATGGCGATCTCGACGTTGCGGGATGTATTAACAGCTTTTGAGGCAGAGGGGTTGCCATCACCCGAAGAGATGGAACGCACGGTTGAGCGGGATGTAGAGCGATTGGAAGGTTTACAGAATCCAGACGGTGGCTACCCTGTCTGGACACGTGGGCGCGAGTCGCTTCCTTACTATAGCATCTTTGTCACGCACGCTCTGAAGGTTGCACAAGATAAAGGCTTCCCCGTTCCAGATCGTCAGTTGATTCGAGCGTTAGAGTATTTGCGCAATATTGAGCGCTACTATCCCTATTGGTATGGTCAGCAGACGCGCTGGTCACTGAGTGCCTACGCCATCTACGTACGCAGCCTTATCAACGATGTCGATACGCTGAAGGCACGTACTTTATTCGAAGAAGCGGGCATCGACGGAATGCCAATGGAAGGACTGGCCTGGCTCTTACAAGTGCTGGGAGGGGATGCCGGTTCGCAGCAGATGGCTGACGAAATCCAACGTCATTTCCAGAACCGCGCCGTTGAGACAGCTGGGGCAGCCAATTTTACGACATCCTATGGTGACGACGAGTGGGTGATGCTGCACTCAAATCGCCGCACGGATGGTGTGATTCTAGACGCCCTGATCATCGATGAGCCTGAGAGCGATTTGATTCCCAAGGTGGTAAATGGCTTGCTGGCCCACCGCACGCGTGGTCGCTGGCGCAATACCCAAGAAAATGCCTTTATTCTACTGGCTCTGGACCGCTACTTCAACACCTTCGAGGCGCAGACGCCCGATTTCGTGGCCAACATCTGGCTCGGTGAACAATATGTGGGTGGTCATCAGTTTGTGGGCCGCACGACCGACCGTCGCAGCACTGACGTGCCAATGGCCTTCCTGATAGGCGGCGAACCCGAAAGTGATAACGCTGATAATGGAAATGTCCAGGACTTGATTCTCAGCAAAGAGGGTGATGGGAGGCTCTACTACCGCCTAGGTTTACGCTATGCACCGACAGATTTGAACCTGCCGCCTGAAGATCGCGGTTTTGTGGTGCAACGCTCATATGAAGCAGTGGATGATCCAGATGACGTTTCACAAGATGAGGATGGTACTTGGCACATTCGTACTGGGGCGCGTGTCCGGGTCCGCCTCACTATGGTAGCCGATAGCCGCCGCTATCATGTGGCTCTGGTCGATCCGTTGCCTGCGGGGCTGGAGATCATCAATCCTGCGTTGGCTGTTTCGGAAAGTGTACCGTCTGATCCTAACGATGACCGCTTGCGTACTTGGTGGTGGTGGGGCACCTGGTATGATCACCAGAACCTACGCGATGAGCGAGCAGAAGCTTTTGCGACCCTATTGTGGGATGGAGTCTATAACTATTCCTATGTTGCACGAGCAACCACACCTGGCGAATTTGTTGTGCCACCCACCAAAGCAGAGGAGATGTATTCGCCAGAAGTCTTTGGACGAAGTACAGGTGATCGGGTTGTAATTGGAGAGCTCCAACAAGACTAGCCCAAGACGGTATATTCAATCTTGCCTTCAGCCCCAGCCCCTCTTCAAATTTTGGAGAGGGGACAAAATCGTTGTCATCGAAGTGAGTGGAAGAATCCAACTCACTTCGATGGTGGGTTTTCCCCCAAACCGAATTGCTCCCTACCCATGCGCAGCATTGTGTATCTCCTCAAAAAGTGCTAGACTCAGTAGATCCAAATTTCAGGTTTTGAGAGAGAATTCTGGCTAAACAGTTGACATAAATACAAATTTGCCGGTCGATATCTAGTTTTTGCGTTAGATTTGGGCGATTTTCAGATATGAAATAGGTTGTTTTCTGTAACCGAAATCTGAATAAATGACTCCAAAATCCCTGCAATCTCGACTGAAAATCGCCAAAAACGCCAAATTTGGATCTCTGAGACTTTATATACATCTTACTTTTTCACTCATTAATCAGCATATACCGCACTCGTTCATAACTTTCACGTAAATTCGTCTGTTCTACCAGACTGAAAGTGGTCAAATTTATATGAAAGTATGGCAGTGTTCAGTATAATCAACCTTTGAATGGGCGATTTGCTCGTTCGAGCAATGGCTGGGACAAGGCAGATTGATCATGAATCTTTTGGCTCATCTACCAGAAATATGCATAATCGAGTCTTCCTTCGGCTTGCGAGCAGTCGTTTGCATAGATTTAGTCGCTGAGTGTTATCTGTTTCATCCCAATCATTGAACATGAAGGATCATAGATTCCATACACAAGAAGGAGAAACCAATGGCTTCGATCGTAAAACAGAACTTGGAGATCATCCCAAACGACGAAAAGCGTATCGCACAGGTGAATGTAAAGTGTGAGGTCCACTTCACTGATCAAGAGATGGAGACAATGTTGCAAAACCCCGCACGCACCTACTTCACTCTCTTCTGCTGGCTGATGGGTAAAGACTTTGGCAAAGTGGGCCCGATCGATACCGATGACTGGATCTTTTCGTTTGAAGCTAAGACTTTTTCGGACGATGATCCAACCCAAGTTGAGGAAGTTTTGTTCTCAGCTGACGGGGTGGTTCATTTTAGGCGGACAATTAGGTTTACATTTTTGCAAAGAGAAAAGATGTTTATATTTTCTACTTTGAGCCATGCTCAGGCAGAAAATGACCTCATATAGATTTTTATCTATGTATCAAAAGTGTAAACCTAATTCTGAACCACCCCCAGCTGACTTAAGCTATAGCCTGCTCAATGAAGACGTTCTGGGTACAGACGAAATTTTCGCTGAGCTAATGCTCACTGGCTGGCGACCATTCAATAGCAAAGAACGAGCCACGACGGGTATCGTCGAGTACGAATTTGGGTAAAGCAACCATCAACCAGCTACCCATCATTGTGAACTCAAAACCTACCTCAAATGAACAACCCACCAGATTCTTCTGTTCGTGTCGAAGAAGCACGTCTACTCAAATTTGCCATTACGTGCTTTGAGAAAGTTGGCTTATCTCACGCTCATGCCGAGTTGATTAGTCGCTTGTTGGTCAACTCGGACCTGCGTGGCGTGCGCAGCCATGGAACTCGAGCGGCCAATGGATATTGTATTTCGTTTGCTGAGGGCACATTGAACCCCCAGCCAGAGATAAAGCTGGTGCATGAAACACCCACTGCTGTTGTCTTAGAGGGAGATGGGACTTTGGGCTATCTTCCGATGGTGCAAGCCACGGAACACGCCATTGCCAAAGCGAAAGAAGTGGGGATGGGGATGGGGCTTGTACGCTATATTGGGCATTACGGGTCAGCTGGTCACTATGCACGTATGTGCATGGAGGCTGGTTGTATCGGCTTTTCCGTGCAAGGCTACCGTGATCAAGGTAGGGTGGAAACCGATGGTGGTGGTCCAAATCCAGATGCCCAACTTGGCTACTTTGGAAACCCACCCATCTGCTTTGCCATTCCGGGGGGTGAATCTCCACCCATGGTCATGGATGCAGCTACCTGTATTCTAGCTGATTATCAGCGTGGCCCGGAATTTGACGCGTTGCTCTCTATGATTCCAGCGGCCTTTTTCAAGAGCATCGGTTATGGGGCCGTTGCAACACACCTAGGTGGTGCATTGACAGGCTTTACCCTCTCCGACGAGTCACGTATCCGTTGGCCAGCGGCAAGGCACGGCGGCATGGTACTAGCAATCGATATAGGCAGCGTTGTGCCTGAAGATATTTTCCATTCCGAGGTAGATCGCATGGCACAAGATATCCACGATTGCTATCAACCGATGCCGGGAACTGACAGCCCTGTGTTGCCTGGTGCAATAGAAGAGGAGCGGATGGCCTATCATCGGCACGATGGCATTCGCTATGGTGAGATGGAACAAAAGGCAGCACAAGCGATGAGTGAGCGCCTTGATGTGCCGCCGCCCTGGAATTAGGGGATGAGTGGTGAGCCTCTAGTTCTGTTCTTACTATCTCCCTAGCCTAGTCCATGCGTCTGATAATTGTAGACATCATTGATGCTGCTGACCAGATCGTTTAAGCGATTGACTTGCTCTTGAATATCGTTTTGGAGACGCTCTGCTCGACCACTCCCCACATCCTGAGCATCGACCAACTGGATTTGGCTGTAGATTGTTGCAAGCGCTGTGACGCTCTGATCAAGTTGCAGTTCGGCTTGCTTCATCCGTGCATCTAGTGCACGGAGCGATTCCCACTGCTTGACCTTGCTGTCAATCACTTCGTCTAACTGATTCTGAACAATCTCGTTCGTCTCTAGCTTACGCCGTGCAGTAAATTTCTGTACATCTTGAGGCAGCGCCTGACGTTCGCTCGACAAAAGGTCGTCTTTGCGGTATGCATCTAACCGCAGGGCGAGTTGATAGACATTCGTGATCCAATCATTGACTTTGTCTGCTGTATTTTCCAGCCGGTCTCGCATGATCCCTTTATTCTGTTCGCGAATTTTTTGGTCGATGCGTCGCTGGTATTCCAATGCGGACTGCACTTCGCTCCGAAGTTCCCGATCTCGAATCGTACGCAGATTGAACTGCCCTTGAAATGTGTCAAGCAGGACCTGAGCGTTGTTTTCTTGGTCGGTCAAACTGGTGTAAACAATGGCCCCCAGCCCAATCAGTCCAAGAAGAGGCCATCCCCAAATAGGCCACCAGGGAAAAGGTTTCCGCAACAAAAACGTCAGAATAATGGTCAGTGCAATAATGATCGCACTCTCCCAGCGGAAGATAGCATATTGGATCAGTTCGCTCGTGGCTTTTTTCTGTAGTTCAGAACGGTTAGAGGACATATTTGGGATATCAGGTTGATTTAGCGTATATACGATTGGGTCTACTGAAACTAGATTGGATCCATTGATACGTGTTACGTATTGCGTGGTACCGGACTTGGAATAGAATAGATAACAAGCAATTACCTGATGCTTGTTATCTACAACTATCGAACAGTATTACGTTGAGCCGATTGCGTTATCAGCAATACGTTCAAGGCGTCTACCCGCTCATGCAATACGCAACACAAAGATCTACGCTCATCAGACGAAAGTCTGCAAAGCCGTAAAATTTAGGCAATGCGACGCCGATTTGCACGCTTTTCATAGATGAGCCAAAATCTATTTCTGTTCGAGTCTCTTGCGTCGTTCGGCGAGTTGAGTATCCAGAATGCTGCGCTCAAGAACTTCGTCCATCTGCTGGTCGAGGCTAGAAGCCCGCATTTCGCTGGCTGTCGTTGCTTTGTCCAAGCGAGCATAGATGCTTTCGGCAATCCCACTGATATCGCTGTCGCCAGAACCCATGAGATCATCCAGGCTCTTCATGGCCTTGACCGTGGTCTCCTTACTCTTGGCCAGTTCGAGCAGTGAATCCAATTCCTCACGTTCTTGCTTCATTGTGGCCAGGCGAGCTTCAAGCTTCACCTTCGCATCGAGCAATTTCTGGAACTCTTCTTCCTGCCGCGCAACCTGCTCTTGATAAGTCTCAAGTAGACGGGCGTTACTATTGTAGCGACTTTGTGCCGCCGCAGCCGCAGCATCAGCACCCTCTGTCAAAAAGGCATCGATAGCTCTATCGAGTTCGGTACTCTTTTGGGAGAGTTCATTCACTTTTCGCTGAATGGTTTTGACTTCTCCACCAACTGTGGCGGCGGCGTCTTCTAGATCGCCTAGATTGGTTTCAACCTGGCGAATATACTGGTCGATGACAGCGGGACTGTTGCTTTTCAACGCCTGATCCATCATATAGTGCAGATTAGCGGAAATCAAAGTTGATACCTTTTCTAAGAGAGATGCCATGTCTATTTATCCTCCGATATTAGATATGATTGTGAAAGTAGTATAGTTGACTACCGATGTACGTTTCTTATACTATGTTTGTGATGAGAACAGGTTTCGCCGCAATTCTAGCCGGATCAAGAAAACACCTGCTCTCATATAGAGCTTAATGGTTGTGCTTTCGGTGATTAGTATATCGTATTATGGGGTGGTTCATTTTAGGCGGACAATTAGGTTTACATTTTTGCAAAGAGAAAAGATGTTTATATTTTCTACTTTGAGCCATGCTCAGGCAGAAAATGACCTCATATAGATTTTTATCTATGTATCAAAAGTGTAAACCTAATTCTGAACCACCCCCGTATTATACAACAAAAACATGACGTTATGCTGACGAGCTTCCCAAAAAATGGTAATCCAGCAGACAAGTAGCTGACATGCTCCAAATTATTGATTATACAGAGAGCCATAGGCAATCATTAAAACTGATCGTTAACCATTGATGGGTTGGGATGATTCATTCCAGTCAGAGAAATACGTTGACACATTTTCATATGGAGTAGACATTCTCGATTACACGCAGTAGACATAATCCTGCATTTCTCAGTCAAAACAGACTCGAGCGTGCCAAATGGTCCGAGATTCTCTACTGCGTCTTTTTTCGCCATTTGAACGCTCTACCTCTGAGAAATCCTACTGCGTGTAATCTCGAATGCCGATCACAGCGAGTACAAGCCGCATTAGAGAACGCTCTCTCCTCATCATGTTTGTCAACCTATTTTTGAACCATCCCGATGGGTTGACGTTTAACCAGCTTCTTTCTCCAACTCGACTGAAACAATCTCTACAATCTGCTCCGCCTCTTCCGACAGACCGCTATTGGCAAAGCCTACAATCTTATTCAGCGCATCAATACTCTTGGGTCCAGTACGAGCAATCTCTTTCAAGATATTGTTAGATGCCACATGATAAGGTTTGCTTCCTTGCGTCACGGCTCGTTTTTGGCGAATCTCCTGCATCTTCATATAAATACGACGCTCTGCTCGGGGTGAAACCGCCGCGCTGTTGGCCTGCATCTTCTGTTGAATCTTATTGGCTGTTTCGGTTTGTGCTGTGCGTTGAGCATTTAACAACTTATCATCCCCGTCGTTCGCCGGGTTCAAATTGACCAGATCCAGAATCTGTGGACCATAACCCTCCAGTCTTTGAGCACCCATCCCAGGTAATGTACCCAACTCCTCCAACGACTGTGGTCGCATTTCTGCCACACGTAACATCAACTCGTTACTCATAATGACATAAGGGGGTTGTCCCATCTGTGCTGCAGTCCGACGCCGCCACAGCCAAAGCGCTTTCTGCAATGCTGTGTACTTGTCCCCTTCTGCCGGTAATCCCTCCTCATCCCTCTCTTCATCCGAAGATGGCAGGGCATCTCCAAACTGAGCCAACTCTGGATTTTCTTCCAACCAGACCTCGGCCTGTGCACGTCCCCGCACAGTAGCGGACAAGACCGGATAGCCTTGTCGTTCATACTGGCGGAGACGATTGTCTTCCATCAAGCTGTCAATATAATTCATGATCATGCCCTCACCCAGACCTTTGAGTCGTCCGTGATGACGTGCTTGATTGGGGGGCACTGGGGAACGTAGGCTGCCAGTGAGAATACGTGCCAGGCCGCTGCGTCCGACAGGTTTGGGCAAACTTATGAGACAATCTAGAATCATTGGTTCAATATCGGCATCATCCGGTAGAGGTACAACGCTCTCTGATGGAACCGGGATGTCTGGTTTTTTGCCTGTGCAATTATCACAAACATCACATTTGAGACGTGGCGGGCTACCAAAATGGGCGCTAATATAGCCATGTCGACATGTTTCGGCCGTTGCGTACCCGACAATGTCATCGATTCGGCGCTGCCCCATTGCTGCCGATTGAGCCAAAAGTCGTTCCAGTCGTTCGCGTATCGAAACAGCACTGTTAAAATGGGTCTGAGGCGTTAATTCGATTACCATCACACGACGACTACCTTTGACTTCCATATAGCCTTCGGCCTGCCAATCGAGCAGATGACGTTCAGTTTCATAAATTTCCCAACCCATAAACTCAGCAAGGTCGCTTGTTTGGAAGTTTGCACTCTGCCCTGGTTTGAGCGCCAGCCCCTTTAATAGATGCACCAATTGCTCGTTTTTGCGCACAGACGCGGGAAGTTTGCGCGGAAGGCGGATTTCCAATTCTCTAGGCATGTCAAAGTCGCGACTCAGCAAATCAGCACGCTCTAGCGTACTCACTGCAACGCGCATCGTCGTTTCATCTGTACTGACCACTTGCTGAAGGCGCCGGGGATCAACAGGCCCAACTACAGGCTCACGTAAATCCAACTGATCTAAGCTAAACCCATGGACCAATAGTTCCAATCCGCTCTCTAAATCGCTATTTTCGAATCTGCTCTGGCCTTTTGCATCAGGTTCGCTGTTACTTTGACTCTGACCATTTGCGCCACTGCCAACAGGTACATCCTGTTCGCTAATCGTCTGTTCTTGCTTGACGCCCAATTGCATTGCAATGGCTGCATAGACTTTCTCTAAAAATTCGACTGTAAAGATATCAGATTTTGCCCACCGCCGAAGATTTGCCCAATCATTATTGCTATAAAAAAGAACACCCTCGCTTGGTACTCCATCACGACCGGCACGCCCCACTTCCTGGTAGTAGGCCGCAAGGCTACGCGACGGATGAAAATGGACAATAAAGCGAATATCAGCTTTGTCGATCCCCATACCAAAGGCAACAGTTGCCACGACCACGCGTGTTTGGTCGGTCATGAAACGATCTTGGACAGCGCCGCGGTCAGACAGGCCCGCATGATAGGCTTCTGCAACGACACCGGCCGACCGCAATGCATGGGCCAAGCCTTCACTTTTGGCACGGCTGTTTACATAAACAATGCCGCTCCCTTCTTGTTCCGACACAAACTTGAGGAGAGCAGCCATCTTTTCGTCATCACTATGAAAACGTAGCGATGATAAATGCAGATTGTCGCGAAAGATGTCGAGTGCCATGACAGTGGGCCGCCCAGAAGAAGCTTGCTTTGCACCGGCTTGTACCGAATCTGATTCTTCATCTTGAGCATCATCCTGGCCTACCTGAATGTAATCAACAATCTCATCGCGGACTGCAGGAGGGGCTGTTGCTGTCATTGCCAGAGCCGTTGGGTTGCCCAACTCCAGCCGTGCCGCTTGAATAAAGAGATAATCAGGACGGAAATCGTGGCCCCAGAGGCTGACACAGTGAGCCTCATCCACCACAAACAGATCTAATCCAGCCGAGCGCAAAGCCCGCAAAAATGACCGCTGACGCAACCGCTCTGGAGCAGCATAGATAAGCTTGTATTTTCCGTTCGCAATCCCCTGCATGCGTTCGGTTAGTTCAGATTCCTCCAGAGTGCTATTAATAAAGGTTGCCTGGTTGCGTGCGGCAGCGGGCAAGCTTTCGACCTGATCCTTCATGAGTGCAATCAATGGACTAATCACAAGGGTTGCTCTAGGAAGCGCCAAAGCCGGCAACTGATAGCAAAGTGATTTCCCTGCCCCTGTTGGCATCACAGCCAGTATAGATTCGCCGCGCAAAATGGCAGCGATCGTCTCTGTCTGTCCGGCTCGCAGCTTCATGAATCCAAAATGACGAACTGCCTCCAGTTGGATTTTGCGCACTTCCTTTCGATCGACGTGAATCGATTCAGGACCTGTTAGATGCCGATAGAGCGCAGCTGAATCAACCCTGGCATCGCTACCTTCCCCATTGTCTCTAACACCGACAAATGGGCCTAACGCCGTACGCAATTGTTCAGACTGTTGTTGCTTACGCCGTTTCAATTCGAGTTGTACAGCATTGGCGCTTTGCAAATTCTCCGATGATTCAAAGAGTAGGCCCATCTGTCTCAACTCGGCAATGCTTATTGTGGGGGAGATACCGGCACCAAGTCGCTGAACATACTCTGTCACAAGTTCTTGATCCTCTGCCTGATGAGCCAGACGAGCCATCAACAACGTCGCATTTAGATCTGTAGGACGATGAGTCAGGTAAGTCTCTAACAAAGCTTTTGCATGATCGAAACGCCCCAATCCGCTATAGACAATTGCGGCGGACTGAATTGCCGTTGCGTTGCGAGGATAAGCTTGGCTGATATCATCAACCACATCCTGCGCATGTTGGTCATATCCTGCTGATAAGAGAGCGATTGCCTCTAGTGCCTGACTGGCAACTGTCGTGCTGCGCCGTTGACGACGTTCAATCACGTCAAGCGCTTGATCATAGGATTCTTGTTGAATATAGGCATTTGCTTGATAATCGAGTAAAAATAATAGGGGACCATGTGCTTCGCGCAGTGCCGTGACCAACTCTAACTGTTCATCTGGTGTTCCCCAATCGCGTACGTGGTGCAACAATTGGTCACGTACCTCGGGTGGCAAATGAATAAGGTGATCATATTGAAGCTCCAAACTATCGGTGAGCTTCAGCGTTCTTTGATGTTTTGTATATTCTGTCAGTTCAATTGCATGGGGGCTATTCATAAAATGTCCATTTGAAATAGTTCATACGTATTGCGTGATACCTGTTAAGACAGTCTTTGTGTGGTACAGCTTTGTGTGGTACAGATCGATCCGCTGACTAATATATAAACCTGTCTGCACGATTTTGTCAATTGTTCTTTTAAAACAGTTGGCATCATTGATAGGTATAGATGTTCAGTACTGTTTTTTCACGCGAAACAGAAGCTTATCAGCATCTCAGCCGGTCAGCCAGAGAGCTGAGTAACTGACTGGCTAAAATGCCATCAACGACAGGAAAATCTTTTTCTGAAAGGCTATAGCAATATAACCAAAGTAGCGCTTTATCACCCTGTCACCTTGCCACCCTGCCGCTCCGCGGCGAATGCCACCTGTGCAGCCGTAATCACATGCTGTACAGACACGCTATGCTCTTGGGCAACCACTACGCAATCGTCAAATTCTGGTTTCGCGCTAATTAAGGAATCGCCAATCCACTTAAGCTTCATTTTGACATCGCCATAGCGAGTCGCGACGGTTTGCATCTCTCGTTCCGCTTCATAGCGTGTGACAGTACGAACTCGGACACCTAAAGTCGTGGTTTCACATAAGAGCAAGTTGATCAATTTGTTCTGCACGTTTGGGTGAACCAGGACACTTAACAATAGACCTGGACGCCCCTTTTTCATCTGAATCGGTGTTGTCCAAACATCCAACGCTCCGGCAGCAAAGAGCTTCTCGCTTACGATGCCATACAGTTCAGGATTCATATCATCAATGTTGGTCGCAATTTCGACAAGTTCTCGGGATGATAGAGATTCTTGCTGAGAAAAACTAGCACTATCAATCCCTCTGCCCACATCCGCTCCATTATCCTCATCAATCCCCACTACTTCCTTAGCCTTTTCGTCAGCCCCTATTCTTTTTCCCAACCAAAGGCGTGCGATATTCGGCCATTCAAATTCTTTTCGCCCGGCACCTAAGCCGATACAATGTAGCTTCAAAGATGGTTGTGTAAAATGGGCCAACTCAGCCACAATCGCAGCACCTGTTGGTGTCACCAGTTCGCCAGGACCGGGAGCTGGTCGTGTTGGCGCTTGGACATCGGCCAACAGATTGAGTGTGGCAGGCGCAGGAAGCGGCAGATGACCGTGGGCTGATTGGATCCAACCAGACCCCAATGGGAAGGATGAGGCATAAAGTTGTTCTATTCCGAGCGCATGCAGACCCGCTACGGTGCCTACTACATCTATAATTGCATCTAGCGCACCGACTTCATGAAAGTGCACATCCTCGACAGAAGAGCCATGTACGCGGGCTTCGGCCTCGGCTAACCGAGTAAATATAGCGATAGACTGCTCTTTCACGGAGTTTGGCAAAGCAGCAGCATGAAAAATTTTGCGAATATCACCAAGATGACGATGGGTATCACCCTCCGCTACCTGCACATCAATCAGCGTCGCTCGAAGGGGCCCGCGCATAACGCTTGCAGCGCTGATTGCCCAACTATCTATGGGCAGCTTCAGTTGCTGAATTGTGGCGCGCAAAGCATCGATGGGCCAACCGCTATCAACCAAGCAGCCCAGAAATATATCACCCGAAATACCGGATGGCATATCAAGATAAGCGATCATATAAGTTCTTACTATTAGCCTTCAGCTATCAGCTATTCGTCATCAACTCTGCTAACGGTATCACCGCACTATTCATGGCGTTCATCGAACCGCTCCGATAGCCAGCTAGATCTAATGTCACAAAACGATACCCGCTTTGTTTGATGCGAATGGCAATCAGTTCATGATTCTCTATGGCATGGTGGAAATCGTCTGGCGGAATCTCTATGCGCGCAATCTCTCCGTGATGACGCACGCGAAATTGAGTAAAGCCCAATTCGACCAATACGTCTTCTGCCTCTTCAATCTGACGCAACAACTCTGGTGTGATCGCTGTGCCATGAGGCACGCGTGATGAGAGGCACGCCATTGCGGGCTTATCCCATACCGGCAGGCCAATATCGTGAGCAATTTTTCGCACTTCGGGTTTACGTATCCCCACCTCCACAAGAGGCGATCGTACGTTTCGTTCGCGGGCAGCATCGATTCCAGGGCGATGATCGCCTAAATCGCTTGCGTTGGTTCCATCAAGTACGACTTGCCATCCTTCATCGAGTGCAATTTGATGAAGCCGGTTGTGTAATTCTGATTTGCAAAAGTAACAGCGATTCGTTGGATTGGCTGCATAATTCTCGTCCAGATACTCTTCTGTATCTACCCTTCGATAGGGCACACCCAGCTCTTCTGCAGTTTTGATCGCTTGCCTCATCTCGCGTGTTGGATAGCTTGGCGAAATACCAATACAGGCCAAAGCCCGTGCCCCCAACTCCTGATGCGCAACGGCCATGACCAATGCACTATCTACGCCACCAGAATAGGCCACTAGCACTGAGTCCAACCCTCGAATTAAGGTACGTAATGCATTGTATTTGTTTAAGGTTTCTTGATTCAACATGGTTTTTTCCTGAGTACAGTTGATAGTGGATGGTTGTCGGGAATGATCTATTACCATTTGCGTTGTTGTTGGGCCGTGACGGTCAGGCTGGTCATGATTTCGGTTGCGAGGTTCATTCGGTGTTGGATCAAGTCTAGTGCAAAAACAATCCGTGCGCGACAATCCCATCAACGTGATTCTCGGCATGACCCCAGTGCGATCCGCAAAAATCGTGCGTTTTACTATCCACCATCCACTATCCGCTTGTTGATCAACGCCGCCAAATGCCCCGCTCCATACCCGTTGTCAATATTCACCACCCCAACACCCGATGCACAGCTATTTAACATGGAGAGTAGCGCTCCTAAGCCGCCAAAACTGGCTCCGTACCCTACAGAGGTAGGCACGGCGATAACGGGCGCTTGGGTCAATCCACCCACGACACTCGGCAACGCCCCATCCATTCCCGCAGCCACAACAACAACATTGGCTTGTTGTAGCGTTTCAATATGAGGGAAAAGCCGATGCAGACCAGCGACCCCTACATCGACAATTCGCAGCGGTTTGTGTCCCATTAGATCAAGTGTTAAAGCTGCTTCGTCTAGCACCGGCAAGTCGCTTGTCCCGGCTGCGACCACGACCACCCCCCGATGACGCTTGCGCTCTGGTTCACGATCCAGCCAGATGCAACGCGCAGAAGGGTGGAAGACAAGATCCGGTACACGAGCCAACGAAGATTGATATGCCGATTCGGTGGCGCGTGTTGCCAATAGACGTTGGCATTGCTCTGCCAGTCGCGTGATGATGGTCCAGACGCGCAAAATCTAAATCTTCATAGGGCAATGTACGTAGCTGATCCAATGCCTGATCGACATCACAATCGCCATCTGCTACCTTCGACAGCAGATGGCGAATCGATTCTTCGTTCATGCTTCATCCGACCTTTCTATTTCGATCAAAATCTCTCCTTTGGTCATATCGATCATAGCCGCCGAAAATGGCTTTGCTTGCGCAAGAGGTAATTTTAAGCGGATCGTTACATCGACGCCAAAGTCTTCGTCTCGCAACTTCACTTCAAAATCGGAGATCAGTCGTCGAAACATTGTAACATGAGAATAGCCAAAGACAAGCAGCAACTCTACACTGGGTACATGTTCGGCCAATGGTAACTCTTCAAGAGCTAATTTGACGCCACCACTATATGCTTTGACAAGTCCACCTTTTCCCAAAAGGGTGCCACCAAAGTAGCGCGTGACAACGGCACTGATATCTCCAATCCCAGAATGGAGCAATACTGTCAGCATCGGTCGACCAGCAGTCCCGTGCGGCTCACCATCATCGCTCATGCCAGCTTGTCCCGTGCTCCCTGGTGCACCTATCACGTGTGCCCAACAATTATGAGAAGCGTTCTCAAACTCGTTGCAAACATCAGCGATAAAGGCCCGTGCTTCCTTGACAGTTGGTGTGTAGGCAACGGTCGTAATAAAACGGCTTCGCTTAATCTCTTCTTCGACACGATGTCTTTTTGATGGAATCAGATATCGTTCGCTCATAACAAATATGAGTATCTATGATTCGGGACGGATCTCCAAAATACGTGTTGGCCGTACACATTTTTCGAACTTGACAATCCATCTCCACCTGCGTATACTTGTATTTGAATTTACTTTGCGGCTATGGTGAAACGGTATCACTTTTGCTTCCCAAGCAAACATTACGGGTTCGAGTCCCGTTAGCCGCTCTCAATGAGCACCTGGTTTATCTGGGTGTTTTTTTATTCGCTCAGCTCCCAAATGTGTGAAAGTTGGATTCTCTTGTGGAATTAAAGTTCAGTGGACACATTTGTGGTAGATGAGCCTTTTTATTTATTGCTCATCGACTTTACTTTCTGGTAAAAGAAAAGAGATGAGGTGAGAAATGTGACAAAAAGCGGTTAGCGTTTCATCCTAAAGGTAGAGAACCCAAAAAGGAGGAAGGAATGCTAACCGCGCCAGAAATAACTATAGCAGTACTGATGAATGTATTGCAAGTAACGCCGGTGGGAACAAACGTAAATGTAATGCGTCTGATGTGGGCGATGATGAATGGGTCGTTTCTGAAAAGTCGAGGAGCAATCCATAGTGGATTGAGTGAAAGCGGGTTTGAAGATGAGGAGCTCCGGCGAAGCTGGTGGAGCTTTCGATATGGATCATGGGATATCACAAGTCTGCTGGGGTCGTGGCAAGAAGAAGTGGAAAGGGGAATGGGAGGCAAAAAAGTTAGAAGGGTACCGAGTGAAAAGCATAGATATCACAGGGTTCTGGCGACCGAAGCTGCAAGGGAAAGTGAACCGACTCTATAACTCAACGGCTCGTCGGGCATTGCCCGCGCTCATCTTTGGAGTGATGATAAGCTCGGGGGAGATAGGCGGGAAGCGAGTGCCACTGCTCAAGGCAATCATGAGATGCACGGTTGGAACAAAGGAAAGTGAGTTTCGGAAAAAGCTGCTGAAAGAGACGAAGAAATCACTGGAGTCAGACGAAGTGGCGGTGGTCGATGCCGGGTTTACAATCAGAGAAATGCTAGAAAGCGACGTCGACCGATTTGTCCTTCGGGAAGCGATTAACTGCACAGCGCGCCGCAATGAGTTACCCGAACGTAAGGAAAAAAGGCAGACCACCCGAATATGGTGATATTGTGCGTCCGCTCTCTCGATGCTATAGGGGAAAGCGACTCGAGGCCACAACTCCAGACTCGTTTGGTCAATTTGTCTATAGTGGTCGCCTGATTCGCTATCAAGCATGGCACAATCTCGTCCCCAGGACAACCAAGGTGGATACAGCCAACCGCACCTATTCGATTTACGTCTTTCAGGATCCTGCTTATCACACACCTTTGGTTCTGGCGACCGTCATGGCTTTACAAGCTGAAACCATTTATCTTTTCTCTCTGGAGCGCTGGCCTGTTGAACATCCCCCCTTGGCTTACATCGTCAATTTGTTCATGCCGATGAGGCTTGCTTCCGCTTACCTGAACTGGGGCTGCTGGCTGGCAATCTTCTTTCCCATTTAGCCGCTTCTCTTCCTCCCATACCGACTGGCTACTGGGATCGAGAGCCTCAAGCCACTCCCGGCAGGCTGCGCCGCGTTCTCTCGAGTGCTCTTTTTCCAACTCCCGACCAACTCGACCCTGACTTTCGGAAAAAGGCCTCGGTTTCACACCATTTACCTAAAGGCGTTCTCGCTCATCGCCGCCTCAATGCCGCTGCTTAAACTAGCCGAGCACTATTTTTACATTTTATCCCGTTTTTTCAGGGTGGATTCTTTTTTCCGCCCCTTTCGGTTTGCCCTTTGTCACTCAAGCCTTTACCAGAAAGTAAAGACCGATAAACGTGCGCAAATAGGGGTGGTTCATTTTAGGCGGACAATTAGGTTTACATTTTTGCAAAGAGAAAAGATGTTTATATTTTCTAATTTGAGCCATGCTCAGGCAGAAAATGACCTCATATAGATTTTTGTCTATGTATCAAAAGTGTAAACCTAATTCTGAACCACCCCCGCAAATATGCGATCAATCTGTCGAACGATCAATGAATTGCACACTTTCGTCTGATGAACACTATTTTTGTCGAACAATTATGATCTCCATTGACCAAGCTCTTTTGATTATCATACTCTGTGGCGCAACCCTGCTCTATGCCATACGATGGATTGCACCCGAAGCGACTTCGCTCTTAGCGATTGTGAGTCTCGTCTTGGCTGGTTTGTTGACGCCAAATCAAGCTCTGGCTGGTTTTGCCAGCCCCGCTACTTTGACTGTGGCTGCCATGTTTATATTGAGTGCCGGCCTTGTTCGTACTGGTGCTTTGGAGCAAATCACAATTCAGTTAGCCCGTTTTTCGCGAGGGAGCCGCCGTCGCCTTTTGCTCTTGCTTGGACTCTTTGTGCCACTTGCGAGCGCCTTTATGAACAATACACCAGTGGTGGTTATGCTCGTGCCGGTGGTGCTCTCATTGAGCCGCGAAATTCATGCCAGACCTTCGAAGTTGTTAATTCCATTGAGCTATTTCGCCATCTTGGGAGGTACGATTACGCTGATTGGGACAAGTACAAACATCCTCATTGATGATCTCTATCGCCAGACGGGGGGGGAAGGCATTGGACTCTTTGAGTTTCTGCCGCTGGGAATTGCATTTACCATTGTAGGCGTTGCCTATACGGTACTGATCAGCCATCGGCTTTTGCCGACACGATCACCCCTGTCAGATCTAGTTGGCGGACGCCCTCAAGCATCCTATCTAACTGAGGTTGTGGTCAATCCACAGAGCACTCTTGTGGGCAAGAGTGTCAATCAAGCATTTGACCAGATTGCACGCAGCGAAATTCCACCTTCAATCGAACGGCGACAGCGTCATCGACGGATTCAGCGGGCACCGCATCAGCTTCAAAATAAACGGCGACAAAATCGAAAAGAGAACATTACCGCCCGTAAGACAGCCGGAACTCAGCAAAATGCAGTTGAACTTGTCCAACTAATTCGTGACGGATATATTTATCGTGCAGAGGAGGTAGCCTCTCTACGCTTTATGGTCAACGATACGTTGATGATCGGGGGCGCACCAAAGCATATTGCGCTCTTTTTAGAGTCGAATGGCGTTCATTTAGCAACGGTTCTGAAAGACAACGAGCGGGTACCCATTGCCGAGCAAGATACTGCCTTTAGCCAACCAGTTGTCGAAGCCGTCGTCCTCCCAGACTCACCATATGTTGGACAATTGGTTGGTCCCATGCAGCTCAACGAACAGTATGATGTACAGATATTAGGAATCCAACGTCACGGGCGCCGACAATTGCGGGGACTACGTGCCATGTATCTGGAAAATGGCGATGTGCTCTTGTTGCGTGGATCTAAGGCGGATTTGCAGACTGTCGCGCGGGTTGGCGGGTTACTCATCGTAGAGGGCGTTGAACAGTCGATTGTACGGTCTGCGCGCAACCGACATGCCATTTTCATCATGCTCGCTGTGGTTGTGCTTGCTTCGTTAACACCAATCCCAATTGTGGTTTGGGCGTTGGCAGGCGCGGCCTTGATGGTGGTGACTCAGTGTTTGCGCCTAGAAGACGCCGTGCGTTCACTCGACGCAAATACACTCTTGCTTCTTGCTGCGGCCATTCCAATGGGGAAAGCAATGGAAACGACGGGGCTAGCCGATAGTGCTGTGTCTGCTCTCCTTTCGGTTGTTGGTTCGGCAAATCCAATCATTTTTCTGTCAGCCTTCTATTTGCTAGCGAACCTACTAGCCCAAATCATCTCAACCAAAGCGGTGGCTGTGCTCTTTGTTCCGATTGCACTCAATCTGGCCGTTAGTTTGCAGATGAACCCAACACCACTCATGATGGCGATTGCTTTTGGCGCCAATGCCAGTCTCACAACGCCTATCGGGCATCCTGTGAATACCATTGTCATGGGACCTGGGGGATATCGGTTCGGTGATTATTTGCGTGTAGGGCTGCCGTTGGTGATCCTTTTGTGGCTCACGGCAACAATCTGCATTCCATTTTTCTGGCCGTTACGCTGACGCATTCACTTTAGCCTGAGACGATCTTCGCCAGCAAATTTGCCCCTCGTTCAATACCGCCGAGCGTGGCAAATTCTGATTGTACCTTCTTCGCATTTTGTTGAAAGGGGGAATCTTCAGCCATCATCTCAACCAACATCTGTTCAAGAGCATCAATCGTCACATTTTGTGGGCGAATACCCACGCCTACGCCGCTCCGTGTAACGCCGTGGGCTTGATGTATCTGGTCTGCAGCATGAGGCACGACAATCTGTGGCACAGCGTGTGTGACAAGTGCATGAGTTGTGCCAGCGCCTCCATGATGAATTGCCGCGCTCATCATAGGTAAAATTAATGCAAACTGTATCTGATTGAATAGAATCGTGGCCGGCGATAAACGAGCACGCAGACTCGTTAACTCTTCTTGAGACAGCGGCTGTGCAATTGCCACAATCGGGACAACATCTAGACGCGCCACAGCATGAGTTGCTGCGACAAAAAAGTTTGGATCTTGGCCAAAGCTGGTCCCCAACGTGATAAATACCCAGGGCTTTTCGGCAATCGATTCTGCGTTTAGCAATGCGGTTGAGGCACGACTGGGCACAACCGACTCTGGATTCGGCGCTTTGACACCAACGTGAAGTGTCTGTTTCAGTAAGGAAATATTCTGAAACCAACTGGGGCTCCAATAAGAGAGATGCAAATGTGGTGAAAGCAGGGCGGGTGGCCCTTCTTGTGTCCAATTCAGACCGGAAGCATTAAAGTGTGTTAAAAGACGCGTTAACCGTTCTCGCCCCAACATTGCAATCGTCTGCGTCTTGTCCGTTGTCTGTGCCTGAAATGCTGGCCATCCAACAACAACAAAAGGAATCTGAACCAGATCCGCGGCAATAGCTGCCGCACTCATAAAATTTTCACCAAGGACTAAATCAGGCCGATATGTCGCCAGCAAATCAAGTAGTTCAGTTGTTGCGGCAGAGACGCGAGAGACATCGAGCCACTGATCGAGGGCACGCTCTGCATGGAGTTCATGAAGTGCTTGTGGCTCAAGAGAGGGATCGGGACTTAGGGGTGGTGGTGGTGGCCACCGCCAGCCGGTTTCACTCAATTCGTGTAGGTTGATCTGAGCACGATCCAGGAGCGGCTTGACTGCCTTCCCGCTCGCCCAGAGCACCTCGTGACCACGCGCTTGTAGCTCAATGGCAGTTTTGAGATATCCGCCCCAATCTAGATGACCGGGGAGTTGAGCCGAGACGAAGAGAAATCGCACGTAGTATCTTTTTGGGGATTAGGAAGTAGAGATTGGAGACTGGTCGTCCCAATCCCTCGTATCGGTCGATCCAAAATGTGTCTTGTGTTTGCAGGGTCGCCATGCATGGCGCAGCATTCTCTCGTGCGGCTCTACTCAACCGAAACCGGTGTCAGAGAGCGCCTATTCCACAAGAGTTTGGATCGACTGAGTAAATTTGTATATTTACCCGCAGCCAGGGGTGAGCCGATAGAGACCGCCTGTTCCTGTGCCCATCCAAAGCGCTCCATCTGGTGCAGTCGCCAAACTGATGACTGGCCAAGCCAACATAATGCGTTCTGCAATCGTCTGCCCATTGCTGGCGCGTCCAAGGCGATAGAGACCAGGATCGCGTCCATATTGAGCATAAAAGATTGTACCATACGCCCATGTAATACCCGTTGGCGCGGCGGTATTCGGCATCGCAACAACAGGTTGCACATACCAATCTGGATTGTGACCTGTTAGAGCAAGCGGAAATCCGTAGAAAGGCGTCGCCTCTTCCGCAGTTCCAGGGGCAACGCTATTTGGGTCGAATACGTTAACCTCATCACCCGCGCTAATGCCCTCTGGGACGTTTGTGGCTCCATTGTCCGTGATCCAGAGACGTCCGTCAGGTCCGCGGGTGAGGCCATAAGGGTTACGAAGACCACGCGCGGCTGTTTGAAATAGGTCGATTGATCGTTGACTGAGTAATTGGTCGAGCGGTGCGCGAACCAACCGTGCTGCCAATCGGTTGCCACCAGACACGATGTGCATCGCACCTGCTTCGTCCATATTGACCAGGGGGCCGTCTGACCAACCATCTCGAATCCCGCCAGCAGAGACATAGAGCCAACCATTGGAGATGGCAATTCCGTTATTGGCATGAAAAAGCTGGCTGTTCACGGCAAAGCCGCCGGCTAATTTTTGATAGCTTCCACCATCTGGTATCCGCCCAACTTCACCTGCCCGACTGACGTAGAGATTTCCCGCCTCATGGGCGAGGCCAGTGATCCTGCTAGATTCAACAAAAATTTCGCCAAATCCACCATCATCGATGCTATTATAAGCTGCGATCGAGCGACTTGGATGATACGCATCAAGCAGAACAAGCGGATCGACATCTTGGCCAGTCGGCATTGTGTCAAGCGCCATAAAGAGCGTTCCGTTGGGTGCAAAGGCAAGAGCTGTGATACTGCGCTGATCTTGAAGACGTCGCGCCAACCGTTGTTCGATACAAAATCCACCTTGAGGAATCAGAAATGGATCGCTGTCCGAAGGAGGAGGCAGCCCGAGGGCTCCGGCTTGAATGCGCCCACCTGAACCGGCTGCATATGCTTGCGCTCCAGACGTATTTTGCGTGGCTTGGTTTCCTGAGTTGCCACTACCTGCAATACTGCTTTCCTCTCTGGGGCGTGCTTCAATCTCTTCTTTGAGGGTTGTAACAAATTCTGAAGGGGGCTCAACACCGCAGCTTAGAAACTGGACAAGCGTACTACTGACGAGCGTCTTGGGGGATTCAATTTCGTGATCACACACGATTGGCACGTCGTCTACATCTTCTCGATTGAGCAAGAGCCAGGTCTGAGACAGACGAGGAAGTGCGGGACGTGTCTCGATCGCACCTCCATCGATCCAGGCTTTGATAATTGTTTTGTCCTCATCAGACAGCTCGCCCACAAGCGGCATTTTGCCTGAATCTACTTGCGTCCACAATTTTGACGCAGAAGCATCTCCAGGCACCAAAACTTCACCTTTGTCGCTGCCCGCCATCAATGCTTGAAAGTCGGTTACCTGTAGACCAACGGTTTTGATGACGCTCCCGTGGCAACTGTTACAGTTGCGATCAAAGATTGGCTTGACATCTTCCTCAAAGCTGAATACGATTCCGTCCTCTTGTTCAGCGTCCTCATCGCTCTCTGCCGTGTCCAAAAGCGAAGTTAGCGGTTCTGCTGAGTTTTCAGCAAAAATTCCATTGATGCGAATGAGCCGTCCTCTTGGCGTACGACCGATCCGACAAGCATCGACATCTGGCTCATCTCGCACATTGCTATTTTCGAGAGTCATGCCATAGACGGCGTTACCAGATTCTAAGCAAGCTAATGCGCCTTCCAGACTTTCAATGGCACGGGCACGTTGAAAAGAGACGCCCAGAATATTGGGATTCTCAAACGGAAGAGGAGGAGCACCATAAATGTAGCGAGGAGGGTTGAGACCAACGAAAGGACTGCGAATTTGGATCGTTCCTATGATGCAACTCGTCAACAATAGAACTGACGACGCAGGCAACAGAATCCGAAGTGCTAGAAAACTTAGATATGATTTTAGAAACGAATGCAGGAAAGAGAACGATAAAAAATGTTGCTTCATATGAAAAGCTACTACGAAAAAAGGTGGTATACCACAAATTGTGTAAATGCTACTTGGTCTCTCAGAGAAAAAGCGAATTCACACACAATTTGGGATACCACCCGAAAAAATTTGACGCGCCTGCTCTATATCTAACTGAATCTGTGCGACCAATGCGTCTAGATTCTCGAAGCGCTGCTCGTTACGCAAATGCTGGATAAATTCAACACGGACTGTTTTGCCGTAAAGGTTATCTGGCTCACCAGGAGGGGGGAAATCTAGCAGGTGTGTTTCAAACCGAAATACCTGCCCATCAACAGTTGGGCGTACACCCAAATTACTAACGCTCGGAAAAGTTAAAGGCTGTTTTTCTGACAGCTGAATCGTTTGCTCGTCAGAATCCGAGATTACAGGATCAATAATCTCCGTACGAGTTGCATAGACCCCGTTCGGCGGCAATAGTTTGTTCTTTGGAATAGCGAGATTTGCCGTCGGAACCCCGATCAGTCGACCCCGTTTATCTCCTTCCACGACCTGTCCAGTAGCATAATAGGGTCGCCCAAGAAGTTTTCCTGCAACATCTACTTTGCTCTCTGCCAGCAATTGACGAATCCGACTGCTGCGGACTGATTCGCCCGCAGTTTCAATTTGTTCCATGACATTCAATTGATAGCCAAGCTGTTTGCCCAATTCCTCTAGACGGGTTAAATTTCCCGAACGACCATGACCGAGAGCAAAATCTGGTCCAACAACGAGTGCAGCCAATCCCAAATGCTTCTTGAGCATCGACATAAACTCAACCGCACGCAAACCTGCAGTTTCTTCTGTAAATGGTTGGATAATCCCCAAATTTGCACCCGATTGCGCAGCGAACGTCAAACGTTCTTGGGGCGTTGTTAACAGCTGGATTGGATGCTGCGGACGAAGAACACTTAGCGGGTGTGGATCAAATGTCAAGAGACCGACATGTGGCGTGACATCTGCAGGTGTCTCATTTGCCAACTTTTTTAATGTTTGAATCAGACTTTGATGACCGAGATGAAAACCGTCAAAATTTCCAATTGTTAAGAATGTCGGTCCAGCGATCTCTATTGATTGAACATCCTGATAAATTCGCATCTTAGGCAAACCACTTCTCTGCTTTCCACATTGTCCCAGGTCCAGACTTAGATGGGTCAGTATACCCCAGACAACGAATGATTCCAACGAAGACCTGCCCTTGTTGAATAGCCGCTGCCAATTGGGTGTCTTCGGCAGATGAAAGCGTTTCAGCTTGTTCCGGCGTTGATTTGAGTAAAGATTGTGCAACAGACAGTGTCTCTGGCGAATTTAAGATAATTGTTTGTCCATAGCCAAGACGCTGTGTGGCATGTTCGTCCAGGGTAATTTTTGGTAGATGAAGACCAGATCCCAGAGGCAATAGCAATTCACCAAATCGATTGTCTTCACTTGCTTGCTCTAAATCATCTAGCGATCGGGCTTGTTCAAGGTTGAAGGATCCCGCTGCTTCACGTCGCAAAATATCCAGATAAGCAACGGTCCCCAATGCCTGTCCGAGATCGTGCGCCAGGCTACGAATGTATGTGCCAGCTGAGCACACCGTGCGGAGATAAAGCCGACCACCGCTCTTTGAATCTGGTGGATCATACCTCAAGAGATCGAGTTCGTGAAAAAAAACGGAGCAAGGATCAAGCGTCACAGTTTCACCGCGACGAGCTTTGCGGTGTAGACTTTCGCCATCACGTTTGAGTGCAGAGTAGAGTGGCGGTATCTGCCAAACATGTCCTCGAAATTTAGAGAGAGCCGCATCTAATTGCTCGCTGTTTAACCGAGGTGTCGTGATCTGTTCTGTGACAGTCCCAACCGCATCATATGTGTCTGTTGCTTTCCCCAGAACGATCTCGGCATAATATTGCTTCGCATGTCCTTGATAATACTCAACCAATCGCGTCGCCTTGCCCAAGCACAAAACCAATACGCCACTCGCCATTGGATCCAATGTGCCCGTATGGCCAATTCGACGCTGTTGGCTCCATCGTCGTACCATCTGAACAATATCATGGCTCGTCGGTAGGTTTCGTTCGGAAGAGTTTGGGGATAGAGGAGAGGAGGATTCCCGGCGGGGTGCTAGGTCTGATGCAAACGTTTGAGAACGATTCGCCGATGCTTTTAAGCCAGTCGTTGTTTTTTCAGTCGAATCCAATGATGAGTTCAAGGATGAATCAACAGCTACCCGCCCAGGTTTGTCAACAATAAGCAGGCCATGATATTGCTCTTCTCGTTTCGCCACGCAGATTACCTAACTTAATATTCGGCTATTTACTTCCGTCTGAATTTGCTGCCATCTTTAATAATGTAACGATTCGAGCTGCAACCTCTTCGAGTACTCCTGCTACTTGGCAACCCGCTGCGCCTGGGTGACCGCCGCCTCCCAGTTCTAGTGCAAGATCAGCAACATTGTAGCCTGGCCGCGCTCGAAAGCTACAGATAACAGCTGGGTTTCCCGCATCATCTTTTGTTTCGCGAAACGAAGCACTAACATTTGCTTCAGCGGCTGTAAGCAGAGTGCTACTCAATTGTAGATCGGCGGTCGGGTTCCCGATAGCGTTCATCTGATTTTGGCTAATTGTGACCCAGATAACGCCGTCTTCTAGTTGGGCATTTGATAGAGCGCTCCCCCAAAGTTGAAGAACATTGTATGGGCGTCGATTAAGGATCTGCTCGGTGATTGTCGCAAGTGTCGCGCCACCTTCGATCAGTCTAGAGGCTGTCTTCAAGACGGCTGCATTGGTATTGCTTGTTCGAAAGCAGAGTGTATCTGTCACCAATCCGGTTAGCAAACACTGAGCAAGTGGACCTTCAAGGGAAACATGGAGTGCATCTGCCAGTTCCACCAGCATCTGACATGTAGCAGCACAAGTGGGATCAACCCAATTAATCGTTCCAAAGTGAGTATTCGTCACATGATGGTCAATTACGTAGAGCGGAATGGTTGCATGATTTTGAGGTTGATAAATTGCCCCCATCCGATCCGCACTTGATGCATCTAAGCAGACAATTAGATCATAATGGGGGAGAATGCTTTCCGTGTGGACAATTGTTTCGGCTCCAGGAATTTGTCTCAGATTTTCAGGAACATTATCTTCTAAAGCCAAAACGGGCTTTTTTTGAAGTTTCCGCAAAATCCAACCCATGCCGAGCAAACTACCAACAGCGTCACCATCTGGAGCAATGTGGCTAACGCATAATATATCTGTCGCTCGATGCAATCCCGCGACAAGAGACGTGTCCATCATACTTGTATAGAAATATTGTTTATATTACAAAATCTTGTACCACTTCATGGCGTTGCCTAGTATAAGGCCATTCCAGAGAAACAAATCCCTGATTTGCCAAGCCGATTTCTCTGGAATGGCTTGCGCTTTTCCAGATCAAATTAGGGATTTTGATTGTTGGAAAAGCCTAAGAACTTTACTTTCTGGTAAAGGCTTGAGTGACAAAGGGCAAACCGAAAGGGGCGGAAAAAAGAATCCACCCTGAAAAAACGGGATAAAATGTAAAAATAGTGCTCGGCTAGTTTAAGCAGCGGCATTGAGGCGGCGATGAGCGAGAACGCCTTTAGGTAAATGGTGTGAAACCGAGGCCTTTTTCCGAAAGTCAGGGTCGAGTTGGTCAGGAGTTGGAAAAAGAGCACTCGAGAGAACACGGCGCAGCCTGCCGGGAGTGGCTTGAGGCTCTCGATCCCAGTAGCCAGTCGGTATGGGAGGAAGAGAAGCGGCTAAATGGGAAAGAAGATTGCCAGCCAGCAGCCCCAGTTCAGGTAAGCGGAAACAAGCCTCATCGGCATGAACAAATTGACGATGTAAGCCAATCATCTGCTTGGAAGCCAAGGGGGGATGTTCAACAGGCCAGCGTTCCAGGTAGACAAGATAAATGGTTTCAGGCTGCAAAGTCATAACGGTCGCCAAAACCAAAGGTGTGTTGTAGGCCGGATCCTGAATGACGTAAATCGAGTAGGTACGGTTGGCTGTATCCACCTTGGTTGTTCTGGGGACGAGATTGTGCCATGCTTGATAGCAAATCAGGCGACCACTATAGAGAAAGCGACCAGACGAGTCCGGAGTTGTAGCCTCGAGTCGCTTTCCTTATAGCTGCGAGAGCGGTCGCACAATATCACCATATTCAGGTGGTCTGCCTTTTTCTTTGCGTTTGGGGAACTCATTGCGGCGCACTGTGCAGTTAATCGCTTCCCGCAGGACAAATCGGTCTATGCCGCTTTCTAGCATTTCTCTGATTGTAAACCCGGCATCGACCACCGCCACTTCGTCTGACTCCAGTGATTTCTTCGTCTCTTTCAGCAGCTTTTTCCGAAACTCACTTTCCTTTGTTCCAACCGTGCATCTCATGATTGCCTTGAGCAGTGGCACTCGCTTCCCGCCTATCTCCCCCGAGCTTATCATCACTCCAAAGATGAGCGCGGGCAATGCCCGACGAGCCGTTGAGTTATAGAGTCGGTTCACTTTCCCTTGCAGCTTCGGTCGCCAGAACCCTGTGATATCTATGCTTTTCACTCGGTACCCTTCTAACTTTTTTGCCTCCCATTCCCCTTTCCACTTCTTCTTGCCACGACCCCAGCAGACTTGTGATATCCCATGATCCATATCGAAAGCTCCACCAGCTTCGCCGGAGCTCCTCATCTTCAAACCCGCTTTCTTTCAATGCGCTATGGATTGCTCCTCGACTTTTCAGAAACGACCCATTCAGCATTGCCCACATCAGACGCATTACATTTACGTTTGTTCCCATCGGCGTTACTTGCAATACATTCATCAGTACTGCTATAGTTATTTCTGGCGCGGTTAGCATTCCTTCCTCCTTTTTGGGTTCTCTACCTTTTGGATGAACTGCTAACCGCTTTTTGTCACATTTCTCACCTCATCTCTTTTCTTTTACCAGAAAGTAAAGTAAGAAATGACCCGGCGATTATTTGGATCTACTGAAGTTCACGTTCCTGCGCGATTTTCCGCAAAAGCTCATCAACACGAGCCGCCTTTTCAGGTGTATCATCATAGTAGAAAAGAAGTTCGGGCGCAACCCGTAGACCACACCGTTCAGCGATTTGGCGGCGCATATATCCCGCTGCATTGGTTAAACCTTGTAAGACGTCGCTTTGTGACACCTCATCGTCCTGATGATTTATATAGATCTTTGCATTGCGTAGATCCCGGCTGATAACTACGCTCGTTACAGTTACTAAACTCAAACGGGGATCTTCGAGTTCGCTCCCGATCAGAATCGATAGTTCTTCGAAAAGCAAATTCGATACCCGTTGTTGTCGAATGGTTGTCATATAGTCGAACTCTTTGTTTAGACTCTGGCATAACTTTGATTACAGGACAGTACGTTTTTATGGGAGCAAAAAGCGTTGCTTGGCAACGTTATCGAACGCGCTGACGTTCAGTAATTTCTAGAACGTCCCCCTCACGCAGCAAATGGTCTCCTTCTGCAATACGGATTCCGCACTCATATCCACTACGGACTTCGTTGACATCTTCTGTAAAACGTCGCAATGTACTGATGTTTGAAGGCGGATGAATTTCGTTGCCATTGCGCAAGATGCGTGCTTTGCCATTGCGTTTGACTACACCGTCTGTCACATTGCAACCGGCAATCACACCACGACGCAGTTTGAACAACTGTAAGACTTCGGCATGGCCAATCGTTACATCCTCATAAATTGGATCAAGCATACCTGTAATTGCTAACTCGATCTCTTCAATCATCTTGTAGATAATGTTGTATAAGCGAATTTCGATCCCCGAAGCCTCTGCACGAACGGATGCCGCTTTGTCGACTCCAACGCTAAAACCGATAATAATCGCATCACTTGCTTCTGCCAACATCACATCAGATTCGGAAACATTCCCAATGGCAGCTTGTAAAATCTTGACCTTAATTTCTTCATGCTCTAGATCTTCCAAGCTTTGTGTAACGGGTTCCAGGGTTCCCTGCATATCGGCACGAACGATCAAATTGAGAACTTTCGTATCACTTTGTTCAAAGCGAGCAAAGTGATCATCCAAAGAAACCGGCGTCTGACCAGGTTGACGCTGCACTGCCATTGCTTCTTGCTGTCGTTCTTCTGCAATACGGCGAGCATCTTTGTCTGACCGTACACGGGCAAAAGATTCCCCAGCCATGGGGACATCTTGGAGTCCTAGAATGACGGCTGGAGTACTCGGGCCTGCCTGTTTCAGCTTTTTGCCCTCATAGTCAAACATGGCTTTGGTGCGTCCCCATGTTTTGCCAACAACAATCGTATCGCCAGCGCGTAATGTACCATTTTGAACAAGGATGGTTGCCGTGACACCGCGATATTTGTCCAATTCGGCTTCAATAATTGTACCTACACAGACACCCTTTGGATTGGCTTTATACTCCTCAAGCTCGGCCACTAGCAAAATATTCTCTAGTAGGTCATCCACGCCATCACCATACAAAGCAGAGACGGGCACAACGATCGTATCTCCCCCCCATTCTTCCGGCTGTAGACCATGTTGGGAAAGCTCTTCCATGACCCGTTCACGATTTGCATTGGGTCTGTCGATTTTATTCAATGCAACAATAATCTGGACACCGGCGGCCTGCGCATGGCTAATGGCTTCCTTTGTTTGGGGCATAATGCCATCATCAGCCGCAACAACTAGCACAACAATATCTGTCACCTGTGCCCCACGAGCACGCATACCAGTAAATGCTTCATGACCTGGCGTATCCAAAAAGGTGATCATTTGGCCTTCGGCGGTTACTTGATAAGCACCAGTCCGTTGTGTAATACCACCAGCTTCTTGAGCGACCACATTTGTATTGCGAATTTGATCTAGTAGAGTGGTTTTGCCATGGTCAACATGACCCAGAACCGCCACAACAGGAGATCGACTGATTAAGTTGTCTTCTTTTTCTTTGCTCAGAATCTGCTGAACAAACGTTTTTCGTACTTGGGCATCTTCTTCGACCGATTCTTCTTCCTCGACCTCCTCCTCTTCTGGCCAATTCACAGCAACGTTCAACTCTTCACCGATGATAACCGCTGTGTCATGGTCAATGCTGCGCGTGATCGGAGCCATAATGCCAAATTGCATAAGCACTTTGATGAGATCAATTGGACTACGGTTCATCAACTCGGCCAGTTCACGAACTGTGATAAAATCATCAACAACGATTTCCGAAGGAGAAGTTCCTGTCGCTACTTGACCTGCATTCACACCATTGGAGGTATTATGTCCATTTGAATCCTGAAAGCCATTATGACTCTGAGTCGTTTGTAAATTTTGTTTGCTTTGTGTCGCCATCTACCACACACCTCTCTTTCAAGGAGAAATTTCAATATATTAAGATTGTATTTTGCTTGTGCCCATCCACCAAAAGTGTACAGCCCCACCGTTATGAGTCAATGGAAATATATTGCGCACTGCCACAGCTGAGAATCAATTAGACTATATGAGCCGAGTAGAACTTGCTGATTGATTCTCAGCCGTGAGCAAGTATGTTACCATGCACAATTGATGATAAATGAGCTTTGCTTGATTATACGCAACAAATCAAGAGAATGAGGTAGAAAAAAGGAGTGGCAGATGACAAGCGGGGAGAACAGAGGCTGATTACTTGAATAATCATGTAATCATGACACTGTCCTCCATACATGACTCAACCGATCTTTCTACTCTTTCTAATCGATTTTGAAGGCACATATCTAAACTGCGTCCTATATGAAAATATAATTTTAGGCTAGCTGGCAGAGCCGCAGGAGCAGGAGCAACCATATCTTCATCATACCCACAGTATATATACACCCATCCAGAAAAGCTTTGTCCCGTTCTCGAATGAAGAAAAGAGGAACAAAACCTTTCTGTGGAACTATATATATCCAATAAGTTTGCCTTCCTCCAAAGAACAGAGAGGATCATGGCTACTTTTTGGATAAATTCAAAGGGGTGGTTCAGAATTAGGTTTACACTTTTGATACATAGACAAAAATCTATATGAGGTCATTTTCTGCCTGAGCATGGCTCAAATTAGAAAATATAAACATCTTTTCTCTTTGCAAAAATGTAAACCTAATTGTCCGCCTAAAATGAACCACCCCAATTCAAAAGCGTAAAAACGGGACTTCGACAACTCAATGCTATAGGTTGCTATGGTCTTGCACGCTCATAAGCTTTTTTTCTTCATCATTCAGGTAATGTCTCTATAAATTCAGAAAGCTCTCGTTGGTTTTCGACACTAACTTGTGTTCGCAAAGCCTGATCAATACGTTTCGTTTTTAATGCCTTTTGCCAACACGCTTGAATCGGATCTAAGTACGCACCCCGTCCTGGTTTTTTGCCCGTCAAATCGACTTCAACACCATTCTCTGTGCGTATCAACCGGATCAAGTCACGCTTTCCTCCTGGTTGATGACAAGCAATACAGATGCGCTGTGGTATACGTTTGGTTTTCGGACCACGTTGTTTCTTTGTCATCCTGCTTTGAGTGTGTACCACAAAGTGTGTAAATGGACACTGCTCAGTCAGAGAATCGGTTGCATTTACACACTTTGGGACACACTCCCTTGCTTTTGATATCTAGAAAAAATCACTGAACTCGTCTTTCTCTGTATCGGCTTGTCGTTTTCGACGACGGGATTTCTTCTCTCCCTTTGCGCTTTTCTTTTTCCCTTTACCCTTACCAATTTCCGATTCAGTTGACTGTTCCTCTGTGTCATCTGGATCCAATCCCACGAGCAATTCTGCTGGAATCTCGAAGTCTGGGCTATCAAAGTCAATTTCCTGTTTCTTCTTTGACCGTGAACGCAACATATCAGCCGTAATGATATCTGAAGACTCTTCGGGTTCGTCCTTCTTGGTGCCATCACTTTTTTCCGGACCTGAAGTTCCTTGGTCATCATTTTCTTCAGATGAAAATTCCTCTTCAAAATTGATATCATAAACCGGAAATTGTTCTACAAATTCCTGCTCTTCCTTCTCAACCATGGCGGCCGCATCATCAAAGGAAAGCTTCGGAGCAGTGTTTTCTGCTTTTGTTAAACTGTCTAATTCCTCTAAAGAAGGCAATTCTCGCCCTGATTCTTCAGCCATTTCGACAGGAGTGGAGGGCATCTCTTCAACACGTTTAGCTGCCTGGCGCAGTAGATCGTCACTATCTGCTCCAACCTGCTTTGTATCCTGATTACGCAGAAGTTCTTCAGCATATGCCAGCAGATCGTTCTCACCAGAAGTGATTGTGGCAGTTGTGGCTTGTTCTGCAATTAGTTTGTCTAGTCCTTCAGCAATCGATTCGCTTTCACTCTTGATATCAATGCGCCAACCAGTAAGCTTGGCTGCAAGACGTGCATTTTGCCCTTCTTTGCCGATTGCTAAACTCAGTTGACGATCGGGTACAACGACAACTGCTGTTTTGATCGACCCACTATCATCCAGTAAAACATTGGTTACCTTGGCAGGACTGAGAGCATTTGAGATATATCGAATAACATCATTGCTCCATTCAACAACGTCTATTTTCTCGCCGCTTAATTCATTGACGATGTTCTGTATACGTAAACCTCTCATTCCAACACAGCTTCCAACTGGATCGATTCCTGGTACTGTCGCCACTACAGCAGCTTTACTACGCGCCCCAGGCTCTCTTGCAATCGCTTTGATTTCAACAATCCCGTCACGGATTTCGGGAATTTCTTGTTCCATTAAGCGGCGTAACAAATTGCGATGGGTGCGACTAATTTTTATCACAGGACCACGAGTGCTTCTATGAACATCCACGACATAAACTTTTACATAATCCCCGCGGCGTAAACGTTCAGTACGAATCTGATCATCCCGCATCATCAATGTTTCATGTTTTTCATCGAGCAGAATTGTCGCTGCACCTGAGACAGTATCAATACTACGAACCTGTGCACTGATAATTTCGCCGACTCGATGAGCGAAATTTTCATACAAGGTGTCACGTTCTGCCTCACGAATGCGCTGTAAAATTACCTGCTTGGCCGTTTGAGCAGCAATGCGTCCAAAGTCGTCCGGCTTGGTTTCAACTTTAATCACGTCACCCAACGTAACAGTAGGAACCCATCTCTTCGCATCTTGTTCTGTAATTTCCGTGCGAATATTTATGACATCTTCAACCACTTCACGTTCAGCAAAAACGCGCATTTCTCCAGAGGATCGATCAACCTCTGCGGAGACATTTGCAACGGAACCATAATTCCGTTTATATGCTGAAATCAGTGCTGCTTCGATCGCTTCAAAAATCACTTCTCGGTCAAGTCCTTTATCAACTGCAACCTGATTGATGCCGGCTATTAATGCTTTTGACATGGCTTAAGATACACTCCAGGTTTCAACCCACTCTACTCGACTACTTTTCAATGAGAATGCTTCTGCGCTATTGATTCATACAATGTAAGATTCATACAATAAGAAAAGTGGGGATTCCCCCACTTTCACAGACAATACACGACTTTCTTGGCAAAACTACCTCTCCATAAAGCAAATAGCTAGGAGAAAACTCTACAATAGCTCACTTAAGTGACTCATTTTGGTCGATTATTTCAGCCATTCATTCCAATAGTGGAACTTTAAAATGAGAATGCCAAGCTACTATCCAACAGACTACCACATAATAAAACAAATAGCAAATTTACGAAAACTAGTTCCAAATCGAAGCATGATAATCACCAACAATTTCCTGTCCTGCGGGACTCAATACATAATCGATAAATTGACCTAGCAATCCGGAGGGTTCGCCCCGACTAATCAGATATAAAGGGTAAGTTAAGTAATAGCTTTGATCCTCCAAACTTGACCGAATTGGCGTTAACCCATCGACCGATAAAATGCGAACAGCATCAGTGGTAACAATCTGACTTACTTTTGTATCATTTCCAACTCTGCTTGCCATTTCATCAACTTGTGCACTAAAAATTTCTCGAGAACTTTTCTGAAGATCTATACGAATCAGTTGATCAACATATGCACGTGACACATATCCAATTGCCGTCGGAGACTTAGCTACATACGTTATCACATCGGCGCTAGCAGGCATTACAACCGCTGTTAACGTGACTCGTTCTCCTACCATAACCCTCTCTTCAAACAGAATACGCGCCCCACTGCCATCTTCGCGGCTTACGACCAATACCTCACCTAGATCACCATTGAGCTCTGCCCAATTCAGAAGACGACCGCTGAAAAGATCACGCAGTTCCAATAAACTTACATTTTCGATCCGATTGCTCGCATGCACAACAATTGCGAGGCCATCAAGACCAATCGGAATATACACCAATGGCTCCCCTATCGAAAAATCTGGCGCTGTAAAATCATCTTCCAGAGAGATTTGGATATCGTCTGTGCTGTCAACAGGTTGTTCTTTTGGCGAAAGTATACTGGCCGCAAGATCGATTCTTCCATCCCTAAGCCACTGTTCGCCCAATGTACTGCCACCTTCGCGGTAGTCAAAGAGAACATGAGGATGTCTGTGGCTAAATTCAACAGTTAACTTCTGTAGAACAGGTTTCAACGTAGTTGCACCGGCAATTCGTATTGTTACTGGATCCGGCACGACAAAGGTCGTCTGACTACAAGCAGATAAAATAATGGCAATACAGAATGTCAATAGGCTGACTCTGATGCCGGTATGATTGCAATGGTTGAGCAAATTCTGATAAAGGAGCATCCTTGATTCCAAATGCCCAAATTATTTTGGTTCTTTGAGGTTTTGTGGGGTAAACGTTGGTAGTTTGTTGGTTTGCTAGTTTGTCAACCAACTAACCAACAAACCAACTGAAAACCACACAATTCCTCAGACGACCTTATTTTTTACAAGTCCTAAGCGAAATAGAGACCTATCACAGCGCATCCAGCTAGCAAACAGTATACAGCAAACGGATAGAGATTATTCTGTTGCAGATAAGAAAGTAGAAATCGAATTGCAGCATATCCAGTCACTGCACTAACAAGAAAGCCAGTGATCAATACGGGAGCCTGGCGAATGACATCATTTACATCTTCGGCTAGTGCATCACCAAGCTGCAATAGACCAGCACCAAGAAAAACGGGGGCACCGAGCAAAAAGCTAAAACGAGCCGCGGTGTTACGATGAAGCCCGACAATCAGACCTGATGCAATTGTGCTTCCGCTCCGACTGACGCCTGGCAAAAGCGCCAATACTTGTGCTAGACCAATAACCAATGTGCTGAGTAGGGTTAAGTGACTCAAGTCGTCAGTTTGTTTTGCTCGTTTGGTCAGAAATTCGCTACTAGCTAGAAGTAAGGCCGTCGCAAGCAATGCATACCCTGCAATTAGTGGTGCTGAAGACGCTGTCACAAGCTCTTCGAACAGATCCTTCACCAATAAACCGGCAATTGCGGCTGGAATGCTGCCAATCACAATAAACCACGCAAGGCGAGCATTCGGATCGGCAAGTGATCGTTGAGCAATACTGCGAAACACTGCCTCCACCATTTCGACAAAATCCCGTCCAAATACAAACAAAATCGCAATCAGCGTTCCCCAATGTACAACAACATCAAATAATAGATTTGAAGGTTCCCAACCGAGTAGCCAGGGAACAATGACTAGATGACCGCTACTACTCACAGGGATGAACTCAGTCGCTCCCTGTATAAATCCTAAAATAATTGGGGTGGTTCAGAATTAGGTTTACACTTTTGATACATAGACAAAAATCTATATGAGGTCATTTTCTGCCTGAGCATGGCTCAAAGTAGAAAATATAAACATCTTTTCTCTTTGCAAAAATGTAAACCTAATTGTCCGCCTAAAATGAACCACCCCAAATAATTGCTTTGATAATATCAAACAAGACAACTTCTTCCTTATATTTGACTCATCATTCATCAGACGAAATTGAGCAAGAAGAAAACGACTTTGCGTTTTCGATAAAATAATGATGGCTTGCGCAATTTTTGGGATGAGCCTTATATTATTAAGTTACGAATTCGAAAGTATACACCCACAGTGAATCAATTCTAATTTTTTTCGAGACGCGCCTCTATCCGTTTTTGGTGCTGCTCGTGACGAACAGTTTGATTACTAATTTGATAAGTCTGTAAGAAACTCTGACGAAAATCAGCCATTGTCCCTTGCCCAATTGCTGTTTGAATCTGGCTCATCAATGATTGCATAAAATGCAAATTGTGAATTGTCGCAAGCCGTAATGCTGTTACCTCACCAGCTTTGAAGAGATGGCGGAGGTATGCACGGCTAAAAGTCTGACATGTGTAGCATTCACAGGCGGCATCAATCGGTTTTGGATCATCTGAGTAGATTGCATTGCGAATATTGAGTCGCCCCTTTGGTGTAAACAAAGCGCCATTGCGTGCGATTCTTGTTGGTAAGACGCAATCAAACATGTCGATACCGCGATAAACAGCTTCGACAATATCTTCTGGTGCACCCACGCCCATTAAATAACGTGGCTTGTCGCGTGGCAAAGCAGGACAAGTTTCATCTAAGATCTGATACATCTGCTCTTTTGTTTCTCCTACGGCCAGTCCACCGATTGCATATCCAGGAAAATCAAGTGATGCTAAAAATTGTGCGCTTTGTAAACGCAACGCAGGGGAAATCCCTCCTTGTACAATGCCAAATAAGGCCTGATCATCTCGTGTATGGGCCTCTTTGGATAGTACCGCCCAATGATGTGTACGCCGGAGCGCCTGTTCATTATAATCTCGATCAAACGGGTCTGGACATTCATCTAACACCATTGCAATGTCTGCACCAAGTGCTTGTTCTATCTCCATTACACGAGCCGGTGTGAAATGATGATGACTTCCATCGATGTGGCTACGGAAGGTTACACCATCATCATCTAATTTACGTTGATGCGCCAGGCTAAACACCTGATAACCCCCGGAGTCGGTCAAAATCGGGTGTTCCCAAGCCATAAACTGATGTAGGCCACCGAGTTGCTCGATAAGCCGATGTCCTGGACGTAAATAGAGATGATAGGTATTTGCTAAGAGTAATGAATACCCGAGAGCCTCTAGGTCTCGCGGTTCGAGCGTTTTAACATTTGCTTGCGTTCCAACTGGAGCAAAGATGGGGAAAGAGATGGGGCCATGGGGAGTGTGATAAGTGCTAAGTCGCGCAGCTCCATCAGTAGCATGAATTTCAAGAGTGAATGGCTGAATTGTTATACTCCTAACCTGGACAAGGCCGCTTCGCTACCAAGCCAGAATCAAAGGTGCAGAGTGGCAGGGTTGTAAGGTAGATGAACAGAATCTTGTCCGCCACCAATTCTATACCTGTTTTGAAAGATACAGTTGGGTGCTAATCTACTGAATGATCGGTCGCAATTTGAGATAGAGGAATTGTCCCAGAAACGACGGTGCCTTTTTCACACCTGGGATATGGTGATTGAATGTTCAATTTACCATTTAACAATTGCGCTCGTTCTTGCATTGTCAGCAGACCAAAGCTTCCACGGCTATCATAATCTTTCATCGTGGCAGAATAGTCAAATCCTGCGCCATCATCGGCAATTTGAAAGCGTAATGTATCTTCTTCAATTGAGACTCGAATCCAGATATTGTTGGCTTTTGCATGTTTGCGTATATTGTTGACAGATTCTTGTATGATGCTGAATATATTGTTTGCATTTTCGGGTGACATCTCAAGACCGTCCAGGTTGGCGTCTAGATGAATCAAAGTGTCTAGAGTTAAATTTAGCTGTCTATGGTAAGCCTTCAATGCAGGGATCAATCCTTGCGTTTCGAGAATAATAGGATGTAGTTCAAATAACAAAGTCCGGATTTCTCGATTCGCCTGCCGTGCAATATCTTCAATCCGATCAATCTCCATTGGCAAGCCAGCATACTGTTGCGTGTCTAGCATTGTCCGCAACAGGTCAAGGTTCATAATAATCAAGCTTAGCATCTGGGCTGTATTGTCATGGAGGTCGCGCGCTAATTGATGTCGAACTTCTTCCTGGGCTTTAATAATACGTTCTTGTTCAGCACGTAACTCTTGATAAAGCTGTGCATTTTCTAATGCAATCGCAACCTGTTGTCCCATGACTGTCAACCAATTCTCATCTTCGGCTGTAAAACCATCAGGATCCTCCTTATTTAGAACCTCCAAAACACCAATCGTTCTGTCTTGAACAAGAAGCGGGACACATAAAATACTCCGCGTTTGAAATCCTGTTTGCGTGTCTACCTCTGAGTTCCAGAACTCACTCCGTGCCACCTCATTGACAACCAAAGGCTCGCCCATTGTCGCAACATGCCCCGCAATCCCTTTGTCAATCGGCATGCGTTCTTCTTCAAGTACTTGGGCTGCTTCTCCTTGTGTATACATAAAAATTAACTCTTTCGCGGTGCGATCAATGCGATAAAGAGTAGCCGCTTGAGCATTCAGGACGAAAGTAGCCAGCTCTGTTGTCTGATTCAAAACATCAGTCAAATCAAGTGTACTGGTGATTGCTTGACTGACTTGATAGACGAAACTAACTCGTTCTAGTTGTTGACGTGTTTGCTGAAGATATTGGGCACGAAGACCGTTTCCTGCAAACAATCCAATTGTTTGCTCTAGATCGATCAGCTCGTTTTCAGTAAGAGCCTGTTCCTTTGTCAAAACAAGTGAAACTGAACCACGGACGACCTGGTTGATAAGGAGATAAATGTGCACCACTATAAAGTCAGAATCATTGATTGAGAGCAGGGCTGGTTTGTAACTAATCTCTTCCGGCAAATCGGATGAATGAGCCGATCTGAGCAATTCCTCCCATTCCTCAAGTTGCCTATGAACGGGTGGCTCCAGTTGCCCCAGTCGAATATGATGACCATTCTGTTCATTTTCGGACTCAAGCAGTAAGAGACTGATTGCGGACACATCCAGTTCCTTCAGCATAATTTCGGCTCCAGCTTGCCAATATGCTTCGAACTTATGGTCATCGACCAGTTGATTCAAGCGGCATAGCGCGGGCAAGAGTATCTTCGAGTATGTTGTTGAATGTATTGTTATTGGATGTTCTGCAGTCACGATTTGTTCAAATCCGTTTCACTATCCATAAGATCTATCGTAAAATCATTCAAAACCTTATTATACCTGAATTTTTTGTTAGTTTGGAATGTCCAGGGTAGATGTAGACAAAACTAACCATACTCTATTAAGTGTACCCTCTGTCTACCGTTAAAATATTATTGCTACTGTGATGTAAAAGAGAACATATTTTGAATTTCCTGATTATTCTCACCTAATTTCTTAAGTTTTTCCGAACTTTATTGGTAAATTTTAGAGATGAACATGACTATGGAGTACTTCTTAAGAAGATGCCGCACAAAGCTCCTACGTTTGTTATATGATCAGTCGTTGATTTGTCTACGATTTCGTAAAGTCAGTAAAAACTTATGGTCAAACCAGATAAACCCCGTACAAAGGTGGAGTCGTCATGCATGGCGCGCCATACATGGCGCAGCATTCTCGAATGCGATCGGGTGGCGTTCGAGATTACACGCAGTAGGATTTCTCAGAGGTAGAGCGTTCAAATGGCGAAAAAAGACGCAGTAGAGAATCTCGGACCATTTGGCACGCTCGAGTCTGTTTTGACTGAGAAGTGCAGGATTATGTCTACTGCGTGTAATAGAGAATGCCTTCTTCGCATCATGCGACTTCTATTTGTCTTGTCCATGAGAAATCTTCGCCATTGTAACTCGCACCACACACTTTTTGTACACGGAGTACGATAATAGAGTCCGCTATAAATCAATGCTGCTGATACTCTAGTAGCTTGATGAATTGATTTTGTTCAAGCAAATACGCTTGACACATAATGACGTCAAAGCTATACTATAACTATTATAATTGAATGTGGACCACAAAGTGTGTTGAAGTAGATTCTTTGACTAAACAGTCTTCTCACTGTCGAGTGAAGTGCAAAATCTAATAATTGCTGCCCACTGAATAATAGAAAACTAGGTTAGAACAATAAAAATGTCTTTCAGGTTTATTCCAGTCCAAAAATGGACCAATTGCTCGTGTCGATAGCGGGTGCCGTCAGCATGATGCTGGCCGCCCCCGCTTGCCCATCATGTATTTGATGAACCTGAAAGAGTTACATAAACAAGTTTCTGATAACTTAAATCTAAAGCCGCTCTGGTTGTATCGCATCATAATATAGTCTCATGATAGAACAGTGAGACCAACAGTGCAAAGCTATCGTGCTAGTCCTGGAGACTAGGCTCTAGGCCACGACCAGACCGAGCGAGATGCGATTCGTAACCATAGAAGTAAAAAGACCGGGTTCATCGCATTGATGAACCCGGTCTTTTTTGTTCCAAACAAAAAAGCAAATATTTGTGGTTAATGAACCAGCAATCTATCAATATATTTAAGGATGTAAGAACCTATCCGAAAAGTGGCTGTGAGTCCGATCAGCTTCTCGAGCGAGAATCAGTAGACCGCAATCGCGTCGTTCTCAAACAAAGTGGAGAATCTAATGACTGCGATCTACTGAAATAGACTGTGATCTGCCCTGAAAAAAAGGGCAGCAAGAGAAGAGAGAGAGGGGTTAAAGGCCGCGTTGAATAAGAAGCGGGTCCAAGTTGACCCGCCAGAGTGGGTGGCGTCGTTGCCTGTGCCCAACGCAAATCAGTTGTAGTGAGCACCGTACTTAGGCGGTCGGTGCCAAGAAAACCTTGAAGCCGAGGGACTCGAGGGTTTTGAGTGCGCCGGCTTGTGCATGCTCCTTGCGTCGTTTGAGAAAGAAGTCGCCGCCGAGTTCTTCAAAGACGGCATCGGGCTTGTCGATGAGATGATAGACGATGGTCAAGATGGAATGGGCCACGGCAATAGCTGCCCGCTTGGCTCCGCGTCGTGCCTTGAGACGGTGGAACTGTGCGGCGAGATAGGTGTCCTTGGTGCGAGGCGGCCCAAGCCGCTTCAACGAGGGCGGTGACTAACCATTTCTGGCCCTTTCGTCGGCGACCACTCTTGCGTTTGCCCACCGATTCGTTGTTGCCAGGACAGACACAAGCCCAGGAGGCCAGTTTCTTAGCTGAGGGCCAGCTTTCGACCGAGGGACCGATCTCCGCCAGAATTATCTCGGCGACGGACTCGCCCCACACCGGGAATGGCATCTAGGCGTGCGATGAGGTCAGCATGCGGAGCCATGAGGACCCCAATCTGTTGATTGAGGGCATCAATGCGTACATTCAGGTGATCGAGATGATGCAGAACTTCTTGCAGCATAAAACGATGATGAGGACGGACCAGTCCCGTCAACGCATCAACCAACTGGGGAATCTTGGCCCGCAGCCGCTTTTGTGCCAAGTCAGCCATGGCTTCTGGGTCCATCTCATCTGGCGTGCCGATACACCTTGGATGCTCGTGACCACCGATCCCAACTTGACGTTGGCATCTTCCAACACCTTATGCAGGCGATTGACTGCCGCACTCTTCTCTTGCAAGAGACGCGTCCGATAGCGCGTCAGGTCTCGCAAGTCCCTTTGCTCCACATCTGGAATGAAACTGCGCTCCAGCAGTCCATAACTCATCAGTTTCGTGATCCAGGCCGCATCGCTCTCATCCGTCTTGCGACCAGGCACCTGTGCCAGATGGCGGGCATTCACAATCCAGACCTCAAAATGCTCATGCAACACATTGTAGATCGGTTTCCAATACACTCCCGTACTCTCCATCGCCACATGCGTGATCCCATACGACGACAGCCACGACCTCAACCCCTCCAACTCGACCGTCGTTGTCCCAAATCGCTTGCGCACCTGCTCCATCCTCCTGATTCATCTACCACACGCCACTACCATCCGCTTGTGAACATCCAGGCCGCTGCACTTCGGAAACATCACTTCTATCTTCCTTTCCTTTCGCAGCCGCTTATGTACCCGATTGTGAGCACAGTCTGCCCTGCGTGTTTCGTCCCGAGGAACGTCCACATCCCGTGGTGCGTCGGTGTACACCAATCTAGCTACTGAGCGTTCTTTACTTGACCACGGACCTTTCCCGATTTCTGTTCGGCGGCTGCCACCACACTTTAACACATTTTTCATCCCCTGTTGTGTTGGCTCACCGCATGTTTATCTACTGAGAATAGATCGTCACAGAACTTTTGGGATAAGCACTAAGGAGAACGAGATGGCAACAGTCTATATACCAACGCCCATGCGTCGTCTGACGGGTGGGGCATCCAAAGTGGATGTTCCTGGGGAAACAATCGGTTCGCTGATTCAAGCAGTTGATGCGCAGTATCCAGGAATCTCAGAACGTCTATTAGATGGCGATGGCAATGTGAAAAGATTTATCAACGTATTTTTGAACGATGATGAAATAGGCGAATTGCAAGGTCTAGAGACGCCTGTAAGTGAAAAAGATCGAGTATCGATTGTGCCGGCCATGGCAGGAGGAAAAGCATAAATTATGAGTCGATTAAATCGAGACCAATTGTTGGAGTTGGCGAAAAGCGAAATCACCGAAATGAGTCCGCAAGAGCTCAAACAACGACTGGATGCGGGCGAAGATTTCGCCATTATTGATGTGCGTGAACGAGATGAATTTGTCCAAGGACATTTGCCAGGTGCCACATTCATCCCACGCGGCTATTTGGAATTACAGATTGAGCAGAATGAACCTAGCCGCGATAAACCGCTAGTGATCTACTGCGCTGGGGGCGTACGTTCAGCATTGGCGGCCCGCAACCTAAACGAAATGGGGTACACAAATACCATTTCACTGATTGGAGGCTTTAACGGTTGGAAGAATGCTGGATACGATTTCAAGATTCCTTCGGTTCTGAGCGAAGACCAGCGCATACGTTATAGCCGACACACAATCTTGAATGAGATTGGCGAAGCGGGTCAAATTAAGTTATTGGAGAGTAAAGTGCTCCTGATCGGCGCGGGTGGGCTCGGTAGCCCATCCGCCATCTATCTTGCCGCGGCCGGTGTTGGAACCATCGGTATCGTCGATTTTGATATTGTAGACGTCTCGAACCTCCAGCGTCAGATTTTGCATGGGACGAAAGATGTGGGACGCCCCAAAGTTGATTCGGCGGCCGACCGTTTGCGCGACATCAACCCAGATGTCAATGTCGTTGCCCATAATGAGCCGCTTTCTAGTTATAATGCACTCGATATCATTAGTCAATATGATATTGTGCTCAATGGCTCCGACAATTTCCCGACCCGTTACTTGGTGAATGATGCCTGTCAATTCTTAAACAAACCACTAGTTGATGCCAGCATCTTTATGTTCGAAGGGCAAGTGACAGTTTATGATCCACGCGATCCAGAAAGCCCCGATTATCGCTGTCTTTACCCCGATCCACCCCCTCCCGGCGAAGTGCCAAGCTGCGCTGAAGGTGGCGTGTTGGGTGTGCTGCCGGGGATCGTTGGTTCGCTTCAGGCCATCGAGGCGATTAAACTGATCGTCGGCATTGGCGAACCGCTCGTTGGGCGCCTGCTCATGATCGATACGCTCGACATGAGTTTCCGTACGCTCAAGGTGCGCAAGAATCATGATTGCCCAGTCTGTGGAGATCAGCCAACCCTTACAGAGCTGATTGATTATGAACAATTCTGTGGTTTGCCGTCGAGCACCGTTGCTGAAACCGCAACTGAACATGTGAATGGACAGGTGAGCGAACAGGCTGTTGAGAAAGAATTAGTGACAGCCTGATGAAGGGGTGCACAATTGCAGAACAAACAGCATGAGAATTAAGAAAATAGATCGGTGAACGTAGGTGTTGCTTGAAGCTGCGCAATCCTGGGCTGTACGACCCGCTTCGTGCGGCTAAAAGCACGCACCTACGGTAATATAGGTTCCATATGACAACAATATTAAACCCAGTAAGAGCAACGACGAGATCTACGATTCCCAATAACTCAACGATACATCACCAGAAGACGAATGGTGTATCCTCGCTGATTGATCAAATTGGAAATACACCACTGGTGGATCTGAGTACTTTCGCTCATGGTCGCAATGTATCTCAAAACGTCAAGCTTTATGCCAAGGCCGAATGGTTGAACCCGAGTGGCTCGGTCAAAGCCCGAGCGGCCCTTTTCATTGTCGAAGATGCTCTCGCTTCTGGTCAGCTTGGACCGGGCAAGATTTTAATCGACAGCAGCTCCGGAAATACAGGAATTGCTTTTGCCATGATTGGGGCAGCGAAAGGCTTTCCCGTCCATCTCGTGATGCCTGCGAATGTTAGTCAAGAGCGCAAAGTGTTGGCCCAGGCCTATGGTGCGACGGTCATCGAATCAGATCCACTGGAAGGATCCGATGGCGCAATTCACAAAGTGCGCGAAATTGTGGCGTCGGATCCTGAACGCTATTTCTACGCCGATCAATACAGCAATGAAGCCAACTGGCGCTCCCACTATGAAACAACCGGCCCGGAAATCTGGCAGCAGACCAATGGACAGATCACCCATTATGTTGTTGGATTGGGCACAACGGGAACATTCGTAGGCACAGGGCGCTATCTCAAGGAACAGAATCCAGACATACGCCTGGTGGCTGTCCAGCCCGAGGATGAACTATCCGTCATCGAAGGGCTTAAACATTTGGAGACAGCGATTGTTCCTTCGATCTATGACGCCGATTTGGTCGATCTACATGCTGCTGTGGGACCAGAGGCAGCGTGGGATTATACGCGTGCATTGGCACGTGAAGCAGGGCTTTTCGTTGGTTTTAGTTCAGGCGCTGCAGTTGCAGCTTCTATCGAAATCGCACAAACATTGGAACAAGGCGTTGTTGTGACCATCTTACCAGATGACGGCAGCAAATATGTGAGTTTGGGGATTTTTGAGGAATCGTAGGGGCTCTTTGGGAATTCATGTGGTTGACAAAGGCCAGGAAGATTAGCTCCGGTTGAGTGACGAAGTCGTATCGAAACCAAAGCGAGTCTACCACATAAGATCCTGTTGAGCCATCCTAGGATTTACGATTTTGGATTTGCGGTTTACGAAGTAGTGTTGCAGGTAGGTAATTCCAAAAAAATGATCCACAGATGAACAGGATGTACAGGATTAGAATGAGGAAAATCCAGTGAACCTCGACCATCTGTGGATCAGTTAAAAACTGGATTGGCCCAGACGATACTGCTTCGTGGTCTTGAACCCGCTGTCGTTCTCGTGCATAGGCAAACCACAGATTCTGATAGAGCCATGAAGAAAAGATTCACTGTTTACTTCTTACGGTTGTCTGAGGAATTGTGTGGTTTTCAGTTGGTTTGTTGGTTAGATAGTTGGTGAACAAACGAGCAAACCAACAAACTATCCAACGTTTACCCCACAAAATCTCAAAGAACCCTTTTTACTACTCAATAGAGCTACGGCACGATTTGAATGGGATATTCATGTAATGTTACAACACGTGCTTCGTCGATGGTAGCCTCATGCTCTGATTTCACTTCATGGTAGAGAAAATAGAGCGGTGCCCCATGATTTTTCTCGACTTGTAGTATCTCTGGAATATTCTCATTTTCTCCAATGTAGGTTGCATAAATAGCCGTATTCGGGCGCATTTCAGAGAAGGTGTTCGTCTGCTGAAGTTGCGTGACGTTGGCAAGTGTTAACGCATCTAGCCAATAGGTCAACATACGATAGACTCGTATAACCGGCTGATCATCAAACTCCAACGAGCAGATAAGATAGAACGAGTCGGGGTAATGGGCGTTCCAGGCGTCGGTTGCTGATGGATAGGCAACTGATACGGGATGTGAATGATAGATGCCCATCATCTCATCCCCTACATCTTCGAACTTAAACTGTAAAAGCAGGGTCTGAGCATCGACTTCGTAATTGTTGATACGTTCTTCAGCCACGTTCTGGCCCCGTATTAACTCCACTGCCTCAAGATCTCGCCCCCGTAAGATCCCACAGATCTCCTCTGGCTTGCCTTCTCGAGCATGGGCAATGATTTCGTTGTATATAGTTTGTGGAAGCTGAATTGCTTCGGTTGATTGATTCATAGTGAGATTATTAAGTTACAAAAATGCTGAACGCTCCTCGATAAATTGCTCAACTGCCCCAACCAGCGTATCACACTCATCATTACCAATCGGAATACTTAAATTGACCATTCCTCGAGTTGGCACCCAAACCCCAGCCGCAAGCATATCAAAAAAGAATAGCTCCTTCAATTGAGAATTTGAGTTAGTAAGATCGGAAAAAGTTCGCAGTGGCATATCTGTCATGTGCGCTGTCATCATGGAGCCAAGACCTGTAAACTGCATGGTTGCTTCGTGACGTTGACATAAACTATTCAGTCGCTGACGTAAAGCATCGCCGCGAGCATTCAGTGCATTGGCTGCTTCTGGCGTGTAGTCCTCTGTTAATCCTGCCACGCCTGCATTCATTGTCAAAACGTTATTGTTAAAAGTGCCAGCATGGGGCAGGGCGTTGGGATTGCGAGGATCATAGAGGGACATCAGATCTTCTCGTCCACCAAAGGCACCGAAGGTCATGCCACCGCCAATATATTTCCCCAAGGCCGTCATGTCTGGCAGAATATTATGTGCTTCCTGTAACCCACCCGAAGCCAAACGGGAGGTCATGACCTCATCAAAAATAAGAATTGTCCCGCGCCGAGCAGTCTCATCTCGTAGCATCTGCAAAAAGCCGCGTTCAGCAGGGATACACCCCCCGCCACCCAGCATCGGTTCCAACAAGATGGCAGCAAGGTCATCGCTGTGTTGCACAATTAATGTTTGGGTTCCCTCTACATCATTGTAGGAAGCGAGTACAAAGTCATAGGGAGCATTCACCGGGCTGCCGCCATTGCTGGAGAAGTAGAGCACACCGCCATGATATCCACCATCAAAGACCATAATTTTGTTGCGTTTGGTCTGCGCTCGCGCCGCTGCGATTGCCATGAGATTGGCTTCTGTACCCGAATTCGTAAAGCGCACAAGATCAATTGATGGAAAGCGATCGCAAACGACTTCCGCCAGCTTCGCCTCAGCCTCATTGACGCCACCGAAATTGATCCCATTGTCCAAGGCTGAATCGATTGCTGCTCGAATCTTGGGATGCGAATGTCCATAAATACCCGCTGTATATTCACCCAAAAAATCTGCATAGCGATGTCCATCCAGATCCCAAAGAGTACACCCCTCCGCACGTTCAATCCCCAACGGAAAAGGCGTATTAAAGAGGACGGTGCGTGTATTTCCACCTGGCATGACGTTGACCGCTTTCTCATGACGGGCGAGGCTCTTGGGATTGTTGGTGATATAGCCCTCACGTGCCTCGGTCAATGCACGATCAAGCGCAGCTGTATCCATGTTATTTGCCTTTCCAGGGTAAATGATTGAGTTTTCTTTTGGTGTATCGCTCTGTAGAGCACTATATTGACTTAATCTTATCAGCGAATCCCCATTTTCGCCAACAGGAAATACCGTTTTAACAAGAGATGGTCAAGAGCTGCAGAAGCGTGTATAATGAACGCATCCCCATACTGATTTTTAAAAACGCTTATCTCCCAAGTGCGTGCAAACCCTTATGACATTTAACATTCGTCCCTATCATTCAAGTGACCTAACCGCTCTTTATCGCATCTGCCTAGAGACTGGTGACAGCGGAGAAGATGCAACTGCTCTTTATCACGATCCAGATTTGTTGGGACACTTCTATGCGGCCCCCTATGCCGTGCTTGAGCCAAAGCTTTCTTTTGTCTTGACACATTTGGGTACTCCCTGTGGATATGTATTGGGGGCACGGGACTCTGCAACCTTTGGACAGCGTTGTGAAAAAGAGTGGTTTCCGCCTTTGCGGACTCGATATCTCCGGCCCAAACCGGATGATCCATCGCGTGATGCTGCCATGATTCGCCTCATTCACCAGGGACATAGTCAAACAAATGATCCGATTGAATATCCCGCTCACTTACACATTGATATTTTGCCGGTCGGACAGGGGCAAGGATGGGGCGGCAGAATGATGAGCACTTTGCTGGCTCAACTACAAACAATAGGCGTTAAAGCGGTTCATCTCGGAGTTGCCAGAAAGAACATTCGAGCGATTGGCTTTTATGAGCATGTAGGGTTTCATCGAGTCGACGAATCCGCGACGGGGATCGTATTTGGAATGCATTTATCGCAATAAACGATATTTGAATCATCTCATTGGAGGAACATATGTTACGTATCGCAACATCATCTTGGACGCTTCACGATACATTGGGACGTGTTTTCTATGAACACGATGGACAAGGTGGGGTCGTCAATAAAGGAGAAGAGTCTACCGATGCCATGTCTTTGCTCGATCTACCAGCCTTCGTTGCCAAAGATGGTATTCGCACGCTGGAAGTTTGTCACTTCTATTTTCCCACCACAGAAGATAGCTATTTGGCTGAATTAAAGGCGGCGCTCGACGAAGCAGATGTGGAATTGGCGAACGTTTTGGTCGATACGGGAAACCTTTCAAATCCAAATGAAGCCGAGCGGCAGGCCGATATCCAAATGACCAAAAGTTGGCAGGATGTTGCCGTTAAGCTGGATGCGAAAGGCACACGGATCGACTGCGGGTTGGAGCCTCCGACACCGGATGCTCTTTCGCGCAGTGCATCGTCGCTTCAAGAACTCTACGACTACGGAGCAGGCATCGGACTCGACACAGCAACAGAGAACTGGCGTACGACGAGTAAGAACGCAGACGATCTTTTGGAGATCATGCGTCAAGCTGATCGACCATTGAAGTTGTGCGTCGACTTTGGCAATGCAGCCAAAACAGAAAACAAATATGAGACCATGGCCGCTCTGTTACCCCAAAGTACATCGCTCCACTGCAAAGGGATCTTTTCAGACGGTGAATTAGATACTGATGAATTTCGGCGGTGTCTTTCCCTGACAGAAGAGGCCGGTTTCGATGGACACATTGCGCTTATTTACGATCAATTTGACAACGAATGGGAAAAGGTGCTGCGACTGAAAGAAGAAGTCGAGGCATTTTATCCAGGAATTTCGTAAAAACTATCCACCATCCAACACAGTTTTGCCACTTGACTGATTGACTCTACTGCAAGAAGCTAAATTTCTAAAATCGGCATACTATATATAGGGTTTACCAAATTTTCCTGTCCTGCATACAGTATCTGCAAACACCGATTTTCATCCAAAATGACCTTTTTGCAGTGGACTTCTGATTCATAAGGAAATTACGATGTCAAATCCTGGGGGTGGTTCATTTTAGGCGGACAATTAGGTTTACATTTTTGCAAAGAGAAAAGATGTTTATATTTTCTAATTTGAGCCATGCTCAGGCAGAAAATGACCTCATATAGATTTTTGTCTATGTATCAAAAGTGTAAACCTAATTCTGAACCACCCCAAATCCTGTCTTGTTAAATGACAGCCAAATGCAACAATTCATCCGCGAAGGCTATATCATTCTGAAACCCGATATGCCCGACAGCTATCACCGCTCGATTTATCAAAAAATTGAAGAAACAATTGAGCAAAAAGGCAACCCACGCAACAACCTGCTGCCAGCCGTTCATGAATTGATGGAGCTTTTTGAGCATCCGGTGGTCCACGGTGCAATGTCGAGTATTTTGGGTCCTGATTATTTCCTAAACTTTCACCGTCATGTTCATGATCGACCGCCGGGTGGCGCAGACCAGAAGATGCACAAAGACAGTCTCCACAACAGCCGCTTTGCCGTCGACAACAAAACGCGCCATCACCACACACGTTGGACCATGCTCTTCTACTACCCACAAGATACGCCTGTGCAGTTGGGGCCCACCGCCATTGTGCCCAAATCTCAATATTTGAACATCGACTGGCCTGAGGGCGAACGAGATACACCCCTAGATGGAGACGCGGGCACTGTTGTGATTGTTCACTATGACTTGCTCCATCGCGGCATGGCCAACCATCATGATTCAACAACGCGGCAGATGATCAAGTTTCTCTTCACCCGCATGTCAGAACCAACAGAACCGACTTGGGACTATGCTGGCTCTGATTGGACAACAAGCGCTCATCCCCAAGAGAACATTTGGCGCCATATGTGGAATTGGCACCAGGGCAACCCCAAACCATTGACGCGCACTTCAGAGACGTCAGTCGATGAGTTGATTGCCCAATTAGGGAGCGAGAAGGATATTGAAGGGTTGCAAGCATCTTATGAGCTTGGTACCCGTGGAGAAGAAGCACTTCCTGCTCTCCTCCAAACATTGCAAGCGGAAGATGCAGCTGCAACACGCAACGCCGTCTATGCGTTCAACCAGATAGGTGAAGCCGCAATTCCGGCATTGGTCGAAGCTTCCCAATCCGACAATGAGCGATTGCGCGCCCGTTCGTTTGACATCTTGGGTGACATGGGTCAGCAAGCGACGAGTGCTTCGGCAACGTTACGCAACGGATTGGCTGATCCAGAAGAAGATCCACGCCGACGGGCGGCAGAGGCGTTGGGGACGGTCAGCCAGAACGATCCAAGCGTAGCAGCTTCTTTGGCGCAACTCGTCGAGAACGATCCAAGCGGTATGGTGCGTCGCAATGCAGCACTCTCGCTCGCTCGACTTGGTCCCAACGCCAGGGAAGCTGTTCCGGCGTTGGCAAAAGGCATGTCGGATCCCAACCACTATGTGCGTGGGTATTCGGTTCATGCCCTGGCGCGGATTGGCACACCAGAAGCTTCGCAGGCCGCTTTACGCCAATTGGAAGTGCTGCGGTATGATCGAGAATAAGCCATGAACAGATTTGCCCTTCTCTCTTGGTTGCTCTTGTCACTGATGCTCTTTGCGTCATGTATCGCAAACGGAGAACTCGAAACGGGGATTCGTCAAAGCGAAAATACAGATTCGCAAACGGCGATTGAGGCGGGCGCGAACCAGGAGTCGACGGAGGAGGCCCCAATGGTTCAGGACGATTCCGCAGAATCAAAGGATGAATCTCAGGCGTCAATTGACATCGTTCCCGGCGAGCTTCCCATTTTCGACACCCATGTCCACTATAGCCAGGCGGCCTGGGATCGCTTCCCTCCGGAGGAAGTCATTGCCAAAATGGAGCGTTCGTCCGTCCCGCGCGCGCTTGTTTCTAGCTCACCCGACGATGGAACGTTGATGCTGTATGAACTTGATCCAGACCGCATTGTCCCCTCTTTGCGGCCCTATCATGGAGATGCCACCTCAAGCAACTGGTTTAGACAGGATTTTGTGGTGCCTTATCTTACGGAACGGTTAGAGCAACCCGTTTATGTCGGCATCGGTGAATTCCATGTCCATACACACGGTGACGTCAATCTCCCCATTGTGCGTGAGACTATTCAGATGGCAATCGAGCGTGGACTCTATCTCCAAATTCATTCGGATGCCCAGACGATTCGGGCCGTCTTCCAGGCTGAACCGACTGCGAAAATCCTCTGGGCACACCTGGACTCACAGAGCCGCCCCACGTGGTCTCTCAACTGTTGGATGAGTATGGGAATTTATGGACCGACATCTCCATTCGTGAATTCCAGATTGCGCCGGAAGGGGTGTTGGATCCGGCGTGGCGTGACTTATTCCTCCGCCACCCCGAACGCATCATGATTGGCAGCGATACATGGGTGCCGCCCCGTTGGGGTCAGTATGAACAAATCATCAGCCATCACCGTACCTGGCTAGAACAACTTCCACCCGAGGTTGCCAAACAAATTGCCTATGGCAATGCTGTTGGTCTGTTTGGCGCAGGACCGCATGCGCATCTGAGATAATAGAGATTAGAGCAACAATTCAAGCTCAACAAGTATAGAGGGTGGATTGCTCTGACAAAGTGGTTTTTGCCGAAAAATATATCAAAATCCGATAGATCTGGATAGAGAATTAAGAACTCGAGACAGGAGATTGGGTAACTTTATCCGCTGTGGCGGTCTGGCCATTTCTTGGCTGATAGGGTATCAATTCGTACGGTTGAACAAGAATGGATGCCGATATGCCTGTCCCTTTTTCCAACGCGCGAATCATTTCGAGGGAGAGAGGACGTCGTCGATTCATCACTTCTGCAACACGGCCACGAGAGCCAATATATGGTTCTAGTGCCTTGCGTGTCAATCCTTTGCGATCAAGATAATGCTCTAAAGCGTCGATAGGATCGGGCGGACCAATAGGATAATGCTCATCTTCATAGAGATCAACAAGTGCAGCCAGTACGATAAGCTTATCTTCCTCTGGCGAACCTGGTTTAGCGATTTCCATAAGTTTTTCGATCTCTATTAGAGCGGATTCATAATCGGATTCACTTCTAATTGGTCTAATGTCCATTTTACCCTCTCAGATTGTCAATCGATTTCTAATTTAGGGTGACTAGCAGCTTGTCGGAGAGAAAATAATTGGGCTCAGATTACACAGATAAACGCAGATTTTGACCCCGATTTTACGATAAATCTGAGAAAATCTGCGTTTATCTGTGTACTAAATTTCCGTTTTCAAGTCTCTCCGACAGCCAGCTAGAATTCGGCTATTGTTTTTTCACATACCGATCAAAAAACGCAATCGATCGCGCCATGGCTGACCCAAAATTGACCGACAGATTGTGATTATCCCCAGGGTAAATATAATTCTCAACCGTGCCACCCACGGCTTGGATTTGCGCATCTAGCGTATTTGAGAACTCGAAGGGGACACTGGTGTCCGCGGTGCCGTGATGGAGTTGGATCGGGCCAGAAAGGTCGGCTACATAAGTATTGGCCGAAATCGACGCCCAAAAGGCTGGATTTTCGCTTGGCTCACCATATTCTGCAATCAGATCCTCTCGCCACTTGCGCCATTTGGCCGGAATCGTGCGCGGCACAACAATTCCTGGTCGTCGCCAGCGCGCCAACAGATCGGGATAGGAGCCAACCACACCGGCCCAAATCACCCCCGCCTTGATATCATCAGTCACAACCATCGAGCGCAACGTGATCTGTCCCCCCATCGAATGACCCCACATCCCAATCCGATTGGGATCGGCGGCAGGATATTGCTTGAGCGCCGTCACCGCATTCAGGATATCGACCGTATAGTCAGGAGAACCATAGCCACCCTCTGCTTCTCCTTCGGAAAAACCATGTCCTCGATAATCGGAGCGGAAGACGATGTAACCACTGCGTGCAAAGCCATCCACATAGGCTACATACCGTTCGGTTGTGCGGTAAATTTCGGGTGGAATATAGCCATGATTGAAGACAACCACCGGCCAGCCGCTTGCAGGTCGTTCTCCACGCGGGATGGTTAAAAGCGCAAAGATCTTGTTTCCATCAGAGCGATACGAAGCAATATATCGATCATAGTTCACGCCCGGATCGAGCGTCTGTTCAATCACAATCGGGCTACCTGGATACTGCTCAACACGCATTCGTTCGATGGCGAGAGGGTGTTGCTGCGCGGCTGGCACGTCGATGACCGGCGGGATCGGTGCAACGACTTGAACCGTCGGAGTCGGCGTTGGTGCCGGCAGCGAGGTCGCTGGCGCAGCCGAAGAGGAGACGTCGGGTGCCAAGCCAGGAACACTCCCGGAAGCGGGAATGCAAAGCTTCCAACCAATGCTAATCACATTGGGGTTGGCGATGGTGGCATATGAGCTATCAGATTGGGCTTTGGCATTGGTCGCAGTCACGATCGCGTTATAAGCTGCAAAGTTACCATAGACGCGCCCGGCAATGGTCGACAGCGTATCGCCCGACTGCACAATAACATCTGAAGCACAGGTGCTGTTCCCTTGGGCGTAGGCCGGCAACGGCGTCAGAATCAGCGTCAAAACAAACATAGAAGCAAGGATTTTCATCATTTTTCCCTCCAACTAGCTAGAACGAATAATGGGGGGGTGTCCCAATGTGTGTAAACGCATCGATTCTCTGACTGAACAGTGTTCATTTACACACGTTGTGGTACACACTCAATATTCAGATGCAAATGAACCCAGACTGCCACGAATAAAAAATCCACGTTCTACAGCGTCCAGCGTTCTTCATGAAATCCGCTATCTTCAACGTTGATTGAGCATACAGGATGGAGCAACAAGAGTATGGTAGGACCATCCCATTCTCATCAAGGCTTAAACTTTGGTTGTGGCTCCACCATGCTGTGAATCTCTGTATAACCCCGACTCAATGTGACGATGCCAACAAGCCTTCTGTCTTCTCAACTTCAGGGAGAATGTCCATCTGCTCAAACAGCGTCAGTGCGTGAGTTAAAGTTTTCTCTGCCTGTACAGGATCCCCTTGATGCAGATAGACCTGACCCAATTTCTGCTTGGTCTTGGCAATCTGACGAGGGCGGTTATAACTCCGATAGGTTTCGAGGGCGGTTGTCAAAAGGGCAATTGCTTCTTCAAAATAACCAGCCTTGCTTTCAGCTTTGGCCCATTCCACCTGAGCATCTGCCACATCGATCGGCTGACCGAGTGACTGATACTCCTCAATTGACTGTTGAGCCTGTTGACGTGCTTCCTCTATGTGCCCTTGTTCACCGAGCAGAAATGTGTATGTTTTGCGACAGCGTGCTTCATACTCTGCTAAATTAAATTCAACAGCTCGTGCAATTCCCGTCCTCAACTTGGTCGCCGCATCGTCGTAACGTCCCATTTGCGTGAAGGTGCGGGCGAGTTGCTGTAGCAGATTCACTTCATCAGAGACGATCCCTAACTGCTTATACAATTGATAACTCGGGGTGGTTCAGAATTAGGTTTACACTTTTGATACATAGACAAAAATCTATATGAGGTCATTTTCTGCCTGAGCATGGCTCAAATTAGAAAATATAAACATCTTTTCTCTTTGCAAAAATGTAAACCTAATTGTCCGCCTAAAATGAACCACCCCGATAACTCTGGGACAATTCTTCTTGTGAAGAATTAAAATCCTCTTGTTCTCGATAGGTAAGCCCAATGTCAAACATGACATCCGCCACGCTATCTTGACAGTCAAGCTCTTTGAAATGCTGTTGAGCTTGTCGATGATGCTCAATGGCCTCATCATACTTCCCCCAATTGCGATAGGTAATGCCAAGATGGTTCCAGAGATTGGCCACATTGAGCAAATGGTTCAATTGCTCATACAAGTCACGACTCCGTGTTAGATGCTCCACTGATTCACCATACTGACCCCACTCACCGTATGTGATGCCAAGCTCCCAGAGATTATCCGCTACGCTATCTTGGCGGTCGAGTTGTTGGTAGCGTTGTCGAGCTTGTTCGTAGTGTTCAATGGCTTCTTCGTACTTACCCCATCTGCGATAGGTGATACCGAGATGGTTCCATTGTTTGGCTACATCAAGTGGAAGGTCCAATTGTTCATAGAGCTCACGACTCTGGGTCAGATACTCCACTGCTTCCTCATAGTGACTCTGACCTTGATGTGCAAGTCCAATGCCCAATAAAACATCCGCCACGCTATCTTGGCGATCAAGTTCTTGAAAACGCTGCTGAGCCTGCTGGTAATGCTCAATGGCCTCTTCATACTTTCCCCATCTGCGATAGGTGATACCAAGATTGTTCCATCGTTTGGCTATATCAAGTAGAAGGTCCAATTGTTCATAGAGCTCACGACTCTGCGTCAAATACTTTACTGCTTCCTCATATCGACTCTGCCCTCGATAGGAAAGTCCAATATTCAAAAGCATGACAGCGTCGCTGTCATGGCGATCAAGCTCTTGAAAACGTTGCTGGGCCTGTTGGTAATGCTCAATAGCTTCATCATACTTCCCCCAATTGTGATAGGTGATACCAAGAGCGTTCCATTGATTGGCTACATCAAGTGGAAGGTCCAGCTGCTCATAGAGCTCACGACTCTTCGTCAAATACTTTACTGCTTCCTCATATCGACTCTGCCCTCGATAGGAAAGTCCAATATTCGAAAGCATGACAACGATGCTATCTTGGCGATCAAGTTCTTGAAAACGCTGCTGAGCCTGCTGGTAATGCTCAATGGCTACTTCATATTTCCCCCAATTGTGATAGGTGACACCAAGATCGTTCCATCGATTGGCTACATCCAGTGGAAGGTTCAGTTGTTCACAGAGGTCTCGACTCTGGGTCAGATACTCCACTGCTTCCTCATAGTGACTCTGCCCTCGATAGGAAAGTCCAATATTCGAAAGCATGACAACGATGCTATCTTGGCGATCAAGTTCTTGAAAACGCTGCTGAGCCTGCTGGTAATGCTCAATGGCTACTTCATATTTCCCCCAATTGTGATAGGTGACACCAAGATCGTTCCATCGATTGGCTACATCCAGTGGAAGGTTCAGTTGTTCACAGAGGTCTCGACTCTGGGTCAGATACTCCACTGCTTCCTCATATCGACTCTGACCCCGATGGGCAAGTCCAATGCTCAGTAACACATCCGCCATGCTATCTTTAATATCAAGTTCTCGGAACCGCTGTTGAGCTTGTTGGAAATGCTCAATGGCCTCTTCATACTTCCCCCAGGTACGATAGGTGATGCCGAGATGTTGCCACAAATTAGCTACATTGAGTGGGAGGTCGAGTTGCTCATAGAGGTTTCGACTCTGCTTCAGATGCTCCACGGCATCGCCGTATTGATTCCGCTCGCGGTATGTGATGCCAAGCTCCCGGAGATTATCCGCCACCCTATCCTGGCGGTCGAGTTGTTGGTAGCGTTGTCGAGCTTGTTCGTAGTGTTCAATGGCTTCTTCGTACTTACCCCATCTGCGATAGGTGATACCGAGATGGTTCCATAAGTGGGCCACCTCCAGCGGATAATCCAGCTGCTCATAGAGGTTTCGACTCTGCTTCAGATGCTCCACGGCATCGCCGTATTGATTCCGCTCGCGGTATGTGATGCCAAGCTCCCAGAGATTACCCGCCACCCTATCCTGGCGGTCGAGTTGTTGGTAGCGTTGCTGAGCCTGTTGGTAGTGGTCAACGGCTTCTTCATACTTCCCCCAGGTGCGATAGGTGATAGCTAAGTGGTTGCACAAGTTAGCTACATTCAACGGGCGGTCCAGTTGCTCATAGAGGTCTCGACTTTGGATTAGATACTTAACCGCTTCCTCATATCGACTCTGACCTCGATAGGCAAGTCCAATACCCAATAACACATCCGCTACGCTATCCTGACGGTCAAGCCCCTGAAAGCGATGTTGAGCCTCGTTATAGTGTTCAATGGCTTCAACATATTTCGCCCAGGTGCGATAAGTGATGCCGAGATTGTTCCATTGATTGGCCACCTCAAGTGGAAGGTCCAGTTGCTCATAGAGGTCTCGACTTTGGATTAGATACTTAACCGCTTCCTCATATCGACTCTGACCTCGATAGGCAAGTCCAATATTCAAAAGCATCACAGCTATGCTATCCCGGCGGTCGAGCTCTTGAAAGCGTTGTTGAGCTTGTTGGAAATGCTCAATAGCCTCCCCATACTTTCCCCAATCATCATAAGTGATACCAAGATTGTTCCAGAGATTGGCCACATCGAGCGGACGCTCCAACTGCTCATAGAGGTCACGACTTTGGGGGTGGTTCATTTTAGGCGGACAATTAGGTTTACATTTTTGCAAAGAGAAAAGATGTTTATATTTTCTACTTTGAGCCATGCTCAGGCAGAAAATGACCTCATATAGATTTTTGTCTATGTATCAAAAGTGTAAACCTAATTCTGAACCACCCCCGACTTTGGATTAGATACTTAACCGCCTCCTCATATCGACTCTGACCCTGATAGGTGAGCCCAATACCCAGTAAGGCCAATCCAAAAAATAAAATATACGCGAGAAGGTGTTAAACTAGCTCTCCAAAAGGAGCAAAAATGACAATCTCGCCAGAAATGGTTGAAGTCTTGAAAGAGACGAAGGCCATGTTAAGTGGATACGAAAGAAGGCACTTCATGGCCCAAACGGTCAAAACGATATGCGAAGGGAGTCCGACGAAAGCAGAACGAGAGTTGGGCTGGAATCGGGCGACGATAGCCAAAGCCCTGGAAGAACTAGAAGGCGGCTTCTGTTATGTCGACCAAAGCCACCGACGTGGTCGCAAAAGCCGAAGACCATATCCCCACTTTACTGGCCGATATGGTTGAAATCGCCGATCAATTCAGCCAGACCGATCCCACCTTTCGACCCCCCCAATTGTACACTCGACTAACCGCCGCCGAAATGCGTACCCAGCTCATCGAGCAGAAAGGATACACAGATGAGGAATTGCCTGGCGAAGAGGCCATCCGCTTGAAGCTCAATGAGTTAGGCTATGGCTCAAACCGGGTCAAAAAAAGTCAACCAGTGAAAAAGATCCCAGAGACCGATGCGATCTTTGATAGAATTCATCAGATCAATCAAGAAGCGGATGCAGACGAGACGGTTCTGCGCCTCTCTTGGGATGCCAAAGCGACGATTTTACTTGACCGTTTCTCGAGAGAAGGGATAAGTCGAGTGGTTGTCAAAGCGCTCGATCATGACTTTCAAGATAAGAAGACCGAGAAAGTCACTCCTTTTGGCATTTACCTCCCTTCAACCAAGGAACTCTTTCTTTACTTGACTCAGTCGAAAGTGACGAGTGACTGTATTGTCGACTGCCTGATTGATTTTTGGGAAAGCGTACGTGAACACTTTCCTCACGTCAAGACCCTCGTGATCAATCAGGACAATGGTCCCGAAAATCATACCCGTCGGACTCAGTTTATGTATCGTCTCACTCAGTTTGTTGAGCACTATCGTCTCTCTATTCAGCTCGCCTGCTACCCTCCTTATCACAGTAAATACAACCCCATCGAACGGGTTTGGGGCCATCTTGAAAAACACTGGAACGGTTCTCTTCGCTTTAACCAACTACAACCCTTCGTTCACCTGAATTCCACTCTTTATGAGACCGGCGTCAAACTCACTCAGAAAGAGATGGACCGTTTGGCACAACGCTTCCAACGTTTACCTGGTTTAGAAAAATGGTTTGTCCTTATTCCCCCTCTCCATTCTCTCGTTCGCGTATAATTATTTTTTTGGTTTAGCCTTAGACGTTCGCCACGCTATGTTGGCGGTCGAGTTGTTGGTAGCGTTGCTGAGCCTGTTGGTAGTGGTCAGCGGCTTCTTCATACTTCCCCCAATTGCGATAAATGATGCCGAGATCGTTCCATCGATTGGCCACCTCAAGTGGCAGGTCCAGTTGCTCATAGAGATCTCGACTCTGCCTCAGATACTTAACCGATTCCTCATATCGATCCTGACCTCGATAAGCAAGACCGATGTTCACAAGCATCACAGCCACGCTATCTTGACGGTCAAGCTCTTGAAAGCGTTGTTGAGCTTGTTGGTAATGCTCAATGGCCTCTTCATATTTCCCCCAATCATCATAGGTGATGCCAAGATCGTTCCATCGATTGGCCGCATCAAGTGGAAGATCTAGCTGCTCATAGAGGTCACGACTTTGTGTTAGATGCTCCACTGATTCCTCATACCGATTCCACGAGCGGTAGGTGAGGCCTAACTCCCAAAGATTGTCCGCTACGTTATCCTGACAATCTAGCTCTTGGAAATGTTTCTGAGCTTGTTGGAAGTGCTCAATGGCTTCTTTATACTTGCCCCAGACGTGATAAGTAATACCGAGATGGTCCCACAAGTTAGCCACATTGAGCAGATCGTCCAGTTGCTCATAGAAATCACGACCTTGGGTCAGGTACTCTACAGCCTCCTCATACCTATTCCACAAACGGTAGGTGATACCAAGCTCCCAAAGATTGTCTGCCACGCTATCCTGACGATCAAGCTGCAGGAAGCGTTGCTGCGCCTGCTGATAATGTTCAATAGCTTCTTCATATTTGCCCCATGTACGATAGATGCTTGCAAGGCTATCCCACAAGTTAGCCACATTGAGCAAATCGTCCAGCTCTTCATAGAGATCACGGCTTTGGATCAGATACCCTACAGCCTCGTCATACCGATTCCACAAACGATAGGTGATACCAAGCTCCCAAAGATTGTCTGCAACGTTATCCTGGCGGCCAAGCTGCCGGAAGCGTTGCTGCGCCTGTTGGAAATGTTCTATAGCCTCTTCATACTTTCTCCAGGCGCGATAGGTAATGGCGAGGCTGTTCCATAACTTGGCCACCTTTCCCATGTAACCGAGTTCTTCAAAGGCAGCCCGACTTTCGTGCAAAGCTGAAATGGCCTCCTGATATCGATCAAGCGTACGCAGAACGTTTCCGATACTCCATTTGAGCTGTGCCATTTGCACGTGATCGGCAACCTTTTCGTATTGGGCGAGCGCCGACTGGTAGTGGGTGAGGGCTTCTGTGGTTTTGCCCCAGTTTTGATAGGTCGTGCCCAATTCTTTTGTCAAGTTGGCGGCCTGATGTTGACGTTCTAGCTGTTCGTACAGTTGACGGCTTTGGGTTAGATCGGCGACTGCCGCTTGATGTTTTCCCCAATCACGATAGGTCCCGCCGGTCTCCAAGAGAATGGCAGCCCTGTTCGTTTGGTCGTCCAATGGTTCATATCGCTCCTGGGCCGTCTGGTAATATTCAATGGCTCGATCATACTTACTCCACATACGATACGTGGTGCCCAAATGGCTCCATAAGTGCGCCTCATCTTTGAGTCTGCCCAATGTACGATAGAGATCGCGGCTCTCTGTTAGATAGGTGATAGACTCATCATATTTGTGCCACCGACGATGTAGGATTCCCAATTCCCACAACACATCGGCCACCTGTACTTGATCCGTCAGGTCTGAGAACTCTGCTTTGGCGGCCAACAGATGTTCCTTGGCTTCAGGATATTTGCCCCAGTGGCGGTAAATCATCCCGATATTTAACTTTGTGCGCGCAATACGTTCTGGATTTTTATCTTGCTCAAAGCGGGCCAAGGCGGCTTCTGTCTGTTCCAATGCCTGTTGAAAAGCTTCTTTTTCACGCAGCTGTTCCCCGATTTTTACCTGCGTCCATGCCGCCCACTCAGGCTTCTCAATGGCACGACAAAAGCCAATCGCATCCAGCATATAGTCAATGGCCGTGTCAATTTGATTCAGACGATTTTCGGAATAGACCTGTCCCAGGAGTTCATGGCAGATCTGCTGTAGATAGGGTGAGGAAACTGTGGCGGGGAGGAGCTGCTCTAGCGTGTCGGCAGCGACCTGGTATTTATGCGTTGCAAAGGCATCGCAAATCCGCACCAATGGCTCAGCCAACGGAAAGGCGATCTCCGGTGTGCGTCGACAAAGGATGATGAGGGAGCGGGCAAACCGATACTCTTCCTCCCAAAAAGCATCAGCCAAGGCGGGATAGAGTGATTCCACTCCGTCTGCTTGCATAAAATGGTATGTACTTTCCAACGTGAGCCGCCGCCATTGAGCATCTTCATATTGAGTTTGGTTGCCGCCTAAATTTTCCCGTTGGCTGACAAAGTACTCTGCGGCTTGGGTCTGTAGCTGTTGATAGTGCGTTGGCTCTTGATGTTTTAGATTTCGCAAGACGAATTCGCGCACGGTGTCATGCATAATATAGGCACCGCCTGAACGACACATAAAGGAGTAGGTTTCGAAATCGTCGAAATCCTCTTGTGTAAACGGTTCTTGCAGCAGCTCCTGTAGGTTGGGATAGTCAATCTGCCCGAGAACGGCAGATAGATAGATGGCTTCTAGCTCTGCCGGTTCCACCAGATTGAGAAAACGCTTTGCGACCTTTTCGATAATTTTATGGCGCTCGCGCCGATCGGCTATCTCCTGCTCATCCACAAAGATTCGTGTTGCCTCTTCGACACCTCCCAGCCGGTCCACGACATCTGCGGCCATCGCGACGGCTAAGGGAACTCCGTTGGTGAATTGATAGATCGCTTGGCTCAGCGCGACGTCGTCCAATTGCTCTTTCTGAAGATAGGCAAGGGTTTCCTCCGCTGTGAATTCACGTAGTTCGAAGAAATGTGTATCATCGCGCCAGCCCAAGCTGCAATTATCATAGAGGCTGTTGCGGCCCGAGAAAACCAGCGGAATCGTTTCGGGGAACTGTTTCAGCAGTTGCTCTCGCAAAGCAACATCCAAATGCATAATGTATTCGTACGAATCAATCAAGATGACAATCGGTTTATCTTCTACATAGAGTTCGACGGCCTCGACAAAGTGCTCAATGAGACGTTCTTCATGGGAGAGATAAAAATCGACGTCTTGGGGCTTGTCAAAGGCGCGATGCATGAGTTCACGCCCCCATCCCAACGTGCTGCGAAGAGCCCAATTGGTTGTGGAATGAACCGTCTCCTCGCCGATTGTATCGACGATGGTTTGTCCCCCTGGCAGCTCTTTGCCAAAACCAACCGCAGCACGCGAGAGCAGTTCAGCTGTATGTTCAATGGCAGACGGTGACTCTTTTTTGTCGATTTCAAAATTCTTGAGCTGTTGCTCCAATTTCAACAACTTCGCATATGCATCATCAAACTCTTCAAATGGCTCTTTGGCAAAGATAAAACGCCCTTTCAGTGGAGGAAACCAGCGACGCAGTACATGGAGAAAGTCGACAATACTATGAATATCGGGGCCTTCATGGCGGCTCATATCCAGATAGACTGATAGAATTTCTCGTTCGCTGCAGGTACGCTCAAATTCCCAAAGGAGCGTTGTCTTGCCCATGCCACCTTCGCCAGAAATCGCCAAAACTGTCTTTGTGTTTTCAAAGGGTGGAGCAAATTCTCTCGTAACGGCTGCCAATGCTTGATAAAAGGTCTGGACTTGCTCCCTACGCCCTGTAAAGAGATGTGAACCGAGGGCACGCATCCGCTGACCACGGCTTCGTCTTTTCTTGGCCATTCGAACTCCTTCGATCAACTATCCAAATTGCTCGTGTCATCCTACCGCTCAAAACCTTAAGGCAAAATCAATGTTCAAACAGATGTATCTTATCAAAACATGATGTTTTCTACGAAATTAGGGCCATTCTAGAAAATGAACTCGTGTTGCGTATTGCACGGTGCGTGTACCGGTCGAGATAGTTAAGATGAATTAGATGATTGAGATGAATAAGATGAATGGATGTTCATCTCAATCATCTAATTATCTCAATCATCTTGTCTCATTCAGTGACTTCATGTCGGATGGGCAAGAAATTGGTTGATCAGATACTAACAGGGGAGAGTTAGAGAAGGATCGAATTGAACAAAAATTGAACACTTTTTGACCTGGATCTTGAACACTTGACGAACGTATTCTATCCTCGGAACATGTTCCTCATTCACGTGAAGCCCAACGAAAAAATGGATATGAAAGGACAAAATTATGTTTCCCCCCCAAACTGTTCACCTGCGTCCGACTGCGCGTGCGCGCATGACGACAAGGTGGATCTATTCGATTCCAATTCTGTTGTGCCTATGGTTGCTATCGACCGGTTCTACAACTGTCTATAGCACAAGCAAGATCGATATTCTTTCAGCCCCACACCAATCTCCACTGCAACAGCCAACCGAGCAACCAGTTCAACTCAACACCAATTCTCACGTTCTTTTGGGCTCACCATCGATTTTTTCCATCATTGCCGAGCCAGAATTTGTCTTTTTCCAGCTAGATGTAGGAGACGGCAGCGACCTCATCTTCTCGGAAGACCCCACATTGCCCTTTACCTATGTCTACGAAGCGGCTGGGACATATGAATACCAGTTGATGGCCTTTGGCGCATCGGAAGAGCCTTTCGTCATCACGGGGTTCCATACCATCACTGAATTCATCACCAGCCCGTGGCTGGAGCCAAAACTCAACTATGATTTCGGGGAGGAGGTGGCGTGCGATGAGTGCCCGATTGACCAGTATGCGATTCTAGATCCGGTCTATCTTCACAACGGCGAGTTTTTTCTGGAGGAGGAAGATCTGCGCATCCCCGGTCGAGGCTTCGATTATGTTTTCCAACGTACCTACAAGAGCCAGATGCTGTTCGATGGGCGGCTGGGCTACAATTGGATGCACAACTATGCCCAACACCTGGTGTCGAACGGAACAAACATCCTCCACGTCAGCGGTGCCGGACGCCGCGATCTCTATGCCTCCAAAGACGGCATCAATTTTACGGCACCTGCTGGTTTTTACACGCAGCTGACCCGCAATAAAGACAACACCTATACGATTCGCGAGGCCCACGGCAGCCAAGCTCTCTTCAATGCATTGGATGGTTCTCCGGCTCAGGGGAGGCTGACAGCGTTCAGCGACCGCAACGGCAACACCATGCGTTTTGAATACGATGGCGGCGGGCGACTCGTGCGCGTGAATGATACCCTGGGCCGACCCGTCGACTATGTCTACAACGTCGATGGTCGTCTGGATCACATCGAGGACTTCATCGGTCGGCGCGTCAGCTTTACATATGATGCCAACGGAGACCTCGTGGCGGTGACCGGCCCAGCCGTGACCGGCACGCCCACCGGCAACAACTTCCCCGACGGCAAAACCTGGCGCTACACCTATTCCAGCGGCTTTGGCGATGAGCGGCTCAACCACAATTTACTCAGCATCATTGCGCCCAACGAAGTGGCCGATGGGAGTCTGACGCCGTTCGTCTTCAACGCCTATGCCGAGACGACTAGCCCCACCGATTATGCATTCGACCGCGTGGTCAAGCAGCAGTGGGGTGGCACCAATGCCAGTGGCGTTCCCGCTGGAGGAACGCTCATCGTCAGCTATGAAGAACTCAACCCGGACGGCGATCCAGACAATCTCAGCCTGCCCCGCAACCGCACCACTGTGATCGATCGCAACGGCAATCAAGAGATCTACGAGCACAACATCAACGGTCATCGCTTAAGTCTGAAGGAGTTCAGCAACCGCGACCTGCGTGCCAGCGATCCAGACTTCTGGGAGAGAGTGTACGAATACAATGCAGATGGTCAACTGCTCAGTCGGGTTCAGCCTGAGGGGAATCGGATCGACTCGATCTACGATGAGGCAAATACAGACCGTCTCCGGCAGGGCAACCGCATTGCCCAAATACGGCGGGCCGATCCTGACCGTGGCGGCGACCAGGCGGCCATCACGACGACCTGGACCTACGAGCCGATCTACAACCAGGTTCGCACCATGACCGAACCGCGGGGCAATGACGCAACCTACGTGCCGCAAAATGGTGGTACACAGACGGCTCAACGCTACACTACGACCTACGTCTTTGACTATGAAGAGAGCTGCGATTTTGCCGCAATCGGTGCGCAGATTGGGCACTCTGCCGAGGATGTAGAAGAGCGTCTTCACGGGTCTGACATCTGCCTCAATCCACGCGGGGACCTCAACGATGATGGCGTGACGACCCAAGTAGCAGGCAATGTAATCGTCGCCAATCATCCCTCCATCACGTTGTTGCCCGAAGCCAATATGGTGGCTGTGGAAGGAGCGACCCAGCAGCCAATCGTGGAGCGCGTGACCTACAATCAATTTGGTCAGAGGCTAACTCTCCAAGATCCAGAGGGCAATGTTGATCGCTTTGTCTACTACAGCGAGCAAGATCCCAATGGCGATGGCACCATTGACAACGCCGGTGGGGATCCCGATACGGGTGGCTATCTGAAACAGTTGACGCGCGATGCAGCAATTGTGTCTGTTCGCAATTCTGCGGCGAATCAGACACCTGTCGAGATCCGCAACCGATTTGTGTATGATGCAGTGGGAAACGTGACCCGTGAAATCGATGGCCGGGGTATTGCCACCGACTATTTTGTCAATGAACGCAACCAAGTGGTGCAGACCGTACGCGCGGCTGCTCTCAATCTCATCCAACCGTCACCCGCGGAACCGACCCTCCTCAGCAACTTCCAATATCGGGAGCGCGTCTTCTACGATGCCAACGATAATGTCGTCCTGCGGCAGGTGGAAGACCGCGGCAATACATCCCTCGTGGATGGCAACCCCCCGGCAACCGATCTTCCCCCTGCAGCCACGAATCCCGACCCCATCGGCGGCACGGCCTATGTAGACACTGTCTACCGCTACGATATTCTGAACAACCAGATCGAAATGCTGCAAGAGGTTGGCTCTCAAAGCGGTACACCGACATTTTTGCGCACCCGCACTCGCTATGACGGCAACGAGCAAGCGGTGCTGATCATCGAGCCAGAGGGAAACGCCACGACCAGCATCTATGATGAACGTGACCTGCTCTTCCAGCAAACGCGAGGCGCGACGACACCACCCCCCCAAGCCCTTCTGGCACCCACTGACCCAACCAACTACGATGTACGGGGCGGCATACCCGCCACGGCGACCTATCACTATGACCAGAATCGGAACTTAGTCGAGGCTGTTGATGCCGCGGACACAGACGGTTCAGCCGCCAATAACTCGGATCTGGGCGGCACGGGTGACCGCACCCGTACGCTCTACGACGGCTTTGACCGGCCCAATAGTATCATTGATAGTGTGGGCAACCAGACGATCATTCAGTACGATCCGGCGGGCAACAAAGTACGCACCCTCTCCTTTGGACCGGTCGACGGCGCCAGCCCACAGACCGACGGCCTGATCTGCTGGCACAACCTGTCTCGACCAACGGTGATTCAGCTCAACAACCTGGTTAATGGGTCACTGCTGGCGGCCACTGAATGGCAGTACGACGAGCTAAAGCGGGGCATCAGACTCAGTAGATCCAAATTTCAGGTTTTGAGAGAAATTCTGGCTAAACAGTTGACATAAATACAAATTTGCCGGTCGATATCTAGTTTTGCGTTAGATTTGGGCGATTTTCAGATATGAAATAGGTTGTTTTCTGTAACCGAAATCTGAATAAATGACTCCAAAATCCCTGCAATCTCGACTGAAAATCGCCAAAAACGCCAAATTTGGATCTACTGAGTCTGACAAAGTGCTCTTTGTCAACACCCGCACCATCGCACGAACACCCAATGTAGCAGATGGAGCGACCGACATTGGCAAAGGCGATCTGACACCCAACGATAGCCAACCCATCCCTGGCGTTACCGGCGTCTCGATTCTAGGGCGCGTCTCGGTGCGGACGGAATATGATCGCAATTCGCGTCAGACATTCACGATCGAGGATGATGGTGACACAACTCGCCTCTTCTATGATGGTGCGGATCGGGTCGTCAAAACGATCGATGCCGAAGGGAATGTGGTGGAGACGGCTTATGATGACAACGACAACGTAATCGAAGTGCAAGAGACGGATGTGGCACAGATTTCGGGAGTGCCCGCGGAACTCTTTGTCACAACCTATTTCTATGACAGCCTGAACCGACTTCAGCGTCGCGTGGATAACATCGGTCAGACGGTTGATTACCGCTACGATTCGCGTGACAATCTGGTTGCCACGTCCGATGCCCAAGGTCCACTCAGTGGGGCCACCATTTCTCGACGAGTCTACACCGGCGGAGCCAAGACCAGGAACCAGATCAACGGTTTTGGCAATGTGACCCGCATGAGTTATGACGGCATCAACCGCAAGACGCGTGCCGAGCAGGTCCTGACTGCTTCCGGTGAGGGCGACGGTCAACAGATCGGGGTGGATCTTTTCGGTGTGCCAACAGTCTTGCCCGTCCCAGATACTAACCAAGGTGGGGGTGATGGTCTGATCACGTTGCGCTATGGCTATGACGGCAACTCGCTGCTTGCTCGCGTAACCGACGACAATGGCAATCAGACCGAATATGCCTACGACAATCTGGATCGACAGGTGCGTGAAACCAAAGGCGAATGTGTGCCGCCAGCCTTGGCCGACCACTGTGATGCACCCACAACGATTACAAATGCTTATGACCCTGACGACAACCTGGTCCGCACGGTCGATGAGAATGGCTCGGTGATCGACTATCTCTACGACGCAGTCAATCGCCTGCGCGTCTTGACCGTGGACCGGGGGTCAGGGGTCTTGGGAACGACAGAGGAGACTTATGCATACGACGGTCTTTCACGCCTAGTCCGAGCAACCGATAACAACAACCCAGAGGAGGATAGTGATGATTCAACGATTACCCTTGCGTACGACAGCCTGAGCCGCATCATCGAAGAGACACAACAGGTCGGTCAAGGCACACCCAAGGTCGTTTCCAGCGCCTGGCGTTCAGCTCAGTTACGCAGCCGTCTGACCTACCCCAACGGTCGCATATTGGGCTACACCTATGACAAACTAGATCGGATGCAGTCTATTCAGAGTGAAACCGGCGGACAAGTCGCGACTCGTCATCATTATCTCCCTCTCTTTGTCAACAAGACAACCGCTCGGGTCAGCCAGAGCCAGCCAAGACGACGACCGCTCGATCCAGGCACGACCATGCTGCCGCCAGTCAGCGAGATTGTGCGCTACAAATACATCGGTCAGGAACGCGTGTTTGAGCGTGTTTACGCCAACGGGACACGCATGACCTACCTGGATGATGCCGGTGGTGCCAACATTGGCTATGACGGTGTGCGACGCGCGGTGCAGATGCGGCATCTCCGTGACGATGGGTCGACGGTGGTTGGATTTGGCCACACGTATGATCGGATGAACAACAAGCTGACGCAAGAGACGCTCCATGCACCCACGGAAAGCGAGCTCTATCGATATGATTCGGTCTATCGGCTCATTCAGTTCCAACGTGGGACATTGACTTCAGCACAGGATGACGTTGCCGTACCGAGTGCCAATGCGCCTTTGCATAGCGATTGGACTCTAGACGGCCTGGGCAATTGGCAACAGGTCGACGATGAAAGCCGCGAACACTCATCGATCAACGAAATCGTTCTGCGCGACAATGGCGATCCGGTCACGATTGTGTCTGACGAGAATGGCAATCAGACGGATGATGGCACCTATCTCTTGACCTGGGATTATCGGAATCGTTTGCGAACCGTGCGGCGCCAGGATGACGGGACACCGATCGCGGTCTATGTCTATGATGCGCAAGGGCGGCGCATTCGCAAGAGCGTAACGACTGCAGAGACTCTCGATCGCGTCACGCACTATTACTACGATCAGTGGCAGGTCGTAGAAGAGCGGGATGGGGCTGATACGCTTACGCAGCAATATGTCTATGGTGGCCTCTACATTGATGAAGTTGTGCTCTTGGATCGCAATCTAACGCAGAATGCCAGGGCGATTGATCCAAACGACCAGCGTCTGTACCTCCACCAAAATAGACACTTTTCGGTCTATGCTCTGACTGATTCGGATGGTGCAATTGTGGAAGGGTATCAGTACGACGCCTATGGTCGGCAGACACTCTTTGCACCGGGCCCGAATGGGGTGCTCGATTTTGGTGGTGATGATCTGGTCACCATGGGTGCAGTAAGTCAAGTGGGCAATCCTTATCTCTACACGGGACGCCGGCTTGACGGCGAGACGGGTTTCTACTACTACCGTCATCGCTATCTGAATACGGAGCAGGGCCGCTTTATCAGTCGAGACCCCCTTGGCTATCAGCATGGCAACCCGCTGGTCACCAATGGTGAATATTGGGTCCTCAATCTGTATGGATATGTCTCAGACCGCCCGACCAAACATCTCGATCCAAGTGGTCTGCGCGGGATTGATGTGGTTGTGACACCTCTGAATGATGCAAGCTTGAAAAAGGAGCGAGAACGTCTTGTCAAAGCGGCACCTCATAAAGGCTACGGCTATTTTTCCTACCAGAACCTAGATAATCTACTTACATTTCTCAAGAAAATGGCACCGAAAGCTGGCTATAATTGTATCCGAACGCTCGAAATAAAGGCTCATGCCAATCCCTATACGATTAATGGCATCAAGGGAGCCAATATTCGCTCATTTGCGCAACGACTTAGCAAAGAAGTGAAATGGTGTTGTCCCTGTTCGATCTATCTTTCTGGCTGCAATACAGGACTTAAATCTGCTCCAATTGCGCAGGCTCTGGCCAACGCGACGAATTGCACTGCCTATGGGTCCGTCGGCTATCTCAGAGGTACCCATATGGAAGGCAATGAAGATACAGACAGAGAAGTCATTTATCAAGGACATAAGTACGAACCCTATGATGGCTCGAAGGAAGCGAAAGGGAACGATGTCTGGAAGCCAATCAAGCCTGGCAGTTCTGCCACTGGATCCTCTGCTGCTGGCAGTGGGAAAGGGGGGAAAGGAGGGAAATAATGATAATTTACCCCGTAGTGGGTGCATTGCGCCCACTACGGGGTAAATCTAACAACCGCAGTATACTGTCTATTTACGCATCTTAATCGGTAAGAAGATCTGCTTGCCACCAATCGTAACAGGACCGCCTCGACTTTCTGCCGTCGCAGCCATAATTTGACCTGTGCGAACGGCTGCTTGGGCACTGCTGGCCGTGATCAACTCGTCTCCGACAACGTTGCCGCGGAAGACCACAGTTGCAAGCACATCACCAGGCTTCACCGTAGATGGGAGGTCGAAGCCACCGAAACTCATGTAACCAGCCGCCCGATCCACATATGGCCCCAAGGGTAGCGTCTGTCCAAGCGCTGAATTCCATTCGACTCGCGCCACATCAAGTCGATGAGGCGGGAAGTTGAGCGTCACACCATAACCAGCCAGGTCGCCGGCCTCTTCCAAAACAACCTGTACCTCAAACTCGGTGCCGATCAACTGCTCCTGATCTGGCACGATCACAGCAAAGCGTGCCCGCCCATCCGTTGCGACGGGAATGCTGCGGTCGGCAAAACAGCTGACACCCCGACGTGTGGCAATCGCCGAAACATCATAGAGATCGACAATTCCGTCGCTGGTGCCGCTTGCCCCCGAAACGTCTCCGGTTGTACTCTTGGTGCCCCAAGCTGCGGCAGCCATGCGGGCATCTAACTCTGTGACCAGGCAGTTGCTGTCAAAGTCACCAGCCAACAGCGGCAAAGGAATCAGCGCCGTGCCGCCTTCGGGAAGAACTGTCACTTTGAGGCTGGCGGAACGACCGTAGACATCTTCTTCATACATCAACGTGCCCCAAGTAGGCAGGACGCTGTACTCACCCATCAGATTGGCCCGCATCCGATAACGGTAGGTATGCTCGCCAGCGTTCAGACGTGTGATAAAGAACTCGACCCGATCATCACGGACGTCCTTGTAGTTATATCCCCATGAATGCCACATAAATGGCTCATCCCACCAATACTCGCCAAACGAAACAGTGTTGAGGTTTTCTTGCAACCCTTCAAAGCCTGCGGGAATCGGGTCGCTGATCAACACATAGGCTAGATCGGTGGCGGCTTTTACTTTTAAGACAACTTCCACTAAATCACCGACGTGATAGACATTGGCATCATTTGTCGCCGCGCTTGAGCGTGATGCGCTCTGTACGACCGAACCTTCTTCGACTAGCTGGTACGTTCGCTCGATGGCCAATCCGCCGTCTATGGAACTGACTGGCGTGAAGCCCTCGAAGAAGAGTTCTTGCTGAACCAGCAGCGCGTAGTAGAGTGGCGTATCGCCTCCCGTATGTTCGATGCGCACTTCATTGTCACCCACCAGCAGCTTATCCCCACTCACTTCGATTGGGTCGATGGGCTGGGTGACAGTTGCGGGTGTGACCTGTCCAGATGCAATCTCGTTTCCGTTGAGTAGCACGCTATATTTGTAGTCAGCCAACTGCTCTTGGAAGACTCGAATGTAATCAGTGAGTGAGAGAATCGCAAAGGTGGTGGCTTGGGTGTCGCGCCAGCCAGCACCGCCATATCCGTGACTCTGACGCTGATCCAGCAGCCAACGCACCGCTTTGGAGGCCAGGTCATCATTGGGGCGCAAAGCAATCAGCGTACGCAACGCCGCTCCTGTGTTTTCTCCGTGGATGACATCGTGCGCCAATGATACCAGTCGCGGTTTTCCGGGGCAGGCCAATAAGCTTTCGGTCTCAACAACTTGGGTGAGCAACTTGGCGAGCAATGTCTCTGCTCCATCCCGATCACCATCCAGGTGGAGTGCAAGTGTCAGCATGGAGAGCCCAAAGGGATCGAAGCGGTCAGGATTTTGCGCCAACTGCTGTGCGAGCGTTAAATTGCCCCGCTCGGCAACCGCCTTGACGTAGAGCGCATAGGCTTGAATACTAACGTCATTCGCCGAAGTGAAAAGCTTATCTAACCGATTGAACCCACGCTCCAACACGTTTGTATCCACATCGAATCCGGCTTGATCCACCATCAACAGACCAAATAGCACATAGGCGGTCAGATACATGCTTGTATCATCATCGGACCACCAGCCCCAGCCGCCTGACGGCTGTTGAAAACCATAGATTTTGGAGCCCCTGCGTCATAATGTCAGGCAGTTGATCCGCTTTGGGATTTGGAATGTTCAGATCTTTGTAGGTCTTGGAGGCCACAGCGCTCGGCAGCAAACGGCTCATGGTCTGCTCTACACAACCATAAGGATAATCGATCAAGCTATCCAGATCGTCGAGCAGTCCCATTGCAATGGTGGCCGAGAGGTTCAGCCGCAGTTTAGAGGCTTCTGTCACGGCATTGATCGGCATGTCGAAGGTTTCAACGGCTGTCGGTGCGGCACGACCCGCTGCTGCCACCCGATTGGGCACGGTAAATGGCTTGACTTTGAAGGGAAGTTCGACTGCATCATTTCCAAGCGGCGTATTCAGCGATGAAGTCACCAATCCTGTTCCGACACGCGCTGCCACCGCCGTCCAATGGGTGGCCACGGCCTGTCCGTTCGGCAGATCGAGGGATTTATCTGCTGAATCGAGCAGCACCAGGTTGTCGGACTCCATGCGTACTGCGGCGCTCGGTCTTGGCCCGTGAAATTTTGGCTGACCAGGCTGGCTGGGAAGCGGTCTCCACAACACCAAAGCGGGCAAACCAGGGCGGGCAATGATATCCTGGGTCACCAGGATGTTGCTTGTGGCTTCACCAACTTTGGTGTCAGGGTGATGGCCTTGACGATGACGCGCCAGGTGGTCAGATTATCGGGCAGCGGGACCGTGACTTTGGCAATGCCGTCCGCACCTGTCGTGATATTGGGGTTCCAATAGGCCGTATCGAGGAAGACGCGGCGCGGCTCAGAACCATTCGTATCATCTCGTCCCGTTAGTGCATTATCACTCTCGTCTGATGGATCGTCGGTTGGGGTGCTTGGAGGTGGCGTTGCTGTTCCAAGCGCTTCGGGGATGGGCGTCAGGTCTGGTAGCTCAGGAACTGCGAGATAATAAGCATAGTAGGGTCGTGTCGGTGAGCCGTAGGTTCTTAGTTCTGGAAAGTAGGTTTCTTCGTAGAAGGTCTTGCGCATTACGGGGGATTTGTCAGCTTCGATGGCGAGCAGCGCTTCATCGACCAGGGCCAACACAAGACGCGCTGCCATCGGTTGCCCATCCCGATCGGTCACTTTGAGCGTGAACTCGGCTTGATCACCGGCACCATACTTCTCGGCATTCGGGGTGATGTCAACGTTCAGCCGCTTGTGGTCTGCCGGAATGTGCAGCATAATGCGTGTGTAGGCCAGTTCGCCTTCACCCGTGTAGTCTGGGTTGTCTGCCCGGCTGCGGTCATAGACTTGCAGCGTGACATAGACGTTGGGTGCAAACGCGTCTGTGATGGGAAGATCGACTTTTGTGACTGGGCCATCGAGCGGGACGATCATCTCGTCGAGCAAAGTATCGCGTTCGATGGTCAGTAGCGCAACTGTATCTGAAATGCGCGACTGAATCAGGAGTTGGGCCGTGTCGCCCGGTGTATAGATATCCTGATCAGTCTCGATGGAGAGGACGTTGTTCGACGTATACCACCAGTTGCGTCCATTTGGATCGTAGATCCAGAGATAGCGGTTTGTTTCGATGAATTTCCCACGGTCGTCCCGAACTGTGGCAACGATGTAGTACCAGCCTTCGGGTAAGTTCGTAAAGGTCGCCTGGGCTTTCCCTGATTGATCGGTGGTGACCTGTTGCTCGGCAATGATCCGACTCGGCTCGCGGTAGCGACGGCGCTCGATTGCCACGTTGACATTGCGATTGGCTGTGGGCTGGCCATCATGCGTGACGGTGCTGACGTTCACATGGACGGGATCGTCAACCTCAAAACCATACCGTTCGGTCTGAACTTTTAGGCGGAAGGTGTGCCGGTGTGCACGGACCGAAGCGCTACCGGAAACGGGCTGCCCCAAAGCATCGGTGACAAGGGCTTCGAAGGTGTAGTACTTATCATGTTCTAGTGAACCAGGGGGTGTAAAGGATGTCTCCCAATGACCCTCTGCATCGGTTTTGCCCTTCAATGTCGTGACATATTTGCGGTTGGTTGGGCGGGCATAATATTCCCACTCCCACCAATAGTCATAGTAATAATACTCCTGCTCGTAGATCTTCAGTTCGACATCGGCATCGGCGGTTGGTTGCCCAAAGAAGTAGTCGACGTCAACATTGATTGCAACTGGGTCACCCGCAATGCCAAAGGGTTTATCTGTGGTGACCTTGACTTCGTATTCGGGTTTGCGATATTCTTCGACTTTCAATTCCTGCGATTGGTGAAAAGCCGTGTCTCCTGGGTCAATAGTCAGGACAACATGGTACCGACCCAGCGGCGGCGAGTTGCCAAGGGCGAATTCCCCGTTGACGGCACCGTATTCGTCTGCATTCACCTCTTCTGTAGCGACGACGTTGCCGCGCGAATCTTGCAGCTTGACTTCGATGTTGGTTGCTGAGTTAATCGGGACCAGTTCGCCATCCACGCGCTCGCGTATGAATCCATTGTAGTAGATGGTGTGCCCCGGGCGGTAGAGAGGACGGTCTGTATGCAGATAGACGATGTAGCGTTTGCGATACCAGGAAGAGTACCAACCGAATTCACGCCAGTCATCATGTGTACCCACCGCCGTGATTTCGTTGCCTGCGCGGCCGATGGCTAAATACCAGGGTTGTTCTGCGTTGGCGGCAGGAGGGAATTTGACAATGCCGTCTGGTCCGGTATGTCCAATCGTCTTGTTCTCCCCACGTTCATCATAGAGCGTGATTTCCATTTCCGGAACGGCTGCACCTGTGGTAAATGTTGTGGACCAGAGCATCAGCCGTTCATCTGGACCCCGCTTCATCGTTAACGACAGGCGACTGACAACTACTAATGCGGAGTCTGGTTGTCCCTGAGATGCCCTGGCTGTTAGCAGATAGAGGCCAGAGGGAACATCGGGTAATGGCGTGGTATAAGCATCATGATAGCTGGCATTGGGGCTCGTGATGGTTTCCTGCCAAGCTACTTCTTGAGAAAGTTGGCTAACATCCGGGACATAATATGGGTTCCATTGCCGAAAGTGCTCGATAAATTGAGCATCAGAGAGCGCATGAAGAGCAAAGTCGACGGTTCCTGTCTGCCCATAGATGGCAAATGAGATCTTGTTTCGACCATCCGGATTTACATATTGCACTCGATCGCTACCCAACGTGATGCCAGCACGGTATCCATATTGAGCAAAGCTGATCGTAGCTGTGAGAGTCGCCAGACCACCCAAGAGCAGGCCAGCGACAAAGAGGATGAAGATCCGGCTGTTTAGACGGTTCAGATGATGGTGGATGAATTGTTGATCCATTCGGGGACTCCTGTTTGGTAGTAAGCTATTGCGTAATTGTGGAAGAGTGACTATACGCACAGCGATGTAAGGAGTTCAATGAAAGCGTGGTGCGTAATTCGTGATGCGTGAACTGATACACGCCTCGGTTGTGTTACAAGATATACCGCACGAGCTTATAAACTTAAAATAAATTCGAGCATTTTTAGTCGAGTAGAAACGACAAATTTATTTTAAGTTCATGGCCGTGCTCAGTATA
>JAHBNG010000038.1 GCA_019217005.1 Chloroflexi bacterium TSY
GTGCCTACTGCTCCATTGTCCGACTTTTAATTGTTTTGTCTCTATCAGGTTTGACGATTCAAGGAATGTGGATATTGGGGGAGACCTGTGCGAGGCTCGCTCGCGTCAGCAAGCGTCGCACTCGCCAGGGTTACTTCCATCCTTCCCTTGTGCAGGTGGCGAGAGCGTCGCATGCGGGTCCGTCCTCTAGGCTTCTTGCCGCGCATGGAGCACTTCTTGTTGAGCCGCGTGCCACGCTCAGGTTTGGCGTTTCAGGGAGTGAGGTTGTTTGCGGGGACCTGTGCGAGGCTCGCTCACCTTAGCAAGCGTCGCACTTGCCGGGGTTACCTCCATCTTTCCCTTGTGCATGCGGCTGCTTGGCCCGACTGCCTGTGTCGTCTACTTGTGGGCAACGTCTGTTTCAAGCTAGAGGGTTAGTGGTGGGGGGTTGGCTGAAGAGGGCTTCTCTGATGTGCGGCAACTCGTTTGGCGACTGCATCAATAAAATGGACGTTTGCCAATAGATCTTCAGCTTCGGGTGACAATGCCTTGGAGTCTGTTTTGGACTCCTCTTCCATCACGGCGCGTAAAATTTCGTTGATCTGCGTCTCATATGAGGCATCATTGGATTTTGCTGCACGTTCGACGACAAAATCGAGCAGATCCTGGTCCAGCTCGATTGAGATACAGACTTTGGCCGGAGTTGTTCTTTGTTCAGGAGTTAAGCTATGGCGCGCCAGAAAGGCTCCACGTCGAAAGGTATGAAGGCCCGGTTGTAAAACCTCATCTTCCTCCAATCCTTGCACCAGATCAGCTTGATATTCCTCGTCGGTTACCTCGACTTTCACCACATTTGTCTGATGTTTATTGCTCATAAATCTTTTGATGTTTTCGTTCAGCCTTACGCGCAGAAATATGGTGATCCCACTCGAATCTCATGACTGTTATTATACGGATCTGCGTCTACTTTGCAACTCGTCACTAAAACCCTTGCTATTGTAGAGATGATGAATGTACCATCAAGAGCCGCAGCAGATTGCGAATCGCACGAATTCGGCTGTCTGTTAGTCAAACAAAGTTTCTCATGGAGCCGCGTGCCACGCTCAGGTTTGGCGATTCAGGAAGCGCTGATGTTTGAGGAGACCTGTGCGAGGCTTGCAGACGTGAGCGTCACACTCGCCGGGCTTACTTCCATCCTCAGACCACTTTCAGTCCACCTCCAGAATTCCTTCAGATCTGCCTGCTATAGTGAAATTAGAAACAAATGAGAGTAAATAGGCAGATCAGAATGAATAAACAAATCCCATTAACAGATTCTTCACAGGTGATCGAAATTGAGCACCTGACCAAAACATATGAGATGGGCGATACGGTTGTCCATGCGCTACGTGACGTTTCTTTAACGATCACTCCGGGTGAATATACCGCTATCGTCGGCACCAGCGGATCTGGTAAAAGCACCTTGATGAATATCATCGGCTTGCTGGATCGACCAACGAGTGGCAGATACCGGCTGCGCAATGCGGAAGTCAGCTCGCTGCGCAAGGAGCAGTTGGCCGACTTCCGCAATCGCGAGATCGGTTTCGTCTTTCAGCGATTCAATCTGCTGGCGCGCACCCATGCACAACGCCAAGTGGAGTTGCCTCTTTTTTATGCAGGTTTGTCGTCGCGCAACGCATCAAAGATGGCCACGCGGGCCCTTGAGCAGGTTGGATTGGCCGATCGGGCCCATCATCGTCCCGATGAGCTTTCCGGTGGTCAACAGCAGCGAGTGGCCATCGCACGCGCCTTGGTCAACGAACCCAGCCTGTTGCTGGCGGATGAGCCAACGGGAGCATTGGATACCAAGACGGGTAACGAAGTCCTTGCCCTCTTTGATGACCTACACGAACAGGGCATGACCTTACTGGTTGTTACCCATGACTTGGACATCGCAGCGCGGGCGGAGCGGACGATTACGTTGAGTGATGGCGAAATCGTGAGCGACAAGCGAAATGGTGAATCAGGAGGCAAGAGAGTATGAGGGTCTTTCAATATTTCAGCGTGGCGTTGGAGAGCATTCGAGCCAATAAATTGCGTGCCGCATTGACGATGCTTGGCATCATTATTGGCGTGACGTCTGTGATGTTAACTGTTGGCATTGGACGTGGTGCGGCAGAGAGCATCAATCAGGATATTGCCAGCCAAGGCGTCAACCTGCTGGTCATCAATCCCAAAGGCTTTGGCGAGCGCAGTTCGCTCACGCAAGGGGATGTGGAGATCTTGACCGATTCTGCCCAGTATCCAGAAATCGTGGCGGTTGCACCTGAATATGGCTCGGACGCCCAATTGTCTTATCAAGATACGGGGAGTCAGATTGCCATCACAGGTGTAACCGCCATTCACGACGAGGTGCGCAATATTAAGCTCGAAAAGGGGCGTTTCTTTACAGAAGAAGAAGTGACTCAGCAGCGCAACGTTGTGATTCTGCCGGCCCAGACGGTCCATACCCTCTTCAAGTCAGAAGAACCCATTGGCAAGACGATCCGGATTCAGGGACAGACATTCGAGGTGATCGGCGTCCAGAAAAAAGGAGGCAGCGGTTTTGATATTGGCTTCGGTGAAGCCTATGTGCCGCTACCGATTGCACAAAAACGCCTCTTTCACGCACCGACCTATCGTGGTTTGCCGACGGTGACAACCGTCAACGTGCAGGTGGCCCAGCAAGATCAGCTCTCAGCAACGGAAGCCCGTATCGAACAGGCATTGCGCATCCGCCACAATTTGGATGGGACCGACAAGAATGATTTCACCATCTTCAATCAGGCCCGCCTCTTAGAATTCACGGGGCGCATTACGAGTACACTGACATTGCTCTTGGGGGCAATTGGTGGGATTAGTCTGCTGGTTGGTGGCATTGGCATTATGCACATCATGCTGGTCTCCGTCACCGAGCGCACAAAGGAGATCGGTTTGCGCAAGGCAATTGGTGCCCACGACAAAGATATTCTTCAGCAATTCTTGATCGAATCGCTGGTTCTCACGGCGGTGGGTGGAGTCGTTGGCGTCGCCCTCAGCTATGGCATCGGCTATGCAGCGTCCTTCTTTCTACCGGCAACATTCCGCATTCTCATCGAAGCCCGCGCCATCGGTGCGGCCATCGGAGTTACCGTTTTCAGCGGATTCGTCTTCGGCCTCTATCCAGCCATCCGCGCCACGCGACTTGACCCGATAGAAGCATTACGATACGAGTAAGAGTTTGGTGATTGGTAATTGGTTGCTGGCTGCTGGTTGCTGGTTGCTGGTTGCTGGTTGCTGGCTACTGGTTGCTGGCTACTGGTTACCAACGACCAATTACCAGCTACCAATTACCAACGACCAGCTACCAATAAGGAGTATAATCAGTAGATAAACATGCGGTGAGCCAACACAACAGGGGATGAAAAATGTGTTAAAGTGTGGTGGCAGCCGCCGAACAGAAATCGGGAAAGGTCCGTGGTCAAGTAAAGAACGCTCAGTAGCTAGATTGGTGTACACCGACGCACCACGGGATGTGGACGTCTTCCGGGACGAAACACGCAGGGCAGACTGTGCTCACAATCGGTACATAAGCGGCTGCGAAAGGAAAGGAAGATGGAAGTGATGTTTCCGAAGTGCAGCGGCCTGGATGTTCACAAGCGGATGGTAGTGGCGTGTGGTAGATGAATCAGGAGGATGGAGCAGGTGCGCAAGCGATTTGGGACAACGACGGTCGAGTTGGAGGGGTTGAGGTCGTGGCTGTCGTCGTATGGGATCACGCATGTGGCGATGGAGAGTACGGGAGTGTATTGGAAACCGATCTACAATGTGTTGCATGAGCATTTTGAGGTCTGGATTGTGAATGCCCGCCATCTGGCACAGGTGCCTGGTCGCAAGACGGATGAGAGCGATGCGGCCTGGATCACGAAACTGATGAGTTATGGACTGCTGGAGCGCAGTTTCATTCCAGATGTGGAGCAAAGGGACTTGCGAGACCTGACGCGCTATCGGACGCGTCTCTTGCAAGAAAGAGTGCGGCAGTCAATCGCCTGCATAAGGTGTTGGAAGATGCCAACGTCAAGTTGGGATCGGTGGTCACGAGCATCCAAGGTGTATCGGCACGCCAGATGATCGAGGCCCTGATTGCAGATGAGATGGACCCAGAAGCCATGGCTGACTTGGCACAAAAGCGGCTGCGGGCCAAGATTCCCCAGTTGGTTGATGCGTTGACGGGACTGGTCCGTCCTCATCATCGTTTTATGCTGCAAGAAGTTCTGCATCATCTCGATCACCTGAATGTACGCATTGATGCCCTCAATCAACAGATTGGGGTCCTCATGGCTCCGCATGCTGACCTCATCGCACGCCTAGATGCCATTCCCGGTGTGGGGCGAGTCGTCGCCGAGATAATTCTGGCGGAGATCGGTCCCTCGGTCGAAAGCTGGCCCTCAGCTAAGAAACTGGCCTCCTGGGCTTGTGTCTGTCCTGGCAACAACGAATCGGCGGGCAAACGCAAGAGTGGTCGCCGACGAAAGGGCCAGAAATGGTTAGTCACCGCCCTCGTTGAAGCGGCTTGGGCCGCCTCTCGCACCAAGGACACCTATCTCGCCGCACAGTTCCACCGTCTCAAGGCACGACGCGGAGCCAAGCGGGCAGCTATTGCCGTGGCCCATTCCATCTTGACCATCGTCTATCATCTCATCGACAAGCCCGATGCCGTCTTTGAAGAACTCGGCGGCGACTTCTTTCTCAAACGACGCAAGGAGCATGCACAAGCCGGCGCACTCAAAACCCTCGAGTCCCTCGGCTTCAAGGTTTTCTTGGCACCGACCGCCTAAGTACGGTGCTCACTACAACTGATTTGCGTTGGGCACAGGCAACGACGCCACCCACTCTGGCGGGTCAACTTGGACCCGCTTCTTATTCAACGCGGCCTTTAACCCCTCTCTCTCTTCTCTTGCTGCCCTTTTTTTCAGGGCAGATCCAAATTTGGCGTTTTTGGCGATTTTCAGTCGAGATTGCAGGGATTTTGGAGTCATTTATTCAGATTTCGGTTACAGAAAACAACCTATTTCATATCTGAAAATCGCCCAAATCTAACGCAAAAACTAGATATCGACCGGCAAATTTGTATTTATGTCAACTGTTTAGCCAGAATTCTCTCTCAAAACCTGAAATTTGGATCTACTGAGACTATGAAAAACAGACTTTCTTTTATGAGTGGATTTGTGGTTGCAATTGTATTCGCCGTTGCGGGCGTTTTCTTGTATAACAATCGGGACGGCTTTTTTAGTGAGGCGGCAGATTCTAATTTCGCTATTACCAGTCGTGCGCAGGCTGCTGCGGTGGATGGTCTTGTCCAAATACAGCCAGCAAGCACTGTGATTCGCGATCTTCGGGCGACAGGCAATATCGAACTCGTTGCCAAACGCACCGTAGCCCTCAAAGTCAACAGTGAGATCATCGAAGTGGTCGTTAAAGTGGGCGATGTGGTCAATGAACATGATCTGCTGGTGACCCAAGATACAACTCTTTTGCAGCGTGAACTTGAACGGGCCGAGATCGACTTTGAGTCTGCACGGTTGGGGGTGGTTCAAAATTAGGTTTACACTTTTGATATATAGACAAAAATCTATATGAGACCGTTTTCTCTCTGAGAACCGGCGAAATCAGAGAATATAAACGTTCTTTCTGTTTCTAAAAGTGTAAACCTATCTATCCAGCTAAAATGAACCACCCCCACGGTTGGACCTGATAAAATTAGGGCAAGAAGACAAGGCAGGAGAGATTGCCGCGGCTGAAGCAAATCTGCTCTCGGCGCAGGAGAACTTGGCCAAAGTACAGGCTGGGCCCACAGAACAAGAGTTGGCTGCCTCCCAGAGCAATGTGGCTTCGGCCTGGTCCAAATATAACGAACTCAGGGCAGAACCGAACGTCGCCAAGATCAACGAAGCAAAGGCAGCGATGCTCAAGGCTGAAGTTGCCATGCAAGAGGCTCAACGATGTGGGTATGTCACCGGAAGCCGCGGAGCTGCAAAACACAACCATCGACTATGAGTCGGCCAAAGCGTCGTTTGACCAAGCCAATAAACCGGCATCTAAATCGGACATGCAAGCAGCCTTGAGTGCGGCTCAAAGCGCACAGGATCAGTTTGAGCAGTTGAAGCTCAAGCCAACGCTCGCTGACCTGGCAGCTGCAGAAGCAACCGTGGCCGATGCGGCCGAGCGGCTGCGCAAATTGACAAACCCATCGGAATCCGACATGCGTACAGCGGAACTCAACGTCAAAAAAGCGATGATTCGGGTGGAAGAAGCCCGGACCAATCTGCGAAACGCCCAACTTCTGGCGCCCATAAGTGGGACCGTGTTATCCATCCATGTGGAGCCGGGGCAATCTGGCACACCGGGCATGACGGCCATTACATTGGCGGACACAAGCAAGCTCAAGCTGACCATTAACGTCGCCGAGGTTGACATTCCCAGGATCGAATTGGAACAAGAAGCATCGGTCAAAATCGATGCATTGCGAGGAGACGAGTTTGCGGGACGGGTTGACACAATTGCCCCAAGCAGCAAGGCAGGGGATGGTGTCGTGAACTATGCCGTGACGATTCACTTAACAGATCTGACTAACGTAGCGGTACGCCCAGGAATGACGGCTGAAGCAACTTTGCAACAAGATAGTCGAGCGACGGAGGATCAGTGGCTGGTTCCCAATAGTGCATTGCAGAGCCAGAATGGGCAGACCATCGTACAGGTCCAGCGGGGTGATGCACTCGCCAATGTGGCGGTTGTTCCTGGTGAAATTCATGGTGAATGGACCATGGTCCAAACCGATGAATTAGGGGTGGGCGATCAAGTTGTGGGGCAGGTGGCCTCCTTTGTGGTCGAGGATGCGGTTGAAAGCGAAGAGTTTTAGTGTCGCTATTTATTGTACATGGGGCAAGAAGTTGCAAGGTTGCAGAGTTACAGAGTTGAAAAGACGCTCGGAGTATTTGTACTGTTTTATGACATCAACACCCCTACTATTTAGATACATCGCGACCTCTATCTGGCCCGTGGTTCTCTTGACTCGACGCAAAAGGGTGGACACGATCTACGTAAATAATAGAGTAGTGGAGCATGCTCTTCTGCAAATCGAGTCTATTCTTTATAACAGACGAGATTCTGTCGACCCACCTTGCAACCCTGCAACTTCGCAACTCTGATTCTGGCTTGGTAGCGAAGCGGCCTTGGTAGCGAAGCGGCCTTGTCCAGGTTAGGAAAGAACACGAATACAGATGTCCAATAAGAAAATTCTCGTTGTCGATGATGATCGACAGATTGTGCGGTTGGTTCGGAGTTACTTGGAGCAGGCTGGTTTTAGTGTGCTGGTTGCTTATGATGGTGAAACCGCGTTGCACATGATCTATCGCGAAGAACCGGATCTGATGGTCCTCGATCTGGGCTTGCCTGACCGAGATGGTGTAGAGATCACCCAGCAAGTGCGAGCAGACAATCGCTTTGGCAGCTTGCCCATCATCATGCTAACGGCCCGGTTGGACGACATGGACAAGATTGTTGGGCTGGAGATAGGTGCCGACGACTATGTGACAAAGCCCTTCAATGCCCGCGAAGTCGTTGCGCGGGCGATCTTTCGACGTCAGCAGTTGGAAGGCGATTCAGACACCAAAACAGAAACTCTGCAAATCGGTCGGATCATCATGCATGTCGGAATGCGTCAAGTTGACGTAGATGGCCAGCGGATCGAGCTAACGCCTACTGAGTTCAACTTGTTGCAAACGTTTATGCAGAGCCCTGGTACAACCTTTAGTCGCGATGAACTACTTGAGAAAGCGTTGGGATATGGATACGAAGGACTGGGACGAACGCTAGATTCCCACATTAAGAATCTGCGGCAAAAGATTGAGCCAGATCCGCGGAATCCATCCTATATTCAAACTGTCCATCGTATCGGGTATCGTATGACCCAGGATCGCCACTAAAACAAACCTTATCTGAATCAGACAGAACTATGAGAGGAGAATGACAACATGAATGGAAGAGGAACATCTTGTCATCCATTCATATTGTCACTTTCATCAGCTTCTTGACCACTGGACAGGAGATCGATTGATCAATTATTAAAGTAGGGGAACTTATTTATATGTTTGATTTTGTTAACAATATCTTTAAGGATCTACATCCTATCATTGTCCATTTTCCGATTGCGCTGCTTGTTCTCAGCTTTGGTTTGACTGTTGTCGCCCGACACTGGCCCAGTTTACATGAGCAAACTGGGCTTCTTCTTTGGATTGGTGGTCTGGCCACAATTCCAGCCACAGCCACGGGGCTTATCTCGCATGAACCCTATGAAGCGACTGTACTCCATGATGTGATTGAAACCCACCAGCTTCTAGGTATGCTGGGAACCGTGGTCATGATTGGGCTGGTGATCTGGCGTTATCTCTCCCGCCGCAAGGGTCAGGATGCTGGTACGAGTCTCCTTTATCTGGCTTTTGCAGTTGTTGGTCTTGTCTGGCTATTCCTTCTTGGTGGCACAGGCGGCAATCTTGTTTATGAATATGGAGTCAATGTACGGGGTGTCAATCCGTTGTTGCCCTAATGGATACACTTTTTAGCTTCAATGAATCGTCTCTGGGTCCGTCTTAGTATCGCGTTTGGAATGGTTTTGGCCATCGTTCTGGCTTTGCCAACGCTCATTTTCGTTCTCATCCTGTCGCCGCTCAACCCTTGGCAGCCAAATGTGGCCCTAGCCTTAAGCGATCCGGAGTGCCTCGTGGACAATCTGGATCCGCAACAGCCCATTATCTTGGTTGACGATCAATGTGTGACTGGCAGTGTGGGGCTGCGTCAAATTGCTAGCGAGCTTGTAACTGAAATCGCCATTGCGTTGTTCGTCGGCGGTGTCGTGGGAGTCATTGCGGGTGCTATCGTGAGTCGTCAGTTGACCAAACCTGTCACTCAACTGACTGAAGGTGTCAAAGCCATTCGTCGGCAAGATTTAGGACATCGAGTTGAAGTGAGCCAAAGTGTACAAGAATATGTTGATCTGGCCGATTCATTCAACCAGATGGTGCAAGATCTGGAACACGCTGACCAGGTACGCCGCAATTTGCTGGCTGATGTTTCGCACGAGCTTCTGACGCCATTGACCGTGTTGGAAGGCAACCTACGCGCCATGCTAGATGGTGTCTACCGATTGGATCAAGAGGAGTTGGGTTATCTGTACGACGAGACTCAGCATCTGATTCGTCTTGTGAAAGATCTGCGGCAGCTCTCTCAGGCAGAAGCAAGACAATTGCCCCTGAATTTGGTGGAAACGAACATGGACGACTTGGCCCAGGAATCAACGGCATTGTTTGAACCAGCCGCCACCGAGAAGGGCATTACCCTAACGATGCAAGGGTCAGATGAAACACTCATCGTCCAAGTCGATCCCGGCCGCGTTCGCCAAGTGGTGGCAAATCTGTTGTCGAATGCCGTGCGCCATACATCGGATGGAGGGCGGATCACGGTCCGTGTTCAACGAGTTGACGACCACGTCCAATTGTCGATCGAAGACGATGGTGATGGAATTGATGCACAGGATCTGGACCAGGTATTTGATCGCTTCTATCGAACTGATGGCACCCGCCGGCGCGACACAGGTGGTGCGGGGTTGGGATTGGCCATCGTTAAAGCGATTGTGGAAGCGCACGGTGGTTGGGTGAGTGTGGCCAGTGAAGGGTTGAATCGGGGAAGCACCTTTGCAATTCATTTTCCCATTAAGGCTTTTCCAGAAAATAAGATATCTAACTCGATAGGAAAAGTCACTTAATCCCAGAACTCCGGTTTTGAAGCTGATTTCAGTGTAGAAAGCTATTGTACTCAGATTTCCTAAATTCACTCAGATCAATCCTGAAAATCTGAGATATCTGAGTACAATAGCGTTTTGAGGTTGACTCAGTTCCGCGCAACTATATGGATATAAGCTTGCTACATTGAAGTAGGAATATCATCCTAAGTTTGATTTTTGACAAGTAGGTGTTGTTGGGATACACTCTACAAAGCTATCTTGCAAACACACACTTGTAAGGGTTCCTTTTCGATGCTACTCAATCGCACACGCGAACTTGATTATCTGGATCGCCGCTATGCACGCCCAAGAGCCGAGTTTATCGTGCTATATGGACGACGTCGCGTCGGCAAGTCTACGCTGATCTATGAATGGAGCAAAGATAAGCCATCGCTCTACTTCTTTGCCGCACGATTGCCTGACAATGTATTGTTGAGGGAGTTTTCGCAACAGGTGGCACAGGCGCTTAAACAACCGGAGCGTACATTCTCTGACTGGACAGATGTCTTTCTTGCATTAGCAGAACTTGCGCAAGAAGAAAGATTTATTGTCGTCATCGATGAATATCCATATCTGGCAGATTCTGTGCCAGGGCTATCGACTGTTCTTCAACGCGCCTGGGATACCTCTTTGCAGTACACAAACCTTTTCTTATGCCTGGCCGGGTCCGCTCATAGTGTGGTGCGGCGAGAGATCCTAGATGGTGAGGCGCCTCTCTATCGACGACACACATGGGCTTATGAACTGCAACCATTGCAGCCATCCGACTATTCACATTTTTTCCCCAGCTATGATGCCGAACAGATTATCGAAAGTTATGCAGTTCTTGGGGGTATGCCACGCAATGTGACGACAGTCAATGCCAAAGCACAGTTAATATAGGGCAATCGCGTACTTGTACAAGAAAGAAAAGAAGGGATAATCTATTTTGGAACCCAAAAAGGAGAAACCAAAATGGAAAAGCCCGAAATAGCAAGCATAGAAAAGCACTTTGGAAGCATAGAAGAGCCAAGAAGCCCGATAAATCGACGCCACAATCTAATCGATATAATCGTGATAGCAATCTGTGCAGTCATATGCGGAGCAGACGATTGGGAAGGGGTCGAAAAATTCGGCAAAGCCAAAAAGGAGTGGCTAGAAAGCATACTGGAGTTGCCAAATGGAATCCCATCGCACGATACATTCTGGCGCGTATTTGGATTGCTAGATGGAGAGGTCTTTGCCGAATGTTTCAGCAAATGGATGAGCGCAGTCTGCCAGGTGACGAATGGAGAAGTGGTGGCAATAGACGGCAAGCAGTTGAGACGTTCCCATGATAAAACAGTGGGCAAAGGAGCCATATACATGGTGAGTGCTTGGGCTTCTCTGAACAAAGTAGTCCTTGGTCAGTGGAAAGTGGATGAAAAGTCGAATGAAATCACAGCTATTCCAGAGTTACTGCGCTTGTTGGAGATCAAAGGGGCACTCGTGACCATTTATCTCCTCTCTCTCAAGGGCAATCAAGGAAACTTACATGCAGATGTCGCCTTGCTCTTTGAGGATCTCGAGGAAAGTGACTTTACTGCCTTTGACCACGATTATGCCAAAACGACCGATAAGGGACACGGTCGGCTTGAAACCCGAGAAGCCTGGACCATTTCTGCCCCCGACATCATCCAGAATCTGCGCAATTCTGAGCAATGGCCTGAACTCTCTACCGTCATGATGGTTCAAGCCCAACGCACCTTGATTTGTGGTGATTCTCAGCAAAAAGACAATCCCGACAGGCGCTATTACCTCTCGAGTTCCGAGTCCGATGCTCGCTCTTTACTCAATGCCTCTCGCACTCATTGGCATGTCGAAAATCGCCTACACTGGACCCTCGATATTGCCTTCCGAGAGGATGAATCCCGTTTGCGCAAAGGCCACTCAGCTCAGAATTTCGCTGCCCTTCGTCATATTGCTCTCAATCTGCTCAAGAAGGAGACTTCTCTCAACGTTGGCATCAAAAACAAGCGCCTTACCGCTGGCTGGGACCACCACTATCTCTTGACAGTCCTTTCTGGCTTATTTTTTTAAGGTACGCGATTGCCCTAACAGTTAATATGTAACATTGCTAATGAAGTACTCGATCCGGCTGGTGGGCTTTTCAATGAAGTTCCGCTTCTCCTTCACGAAGAGCTAAAGGGAGAAGTCGATGTCTTTAGCCGCATCTTGGAAACCATTGCAGCAGGAGCGCATTTACGGAAAGATATTGCTGCCGCAACCCAAGGAACGTTGTCTGCCACCCAACACTATCTGAACGATTTACAGTCTATTGGAGCCATCGAACATCGGCGTCCTCTCATGCGCGTGCAAAGCCAAAAACGCAACGGAACTTATCATATCTTGGATCCATTTTTACGTTTTTGGCATCGCTGGGTTGCGCCTTATCATCGCCTCTTGGAGATCAATCAACGTCAAAAAGAAACCCTCGACGAAATCCGCAACAACCTGCCCTATATCGTTGCACCCATCTGGGAAACGATTGCGCGGCAACATCTGCTTGCTGCTACCGGAAGTGGACAGATTCCTTTTTCCGTTCAAGAGATTGGTAGTTGGTGGACGCGTGACGCACAGATCGATGTTGTTGGGGTCAATCGTCAGAATCATCAGGTGCTCTTCGGAGAAGCGCGATGGCGCTCGACGAATGTCACAAGAAAAGATCTAGAGATTCTGACGGAGAAAGGGCTATTATGGTTAAAGGGAGACACCGCCCGGTGGGATGTCCATCATGCATTCTTTGCTAAATCTATTGGGCAGATCCAGATAGACGAACTCGATCAAGAGACGGTCCATCTTTTCACACCGGAGGATGTTACAAATCTGTAGCGCGATGAATTCGAGTATTTGGACACGGATGAACACGGAGAAGAAGAGAAGAACCCCTATGAACATGTATGCATCCATGTCCTAAAATTACTTTGGCATTACAAACCTCACCCCGGCATCCAAGCCCGCGGTGCGATCCCCTCGACATGGGTCTTCACATCGACGACGGTGGGTCTACCGGATTCAAAGGCCTGATCCAACGCACCTGACAACTCACTTGGTTTGTGGACCGTCAATCCCAAAGCCCCCATCGACTCGGCCATCTTGGCAAAGTCTGAATCTTCGAACAACCACAATTCGTCGGAGCCAGCGGTTCTGCCGCCGTAGACCGATTCGACGCCACCCTGCTCTTGGTTCAGCGAGTGATTGTTGTTGATCACGATCACAGCGGGAATGTTACATCGTACAGCTGTTTCTAACTCGGCTATGTGATACCAGATGCCACCGTCGCCGGTAAAGCAGAGAACGGGGCGATCGGGTGCGGCACACTTGGCACCTAGAGCCGCGGGCAATCCCCATCCCAAGGAGCCAGAGCAACGAATGAAGCTCTGATTGGGATGGGTGAAGTCGAGCAGAGTGCCAGTCCAAACGCCCGAATGGCCCGTGTCCGAAACAAGAACCGCATTGGATGGGAGATACTCACTCAGTTCCTTGCAGAGTCGCTCCGGGCGTATGGGAATGATGTCGGAATTGTAGAGTTCACCGGCATCTTCTTTCCAGGCCTGCACTAAGTCTCGGATGCGGGTAGTCCAGTCAGTGCGTGGCACGCCTGCATTGGAATCTGCAATCATCCGGCGCAGGGTATTGCGTACGTCGCCTTGCAATCCTACTTTGACTGGGTAGTTGCGGCCAATCTCTTCTGGGTTGATATCAAGTTGGATAATGGGCGTACTTTGGGGCGGAATCTGATACCCGTTGGTCACTTGACCGCCTGCGTGGCTCCCGACGAAAAAGACGAGGTCGGCTTCGCAGAGGATTTGATTTGAGCAAGCTCGTGAGTAGGAGCCAGGTGTGCCCACGGCCAATGGATGGTCTGCCGGGAACATGGCTTTGGCGTTCAGCGAAGTCGCTACGGGAATAGAGAGCTTTTCGGCCAGCGTGATGAGTTCGGTGCGGGCATCAGAGGCTGTTACGCCACCACCTGCCACAATCACAGGGCGTTCGGCAGCGGCAAGCAATTGCAGTGCAGCGGCAATGCTTTCTGGGTCGGCTTCTGGCCGGAACGGAGGTACTTGGGTGAAGCTCTTTTCGATCATGACTTCCAAATCGGCTTCTCGATCAACGACCCCTTGTCCAGCAATGCCTTCAAAATCGAGATGGACTGGTCCAGGGGTGCCGGTCGTGGCGACTCGGTATGCTTGCCGCATGTACATGGGGAGATACTCAGGCGCGGCCACGTATGCACTGTATTTGGTCACAGCGGAAAAGGGATTGACGTGATTCACCTCTTGATAGGCGTGACGCTGTTGGTTGATCAGCAGTTCGCGTCCTGTGATCGCTATGACAGGTGAGCAGGCCAGATAAGCGTCCTGGAGACCCGCGGCTAGATTGACGGCGCCAACGGATTGGGCCATGCAAAGGCCGGGCGCGCGCCTGACGCGGGCATAGGCGTCGGCCATATAGGCAGCTGCTTTTTCTCCATGCGTTTGGACGCGCTTGATCCCCAGGTTTTCCATTTCCATTAAGGCTCTGGGGCCGATATAGGGCATGAAGAAGACATGGGTCAATCCATATCCGTGGACGGTATCGGCAATAAATTTACCGCCAGTCATCGTAGACATTTTGGTTTCTCCTGGTTTTGTGTTGATTAGGGCCATTCCAGAAAAAATAATTATCCATAAAGACAGGCTCGCCTGCCTGGAATGGCTTTGGCTTTTCCTATTGAAGTGGACATTTTATTTTCTGGAAAAGCCTAGAAAACGATCACGTTCCGTAGAGCTTCGCCCCGCTCCATTGAATCAATCGCTTCATTGATTTCTTCTAGAGGGTACCTTCGTGAAATCAGCTCATCAAGTTTGAGGCGCCCGTGTTGATACAGTTCGACCAGCTGTGGAACTTGCACGCTCAGGCGTGTCGATCCCATTGAGCTGCTCAAGACGCGCTGTTCCTTCCAGACGGTTTGGGCCAAAAGAAGGGAATGGGTGGCTTTATCATCTGGAATACCGACTAAGACCAAACTACCTCCGCGCCGGATCAAGGTAATGGCCTGGGCAACTGCTTGGGGGCTTCCAACCGTGACAAAAGCGTAATCGACCCCTCGTCCTCCCGTCAATGCTTGAACTGCGGCGGCAGGTTCGGCCTCCTCTGCCGAGTTGATGGTGTGGGTTGCGCCAAAATCTCGAGCGGCTTGTAGTTTGTTCTCCAACAGATCAAGGGCAATAATCGGCTGTGCGCCTGACAAAACAGCGCCTTGAATCGCATTCAACCCCACACCACCAATGCCCACAACCGCCACGCTTTCGCCCGTGCCCACCTTCGCGGTATTGACGACTGCTCCCAGCCCCGTGATGACACCACACGCCAAAAGCGATGCGCTGTCTAAGGAAATTTCCTTGGGAATTGGCACGAGTTGAGACTGATCAACGACGGCATATTCGGCAAAAGCGGCGGTTTTGATCGATTGGTGAATCGGGTCGCCTTGTTTATCATGGAGTCGCGTTTCGGATTGAAGCGCAAACTCACCTTCACACAAGTGGGTATCGCCTTTGTAACAGAAAAAGCAGCGACCACAAGAACGCAGCAAAGACATGACCACGTGATCGCCAACCTGCACCCCAGTGACCCCTGGACCGACGGCTTCCACAACGCCCGCTGCCTCATGGCCTGCCACAAGCGGCAGTTCAGCGGACCAATCGCCTCTGATTAGGTGGACATCACTGTGGCAGATGGCGCAGGCCACCACTCGAACTTTCACCTCACCTGTTTGTGGCGCATCGAGCTCAACCTCTTCGATCACCAGTGGTTGATCATAAGCACGACAGACGGCAGCTTTCATTGGTTCGCTCCTTTGATTCGGTGGTATAGCATAAATTTAAATGGATTATCTAAGCGCAAGCCGGAGCGTTCGGATCCCACCGATTAAAGGGCTTGTTGTAATTCGTCTCGGCCATGTACGCACGCGTCTGGTACCATAGATTGGCCCATTCTTCTGGATCTCGTAACTCGTTTGCAGGATCTTGACGACTACGCGCAATAAAACCAAGGAAAGCACCGCGACCAGTCTCCTGGCCGATGGGGTTGTAGCGTAAGTCGAAGCTCCAGCGGATCTCCTCACTTACGTTTGAAAGCGAGCCGTGGACAGTGCGCTTGGTCAGGAAGAGAACGTCGCCACGCTTGGTTGGTAGAGGGAGTGCATTCGCGCGGCTCTTCACCTTTTCTGGGATTTCCAAGCCGCCCGGTCCAGCCGGACAGTGATCAAGAATTCCTTCACGGTGGCTCCTGGGGATCACCTGGAGGCAGCCATGTTCCTCTAGGGAGTCGGTTAGGGAAAACCAGACGGTCAACATATTTGTCTCATCGGCAACTGGCAACACAACACCATTGTCTTGATGCCAGTTGGTTGCACCCAGCTTGGCTTTACCCGTTACTTCATCTTTGGCCACATACTTTTCAGGAGGTTTGATCCGCACATGTTGAACTGGGTTCGAGTAAATCTCCCCACCAATGATCGATTCAACGGCATCCAATAGACGTGGATTTGTCATTGACCGAAAGACCGCCGGGCCAACCCACATGGGCGTATCAGGCTTTACGTTCCCTTGAGGAAGTGAAAAGTCAAAATATTGAGCGTGAGTTTGGTCTGTTTCTCGGCATATTGTGATGAACCGCTCACTGAAAGGTAGATCTTCATAGGTAGAACTGATTTCACCGATGTCATACAGGTCCTGGGCCAACTGATCCAACACTCCCCTGTATTCTTCAATAATCGGATCCAGATCCTCAGCTGGATTGAATAGACCCTCGACCTTCAAATATCCATCCTCATGAAACTGTTCAACCTGTGATTGGGTTAAACCTGACATTTTTGATTCCCCCTGTAGTAGAGTAAATTAGATGAAGGCTCATCTCCCCAAATGTATCGTACTGATCTGTCAATTTGTGGATGATGAGCCTTGGTATCTTATATTCAGCATGTATGGGCTGTGAATTTGGTATTGTAAACAGGATTGATGTTTTTCACAAATTATCTCAATTTTGCGGGTCTATTTCAGAAAGTCGAATACATGGTATAATAGTAGGAAAAACGATTGTCACTATTTCATAGAATGTTTTTGGAAATAAATGTGGGGGTGGTTCATTTTAGGCGGACAATTAGGTTTACATTTTTGCAAAGAGAAAAGATGTTTATATTTTCTACTTTGAGCCATGCTCAGGCAGAAAATGACCTCAATATAGATTTTTATCTATGTATCAAAAGTGTAAACCTAATTCTGAACCACCCCTAAATGTGCTCAGATATTTCAGATTTCCAGGATTTATCTGCGTAAATCTGAAATATCTGAGTACAAATACTTTGCAGGGTTTCCTAATTACAGAATTATCTTGCAGGACTGAGATGGTCACCTCAATCATGGGAAATTGCCAAGAGATGCGAGCAACCAGATGATCAAATACCCTTATGGTCGACGCAGCTATTACGAATTGATAACCGAAGAGTATCTCTATCTTGATCGTACTCATCACATTCGCTTTGTGGAGGAGTGGGGCAAAGAGCTGCTCTTTATGCGCCCGCGTCGCTTTGGCAAAAGCCTGTGGCTGTCGACGTTGATGAATTATTATGATGTCGCCAAAGAGGATTACTTTGACCGCCTCTTTGGGCATCTGGCTATTGGACAGGAGCCGACACCCTCGCACAATCAGTATTTAGTCATGAGATGGGATTTTTCGCGAGTACAGTCACATGGTTCTATTGAGCAAATTGAACGAGCATTGCATAACCAACTGAATGTCCAAATACAGAATTTTCAGCGAACTTATGCCGGTTACTTAGAATATGCGGTTGACGTCTATCCTGATGATTCCTTGTCATCTTTTTACTCACTCTTGAGTGTCATCCAGACATCGGGCCATAAGCTCTATCTCTTCATCGACGAATACGATAACTTTGCAAACGAAGTGATGATGGGAACGCATGGCGCCAATCAACAAAGGTACATCGAATTGGTTCAAGGTGAGGGCATGTTCAAGACCCTCTTCAAGAATATTAAGAGTGCAGGATCGAGCGATGGCCTAGATCGGGTCTTTATGACCGGAGTATCGCCGATTGTGATGAATGATGTGACCAGTGGTGCCAATATCTTTGAGGACATCACGTGGAATGCCAAGTTGAATGACCTCTGTGATTTCAGCGAAACAGAGGTGCGCCATCTAGTTGATCAGGTAATCGACCACTGCGACTTGTCACACGCACGAGCAGAGGAAGCATTAGAGCAGATGCGTAACTTCTACAACGGCTCGCGCTTCGTGACGCGCGTACCTGGCAAAGAGCTGCACGATGTGCCCAAAGTATATAATCCAACGCTGACCTTCTATTTTCTCAAGGAGTTACAGGCGAGCTGTCTGTACCCAAAAGAAATGTTGGATGGTAATCTGGAACCAGATGGGAACAAGCTATTTTATGTCTCCAGCCATCCTGAAGGAAAGCAATTGCTGTTGGATGCCGTCGAGGGGCAAACAACGGTCAGCTTATCTGAATTGCGCAGACGGTTTGGCGTAAAGGAGATGCTTAAACCAGACAAGCAGGCAGAGCGTCTAGCAATTCTACTCTATTATTTGGGCGTATTGACAGTTGGTGGAAAAACGGACAAGGGTGATATTGTCATGGAGATTCCCAACCTGGTCATACGCAGACTCTATGCCGAACGCATTTTGGACGTTATGGTAACTGAGGATACAGCGAAATTGACTGCAGGAAGATCGGCGGCACAACGTCTTTTCGCACAAGGTGAGATCCAGCCACTCTGTACGTTTGTTGAACAGGAACTGTTGCCAGTTTACGATAACAGAGATTACCGAGATTTCAACGAATTGACGTTGAAGACACTTTTTATTTCGCTGCTGCACTATAATTATCTTTACGTAATGGATTCCGAACCTGCTATCCGGCGACGCTACGGCGATCTCATTATGATGATCCGACCAGGAATGCGCCATTTTGCGGTCTTTGATCTGCTGATGGAATTCCAGCACCTAAAACTGAATGAGTTGACCATCGAACAAGACGGCAAGAAGCGACCACTCTCAGGACAGGAAGTTGGACAGATGGAGCGCAAGCAATTGCTGGATTTGGCCCCAGTACAGGAAAAACTTGCGCAGGCCAAGTGTCAGTTACGTGACTATCAGCAGGCACTTCAGGAGAAGTATGGCGCTGATTTGAAGCTGCGAACCTATGCGATTGTGAGCGTCGGGCTGGACAAGATTGTTTGGGAAGAAATATCAATATCTACTGAAAATTAACCAGGGAGACGATTGTTAGGCCAGTCTACGTATGTGAATTGTATTAACATTCAAAAGTTTATCGATTCGTTAACACAGCTACTACAACGGATTGAGATACAAACGGATTGCCTGGTTCGTTTACAAAACTGACTCCACTGATGCAAAAAGCATGGGAAACGACGCAGAAAATCCGCTCCTTTCTAAATCCGTTGTAGTATTTCGGGAACACCAACAAGAATCGATAAACTTTTATAACATTTTTGCTCATATAAACAATGTTCCGTTGTACTGCTGCGGAGTATAAGATAGTGTGTCCTCAGGAGGTGCTATTGATCTTTCAAAGAATATGAGCCATACATTCGCGCATAGATATGGGTAAATTCTGCGCCCAGCAGCAAAATGTAAGCCGAAAAATAGGCCCAAAGCATTAAAATAACAACGGAGCCAGCGACACCATATAAGTCAGGAATACGGCTGCGACTGGCATAGAAACCAATGCCGCTCTGGCCGATTGCGAGGACAATCCCTGTCAGAAAGGCGCCCAGCCTGATATCGCGCCAGACAATGGTCGTATCAGGTAGAAACTTAAAAATCGCCAGACAAAAGAATACGAGAATGATAGGCAATGCAGTCAGGTTTATCAGCAGAAGAAGATCAGCGAGGCCCGGCATAGCTGAATTGACCAGATCTGCAAAATAACCAGCAAACACGTTGACGACGAGCGATATCAACAGTGAAAAAATAACGGCTAGCGCCAGGATAAAGCCCATGATGTACTTCCGTAAGCGAATCGTGACCCAGCGGATGACCCCATCTCGGATGCGAACCGATGGGATGGGGATGTCCCAGATCACGTTCAACGCAATCACCAGCTGTCGAAAGACGTTAGAGGCCGAATAGAACATTATACCAAGCGCAATAAGGGATATCACAACATTGCTGGTTCTACGTAATGAATTCTCCTCTACGATTTCCGCCACAATGGATGCGACAGCCGTTCCGACCAAGCGATCCAAAGTCGAAACAATATGCTGGGTCGCGGCATCGGTCTCGAAGGCACGCCCGGCCACAGCGATTGCAAAGAGCAGGATCGGTGCCAAAGAGATGATTGTATGATAGGCAATCGCCGCTGCGTAAGAGGCTGAATTATGACGGCCAAAGTTCTTGCCAGTCTCTGAAATCAGTTGGAAGATATCACGAATGTGCAAATCGCCTGATTCCTCTGTGTTGTGCTCATCAGACGAAAGTGTGCAAAACAGTTATCTTTCTGGCTCTATTTGACCGAATTGCACGCTTTTCATAGATGAGCCTCTATGTTGTTGTTTTCGGCCCATGTTGTCGCAACATCACTGCCGCCTTCCACCGACATGCGTCCTTCAAAATGGGTAAAGGTCGGGTTTGCCACGATACGCCCGGCCAATAACGACTCGCCCTGGCTAAAATTCAACGCTTGCTGTAAGAGGCTGTTTGGTACATGCGAAACCAATGCAGCCAGATGATTCAAATCGGTGGCCGAGTTCATACGCATGAGGACTAGATTGTCACATTGGGAGAGGACATTGTCGTGGATCTTGCTTGGACGCTGGCTGGCGACAAGCATATAGAGACCAAACTTGCGCCCCTCGCCAGCAATGCGAATGGCATGTTCGGTAGAGATGGCGTCTAGTTCATCGACGGGTTCGTCGGCGCAGATGTTGTGGGCTTCGTCGATGACGAGCAGTACAGGGGCACGCTGGTTGCGATTGCGCCAGAAATGACCGAACATCGCGTTCGCAACCACTGATTTCTCTTGGAATGACCCCAACATGCCGATATCCAATACCAAGCAGCGCCAATCGTCGCTGCGCAGTCCAATCTGACGTGCTTCGGCCGTATAGTCATGCGCTACAGCATTGCGCACGTCGGCCAGTGTATAATCGTGGGCCAGTTGATCCACAATCTTCCAGAAGGTGTTGAATTCCTGGCGATCGATCAATGGATCTAACTGCAAGACAGTGGCCTGTTCTTGGGGTTCTAAGTCGGCAAAGCGTACACGCAAGGTCTGTTCTGGGCTGTCAGTTAAGCCTTTTGGGCGCAGAATCTTGACGCCGTCAGTGGCTGTGCGATAGCGTTTCGCGAGCCGCTCATATTCCTCAGCAGCAAGTGGCTCTCTGCGAAAGTGATTGAGTTGGTCCGGCGAAATCATCTGATCCAGGTTGACAAAATCCGAATTCGGATCCAGAATGACAATTCGCAAATTGGTGTTCAGCAGCAGCTGTTCCAGAATGATGCCCAGCGCAAAGGTCTTGCCCGACCCCGATTGACCGCAGAGAAAAGTGTGCCGATTAAATCCACTGGCCCGTAGATAAGTCGGCGCGTAACCATCTACAAAGAGCGCAGATCCAACGGGCAAACTCGCACTGCTGCCTGGAAGCGCCAGATATCGACTGACAACGACGGGATCTGCCAAAGCAATCTCTGCATTTTGGAATATGTCTGTATTGTTGGTCGAGACAATGTCATTGCCCGCCAGCTTGCCCAGTAGCACGCCAGTCCCTTCTAACGCACGGATGCGAATGCGGTTCTTGAAATGGGTCGCCTCCACCCCTTCTGGCAACATGGACTTCTGTTCCAGGTTCAAATCTAGACCAACTTCAGGGCCTTCCCTGGTGAGGGTCTCCTTTTTGATGATCTGGCCCAGATAAATGGTATCGTCCCCAGCATGTAGCGTGACATAACAACCCACGGGGATCCGCAAGGTCATCCGAGCCTGATACCCAAAGGTGCGACCGTCTGTGGAGAATGCTTCTTGCGGGAATGCCTCGTTGACACGTTCCATAAGCTGTCGCTGCAACTGCTGAATCGTGTGGGTGCCAATATGTTGATGTGATGAATCATTCATTGTTACGCTCTTCCTTCATCCAGATAGATATTCTTGTTTCATTTAGCTCGCCTCCATCTCCACGCCATGTACATACCCATCGCCCGATAGAAGAACGGCAATGGGTCGAGTCGCGTCAAAGTGGCTACAAATGATCATGACAATCACGGTTAATGGCACGCTTAAAAACATACCCGTAACGCCCCAGATCGCACCAAAAATCGCCAACGATGCCAGCACGACAAATGGGCTGATATTCAGGCTTCGGCCCATCATTTTAGGTTCCACAAAATAGCCGATGACCATCTGCACCAAAAAGAGCAGCACCAGAAGTGCAGCAACTGTCCCCAAGTGGCCAAATTGTAAAATCGCCATGATGACGGGAAAGGCCACGGCGATAATCGAACCAAAGTTGGGAATAAAGTTGAGGATGAAGAAGAGTATCGCCCAGACCATTGCATGGTTGAGTCCAAATAGAAGCATGATGACAAGAGAAACAGCGGCAGTTATCAGGCTAACCAAGGCTTTAATGGAAATATAGGTCTGCGTCTGCTCTTTGATCGAAAAAAGGATCTCTTCCGCTTCACTGCGTTGACCGGTATCGGGGAACATGTTTCGGATTTTGGTGCCAAAGACGGTTTGTTCAGTAAAAAGAAAGAGGACATAAATCGCAATCAGCACACCTTGCGTCATTATATTGGTCAAGCTCGTGGCAAGGGTGCTGATCGTGTTTGTAAAGAGCCCTGTTGCCTCCTGCACACTATCAGTGATACCAGAAGACATATCGGCTGAGTATTGCTCCGGCAGCAACGACCAGACGCCTTCGGGGATACTTTGCGCCAAGGTTCTGATATTCTGGGTGTATGTTGGCAACTCTTGAAATAGTGCCGTAAAGTTGACAACAAAGACTGTAGCAACCCAGATTGCGAGTAAAAACGTGAGCAAAATTGCGCTGATCATCGCCAGAGCTCTTGGCATCTGCCAACCACCGATGGTGCGGCGTTGGATCATATCAGTTACCCCATTGAGGGCAAACCAAATAGCAACCGCAATAATGATCGGTATCAGCACGCTGCTGCCCGCGGACATGACTAATACGGTAAAGACGCCGACCACAGCAAAGATGATGAGCGACAACATGCCAGAATAGTTTGAAAACCAGCGTTCCATATAGCCTCCGGTTGTATTGATCAGTTTGTTGAAAACAGCAGAGTCGTCCATTCTAAACTGGCTCATGGGTAACAGAACAGTATAAGGATTGAACATCTCTGCCGACGATTGAACATTCTCTCAGAGAGCCTCTTTGAATCCTTATACTGTCTGACTCATAATAATAAAACCTCTGCGGAGTCATCAGTTCATCGTGGGATGCTTGCTCAATAATTTTACCATCTCGCAGTACCAGGATGCGATTTGCATTGCAGATGGTACGAACAGCCAGTCCTTGGATTAGGGGATCCAGGATTCCTCACCTGGACATCGACGCCAGGGATAAAAGCCCACCACCATGAATAAATTGTTCGACCTCTCCGCCGCGAAACCCTTTTTGACTAAAAAAAGCTTTCAGCGAATCAGCCGTCAGCTAGGTCGAAGCGACCACTTCGTGTTTGGTTACAGATGCGTAGCATCCACAGCCAGAATTGGGCCATATTTCGGGGTCGATTTTTATACTTTCCTATACTCAGTAGATCCAAATTTGGCGTTTTTGGCTATTTTCAGTCGAGATTGCAGGGATTTTGGAGTCATTTATTCAGATTTCGGTTACAGAAAACAACCTATTTCATATCTGAAAATCGCCCAAATCTAACGCAAAAACTAGATATCGACCGGCAAATTTGTATTTATGTCAACTGTTTAGCCAGAATTCTCTCTCAAAACCTGAAATTTGGATCTACTGAGACTATAAAAAACCGGAGTTGCCCTGATCCTCTGCAAATAGCTCAACAAAGCTGGATCAGGTGATGGATCATTGTGAGCTTTGTATAGATGTTTAGATAATGTTTTTTCCACGCAAAACAGTGGCTTGTCAGCATTTCAGCCGGTCAGCCAGAGTGCTGACTAGCTGACCGGCTGAAATGCCATCGATGACAGGAAACTCTTTTCCTGAAAGGGTATATAAGAACAGAATTTTACCACTTTGGGTATAATGGGAGGGCATGGACCGTAATCTGCGCAACTTTTCAGATATTTGGCTTACACTCATGGTTGCGTTGCTTGCAAGTGATTGGTTCGTTTTGATCGAACTCAAAGGATCATACAAAATCAATGCCCATTTAAGCAGATGTTTAAACAAATGAAATTCAACTGTCATGAGGGAAACCACAATGAGCAAATTTATGTCATACGATCCCTGGCGTAATGTCACAACCCGGAACGGAATTCAAGGGGACTTGGTCATCTCTGCGCTACAGAAGTCGATACGCCGAGGGCTCGTGGAAGAGGCTGTCACCTTTGCCTATGAGATGTACATCACCAGCGAACAGTTTGAAGACAAGCTGTGGCGCAGGCTCCAGGCTATCTCGGTGGAAGATGTAGGTTTTGGTGACCTGAGCGCACCTGTCTTGATCAATTCGCTCAATCAGATGCGGCACAACTTCCCCTATACTGATGGCGACCGACCCATCTTCTTTGTTCACGCCATTCGGTACTTGGCCGCGGCCCAAAAAGATCGCACCAGCGACAATTTGAAGAACATTGTGAAAACCGAGTTTGCCTACGGGTGCCAGCCAGAGATCCCTGATTTTGCACTAGATATGCATACCGAACGAGGGCGCGCGATGGGGCGAGATTTCAAACATTTTCTGGCGGAAGGTAGTCGAGTGGAGAATGAACTGTCGGTAGACGAAAACTATAAAGCACGGCTACTGGCTTTGCTGGATAAGATCGAGCAGGAAGAGCCGCAAATGGTCGAGAATGCTTTTGTCTATAATGCATGGCAAGCATAAGGCGATTTTTTCCAGGGAGTGAGTCTCAAAGTATGTAAATGCAGCGATTCTCTGACTGAGCAATGTTCATTTACACACTTTGTGGTACACACTCTTTTTCCAGCGTTATGAAATGCAACGAAAACCCCAATAGACCACCTGATGAAAGGATTCTCCATGCTCAATCAACCTCTCCCTCCCTTAGGTACTATTGAACTCTCTCCAACAACATCCGTCATTGCTGGAAGCTTCGGAACCTGGACATTAACCTATACAGTTGGCAGCCTTGGTATCGATTCGGGTGGACAGATCAAAGTTGCCAGACGTATGGTCTCTGACTGGGGTGTGCCCCAGTTTGATGATCCACAGGCCGAAGACTATTGCAGTGCCATCACAAATGGCGCGGCCAAGTTACGCATAAGTTGGCCGCCACGAGGGTATGTGCGCCCCAAGTCGCCGTCAATTGTGATCGACGTCTACGATGGCTCACTCTCACCCGGTGATACGATCACACTCACGTTGGGAGACACGTCACACGGCTCGCCCGGTTTGCGTGCCCAAACCTATATCGAGTCTCAATTTGAATTTTTCATTCTGGTTGATCCGACCAATGCCTGTGACCCCCGCCCCACTGAAGGACAAGTGAGCTTGGCGGTCATCGCGGACAAGATGGTCGATCTCGTCTGTCTTGTGCCTTCTCAGGCAGTTGTTGGTGAACCTGTCGAAATATTTGTTAAAGGTGAAGATATTTGGCGCAATCCAACACCTATCTCAGATGAGATCCAATTTGAATGGGTCGGCACTGGTGAGGTGGTGCTTCAAGGCAAGAAGCTGATTGGTCGGACAGAAGGTTGCGGATATCTACTTGCCAAGACAGGTGAATTCACCTGCCGGAGCAATTCGCTTGTTATTCATCATACACTGCCCATTGCGCAGCGCTTTTGGGGTGATCTCCATGCTCAAACGGGGGCAACAGTTGGTGTTGGTTCAGAAGATGAATATTTTACCTTTGGTCGTGAATGGGGTCGGCTCGACTTTACAAGCCATCAGGGAAACGACTTTCAGATCACAGATGAATTTTGGCAACACCTCAACAACATAACAAAAAAGTATCACGAAGATGGCAAATTCGTCGTTTTCCCTGGCTATGAGTGGTCGGCTAGCTCACCCACGGGTGGTGACCACAACGTCTTTTATCGTCGTGAAGGCCACCCGATCATGCGTTCGTCTCATTGGCTGGTACCAGACATTCCAGCCAACGAGCTTAGTCCCGTTCATCCCGCCGACGTTTTCTATGCAAAGATGAAGCAAACGGTTCCGCTGGATGAGGTCATTGTCTGTCAGCACGTGGGTGGTCGTTATGCCAACTTACTTGACTATTTTGACCAGGAATTAATCAGGCTGGTGGAAGTGGTTTCCGTCTGGGGTGTCTTCGAGTGGATGCTGTGGGACGCTTTCGGCAAGGAGTATATCGTGGGCGTAATGTGTAACAGCGATGGACATCATGGTCGCCCCGGTGCAGAAGGCGCCGGGATGCAAGAGTTTGGCATCAAAAACGGCCTCACCTGCGTACTGTCCGATGCCCTCACTCGCGACGCAATCTTTGCTGCATTGAAGAATCGTCGCTGTTATGGCACCACAGGCGCGCGAATTCTGCTCGACTTTGCAGCTGGCGATCACCCAATGGGTAGCGTCCTCACCAAAGGGACCGGTCCCATTGAACTCACGGCCCGCGTGACTGGTGCCGCTCCATTGGAATCACTCCAACTTTTTCAAGGCAAGGAGCTGATTCGCGAGGTACGTCCAAACGCATTTGAGAATCTAAGCAACTCGAATCGTATCCGTCTTAGCTGGCAAGGGAGCCGCGAGAGAGGACGCCAGCGTCGAGTGACGTGGGATGGCGAAGTTCGAATGAAAGGCTGCAAGGTCGAGTCAGTCGATCTCTTCTCATTTGACGTGATCGCAGATGGAATTGTCTCTCAGACGGAGCAATCTGTCGCCTTTCGCAGCAAGACAACCGGCGATCGGGATGGACTTGAGTTGCTTCTAGACGATGCCAGCAGTGGCACAATCATCTTCGATTCCGCAGCCGGCCAGGCGAAGGTTGACCTGATGGACTTAACGGATATCCATCCACGTCAAACATTTGACTTTGGTGGCGTTGACATGCGGGTAATTGTCGAGCGCTATCCAATGGAGGTATCGACGTTGACGTTGGAATTGTCGGAGATGGTGACAGCACCAGCGGGAAAGCTAACTCCCTATTTTGTAAAGGCCACTCAGATTGACGGGGAGATGGCGTGGGCGAGTCCAATCTATATTGATGGGAGAAGCTAGGAGTGTTATACTAGGGCTCTATACTTTGCTCTGTATGAAAATCGGCGTTTACTTTTCTGGTTAAATGGTGGAAAACTCCGGTTTTCATCACAACCGCTGTATAGCCGGAACTTCTGCCCAATTACTTCAGTTGGAATTCACTATTTCTATGAACTTCGAATTTGCAACCGCAAACCGGATCATTTTTGGTGCTGGAACGCTCAACCAGCTCTCGACAATTGCGCCCGATCTTGGTAAACGAGTCCTGGTCATAACTGGCAAAAGTACCGAACGTGCCGCCAGCGTTCTTTCTCTGCTATCTGACGCTGGCCTCAACTACGAAACGTTTACGGTCGCCAAAGAACCAACCATCGACTTGATTGGGCAAGGTGTGCAGAATGCCAAAGAGAGTGATTGCGATCTAATCGTCAGCATTGGAGGTGGTAGTGTGGTTGATGCAGGGAAAGCTGTTGCTGCATTGGCGACCAATCCGGGCGAGCCGCTCGATTATCTGGAGGTGATCGGTGGTGGTCAACCGATGACCGCCGAGCCACTTTCCTTCATTGCAATTCCGACCACGGCGGGAACAGGTGCCGAGGTAACCAAGAATGCCGTTTTGGCTTCACCCGAGCATCGAGTCAAGGTAAGTCTACGCCATAACAAGATGTTGCCCGACGTGGCCATTGTTGATCCTGAGCTGACCCATAGTGTGCCACCGGCCTTAACCGCGGCCACGGGTCTTGATGCCTTGACTCAAGTCATTGAACCATATGTCTCTCACCTGGCGACACCGGTGACCGATGGCTTTTGTCGGGAGGGGATTCGACGGGCAGCATGTGGATTGCGACGTGTCTTCCAAGACGGGACTGACGCCGAGGCACGGGAAGATATGGCGATTGCTAGCCTTTTTGGTGGTCTGGCCCTCGCAAATGCGAAACTGGGAGCTGTTCATGGGTTTGCGGGGGTATTGGGCGGGATGTATCCTGCACCTCATGGTGCTGTTTGTGGACGGCTGTTGCCTTTCACCACCGAGGCGAATGTTCGAGCCCTCCTCCAACGGGATAGCAAGAATCCGGCGGTCGGTCGTTATGATGAAGTTGCGCAGCTTTTGACTGGTAAGCCAGAAGCCACTGTCTCGGATGGTGTTGTCTGGATTCAGGAGCTTTGCGCAGAATTGGCAGTACCTGGATTGGCAACTTATGGGATTGAGGAAGTACAGTTTTCTGACATCATCACCAAATCGAAGAATTCCAGTTCTATGAAGGGTAATCCGATTGTCTTGAGAGAGGATGAGCTTGCCTCTATCCTTGGTCAAGCGTTGTAGGGATGTGCCCCCCAATATATACCGCACTAGCTTATAACTTAAAATAAATTCGACTGTTCTATAGATGTTCAGATAATGTTTTCCACGCAATACAGTAGCTTGTCAGCATTTCAGCCGGTCAGCCAGAGAGCTGACGAGCTGACCGGCTGAAATGCCATCAACGACAGGAAAAGATTTTCCTGAAAGGCTATACTGACTGAAATCGGTCAAATTTATTTGGCTGATCAGGATCTCATGTGGTTGACAGGGAAAAACGTTCTTTGCCATGGAGATCGAGCCAAATACGTTGAAAAAGAGAAGAGACATTGCGAATGCCATAGCATCGACGAGTGATGACCTTAATCTTGTTATTGAGACCTTCAACAAAACCACTGTTGATGCGTTGGTCAAAATAGTTGACAATGGATTGCCAGTGGTTGCGCAGGGTTTTGATAAAGCCATCAAAGTTATCAAGGGAGGAACGTTCAACTTTGCGAATCCAAGCCTCAAGGCGATGTTCAGCTTGGGCAACAGAGAGTTCCTGGTTGAAGATGGCGGTCAATTCTTCTCGAAAGGTATAGGCCTGATGAAGGGCTGGTGAATGAGCAAACAAACGTCTAAGCTCCTGCCGCTCTTCAGGATTGAGAGCCGAGTGATTTTTGCGTAAGATCCAGAGCATTCCTTTGCAATCTTGGTCATAAGTTTCAGGAGGCAGTTCTTTTTCAAGCGTCTGAGTTCCTTTTTCGGAGGTCGTCAAAGTCATCTCGATAGTTCTGAGCAACATGAAATCGGTCAACAACGGAGATGCATTCACATCATCATTCTCATTGATAAATTCATCAATCGCATTGATATAGCCCTCCCACATGTCGGTGGTGCAATAGTTGATGGTGGGCGTAGTCTCTCAGGAATCTCTTCTAGGAATGCCTTAACCGTCTTTTTTTTTCGATCAGGAGAACTCCAAGAATCCGTACCTTGCCCTTGGGTTGACGAGCTGTAATGATCGCACTAAATTTCTTGCGCCCCTTACTTCTGGAGATTTCGTCAATCCCCAACGTACCGATTTCGTCGATTTCATCCCAGTTGATTTTGGGCTCTATCAGACGGTTCAATGCGCCTACGACTGCATCGTACCCAACTTCTTCTTTGAGGCTTACATCTTCGATTGTACTGTTGATTAGTTGCATGACCAGGTATTCATCATACGCTTGTGTATGAGGACTTCTTTGTTCATACCAACTCACAATTTGAGTCGTTGTTGGGTCACAATGACACGACAAACATTGACCCCGTTTGGGCCGTATCAAGATGTAGGTCTCAAGCCCAAAAACTGGGAGATGGCGCAAGCTAATTTCTTGACCATGGCCAAATGTACACGCAATCTCAACTCCGCATACACCACATGCTGTTGTTTTTGGGTGCTTTCTACCCGAATCAATAAATGATTTTCAGACGTGATTTCGCTGCTTAACACTTCCACTTCTGGGATATCTAGCGGTACCGTTATTGATGAAGTCATTCTCGATGTCACCTTTTTCAATCGCTTCGTTTCGGATAACATCTTATTTTATATCATTTTATTTTCGACCGGTACCTCATGATCCGACTGACACAAGATATTTAGCTCGCACTATCCATTCATGGCCGGCTTGTCAACCACATGAGATCCAATTGATCCATTTATTTTAAAGATATGGCAGTGCTCAGTATATCTTCTTACTACAGGAGGAAAAATGCGTAAACCTATTCTATTACTTGCTTTGCTGACTAGTTTGTTACTGATCCTGGCCGCATGTGTTCCGCAAACAATTGAAGTAGCGCCAGAGAGCGGCAGTGCGAGCATGGCAGAGTCCGATTCCGGTGATGGCGACTGCATGATCACGATCGGCGCTGCCGTGAGTGAGACCGGAAAGTATGCCCGTGAAGGGAAAGATGTTCGCCAGGGCTATAATTTATGGGCCGATTGGGTTAATGGCGATGGTGGCGGCATTCAGATGGGTGACCAGATCTGCCAGGCTGAGATCGTCTTTTACGATGACGAGAGCGATCCCGATACGGTTGCCCGCTTGGTAGAGAAGCTCGTCACTGAAGATGAGGTCGACATTCTGCTTGGACCATACAGTTCCAGCCTGACCATGAGCGCAAGTGCAATTGCCGAAAAATACGACATGATCATGGTTGAAGGCAATGGTGCCTCGGAATCTCTCTTCGAACGGGGTTTTAAGAATCTCTTTGCTGTTTTGACCCCCGCGGGCAACTATGCCGAATCTGCTCTGAAGTCACTTTCTGAGTTGGGTGCACAAACCGTCGTGATTGCGTATGAAGACACAGCCTTCCCCACCAGCGTTGCTTTGGGTGCCGAAAAATGGGCGGAAGAATACGGTATGGAGGTTTTGGCTGTCGAAACCTATCCAAAAGATATTGCCGATGTCAGCGGCATCATGGCCAAGTTCAAAGAACTCGAGCCAGATGTCTTCGTGGGAGGGGGTCACTTTAACGATGCGTTGCTCTTCGTGCGGGCGGCCAAAGAGCTGGATTTCAACCCCAAAGCGATGGTCATCACCGTTGGCCCGAGCAATCCAACCTTTGTTGCAGAAGTAGGAGCTGACGCTGAATACATCATTGGGCCAACCCAATGGGAGCGCACCATGACTTATGCTGACGAATACTTTGGCACGGCGGAAGAATATGCTCAACGCTATGAAGCTATATGGGATGAACCGCCGACTTACCAAGCGGCGGAATCTACCGCCACTGCTCTGGCATTGCAGTTGGCGATCGAAGCCGCAGGCACAACAGAAACCGCTGCCGTTCGTGATGCGTTGAACGCCCTGGACGAAGTCCTTTTTTACGGACCAGTCAAGTTTGACGAGACGGGCAAGAATGCTGGCAAACCGATGGGCGCAATCCAGATTCAGGATGGTGAGATTGTGGTTGTTGCCCCGAGCGACAGTGCTGTTGCAGAACTTCGTTACCCCATGCCACCGTGGAACGAAAGGTGATTAGGGGTTAGCGATTAGAGATTGGGGACTGGGTTAATGATCTCCGATTGTCTGAGGAATTGTGTGGTCGTCAGTTGGTTTGTTGGTTAGATGGTTGGTGAACAAACGAGCAAACCAACAAACCATCCAACGTTTACCCCACAAAATCTCAAAGAGCCTGATCTCCAATCCCTAGTCCCCGATCCCTCAATTTTATGGATGTTATTTTACAGGCGATTATTCGGGGTGGTTCATTTTAGGCGGACAATTAGGTTTACATTTTTGCAAAGAGAAAAGATGTTTATATTTTCTACTTTGAGCCATGCTCAGGCAGAAAATGACCTCATATAGATTTTTATCTATGTATCAAAAGTGTAAACCTAATTCTGAACCACCCCGATTATTCAAGGTATTTTATTGGGTGGGTTCTATGCCGTGATGGTTCTTGGCTTTTCCGTGCTCTGGGGAGTTATGGGAGTCATAAACCTGGCCCACGGAGAATACTTGATGATCGGCGCCTATCTGGCATGGATACTTTCCACCTATCTGGGTCTGGATCCCTTTGTCTCGCTGATTGTGATCATGCCTCTTATGTTTGTGGTAGGCTACTTGCTTCAGCGTTTGCTCATTAACCGGATTGTAGAGCGACCTCACCTGATGGCTCTATTGGTTACCTTTGGGTTGGGAATCGCGATGGCGAATGTAGTGAAGCTGATCTACACTGCAGATCCCAAATATATCAACATTTCGTATGGTGGTGCCACCGAAATTGCGGGATTGACCTTTCCCATTGTCAAGAGCTTAATCTTTATTGCTTCGATCATCATCATGTTTGCGTTGGCCCTCTTTTTGCGGCGTTCGCGCTTGGGCAAATCCATTCGAGCTGCGGCCCAGAACAAGAACGCCGCTCGCATTGTGGGGATCGAGATCCATCAGGTTTATGCAATGACCGCGGGGATCTGCATCGCCCTCACAGCGGCAGCAGGAGCCATGATTAGCTTAACTGTTCCGGTCTTTCCTTTTATGGGCCCCCCCTTTACGCTCAAAGCGTTTACAATTACAGCATTGGGTGGTCTCGGTCGAATTCCAGGGGCACTCCTTGGGGGTCTAGTCCTCGGATTAACTGAAGTGATGATCGCTCGCTTTATCCCAGGCATTGGTACAAACCTTGGCGTTGCCACCAGCTTTGTCCTACTGGTCATCGTTCTGATTGTACGGCCTCAGGGGATTCTACAAGGCCTGCGTCCTCTGGATGAGGTGGATTGAAGGCATGATAGGATCACGAAAGCGGATCGAACAATTTTCTCGGGACTGGGGTGTGTTCTCCCTATGGCTTCTGTTCATTGCTTTTCTCTTTGCTTTCCCTTATCTGGGGATTGTGCGGGAGAAAAACGCGTTAATGGGGCTGCTTCAATCATTGAGTCAATTGTTTGTGTTGATCACGCTTGCCTCCAACTGGAATTTGATCGGCGGCATGACGGGTTACGTTGATTTTGGTCATGCAGTCTTCTTTGGTATTGGGGCATATATCTTGGGCGTTTTGGTCACGACCAGCAGCGGCAACGTCCTTTGGTTTGCGCCGGAGCTTTCATTTTGGGCTGCCTTGCCCTTTGCTGGCATCGGTGCAGCCATTTTCGCCCTGTTGATCGGCTTACCCACATTACGACTCCGTGGCCCATATTTTTCGATTGCCATGTTAGGCGTCTTTGTCGCCATGCGCGAAATCACTCGTGTCACAAAACCCTTGACGGGTGGCGGTTCAGGTTTAACCCTTCCTCCTCAAAATGCTCTCTTTGGCTTTCCCCAAGATTGGTTCCGCATGGGCGAATATCTGGTCATGGTGGGTCTCATGGGCATCGCGGTTGTGCTCTCATGGTGGATCCGCCGCAGCGAATTTGGTCAATCGCTTATTGCTATCCGAGAAGACGAAGTGGGTGCCGAGATGCGGGGCATCAACACTACATTTCACAAGATCGCCATTTTTATGATTGCCTCATTTATGACCGGTCTCGTTGGGGCATTTTGGGCTTGGCAGAATACGTTTATCGACCCTGATGTTGTCTTCTTCGAAACCCGTACCATCGAAATGGTGATGATGAGTATGTTGGGTGGGCTGGGGACCGTTTGGGGGCCGCCCCTTGGCGCGACAATTCTCTATTTCCTACAAGATTTCATCTGGGCCAACTTGGGTGATGTACATCTTCTGGTGCTTGGCTCTACATTAATTCTCTTGGTCTTAGGCCAATCCAAAAAATAAAATATACGCGAGAAGGTGTTAAACTAGCTCTCCAAAAGGAGCAAAAATGACAATCTCGCCAGAAATGGTTGAAGTCTTGAAAGAGACGAAGGCCATGTTAAGTGGATACGAAAGAAGGCACTTCATGGCCCAAACGGTCAAAACGATATGCGAAGGGAGTCCGACGAAAGCAGAACGAGAGTTGGGCTGGAATCGGGCGACGATAGCCAAAGCCCTGGAAGAACTAGAAGGCGGCTTCTGTTATGTCGACCAAAGCCACCGACGTGGTCGCAAAAAAGCCGAAGACCATATCCCCACTTTACTGGCCGATATGGTTGAAATCGCCGATCAATTCAGCCAGACCGATCCCACCTTTCGACCCCCCAATTGTACACTCGACTAACCGCCGCCGAAATGCGTACCCAGCTCATCGAGCAGAAAGGATACACAGATGAGGAATTGCCTGGCGAAGAGGCCATCCGCTTGAAGCTCAATGAGTTAGGCTATGGCTCAAACCGGGTCAAAAAAGTCAACCAGTGAAAAGATCCCAGAGACCGATGCGATCTTTGATAGAATTCATCAGATCAATCAAGAAGCGGATGCAGACGAGACGGTTCTGCGCCTCTTGGGATGCCAAAGCGACGATTTTACTTGACCGTTTCTCGAGAGAAGGGATAAGTCGAGTGGTTGTCAAAGCGCTCGATCATGACTTTCAAGATAAGAAGACCGAGAAAGTCACCCTTTGGCATTTACCTCCCTTCAACCAAGGAACTCTTTCTTTACTTGACTCAGTCGAAAGTGACGAGTGACTGTATTGTCGACTGCCTGATTGATTTTGGGAAAGCGTACGTGAACACTTTCCTCACGTCAAGACCCTCGTGATCAATCAGGACAATGGTCCCGAAAATCATACCCGTCGGACTCAGTTTATGTATCGTCTCACTCAGTTTGTTGAGCACTATCGTCTCTCTATTCAGCTCGCCTGCTACCCTCCTTATCACAGTAAATACAACCCCATCGAACGGGTTTGGGGCCATCTTGAAAAACACTGGAACGGTTCTCTTCTCGATTCTCTTGAGACCGTTCTCAATTTTGCCCGTTCTTTTCGCTTTAACCAACTACAACCCTTCGTTCACCTGAATTCCACTCTTTATGAGACCGGCGTCAAACTCACTCAGAAAGAGATGGACCGTTTGGAACAACGCTTCCAACGTTTACCTGGTTTAGAAAAATGGTTTGTCCTTATTCCCCCTCTCCATTCTCTCGTTCGCGTATAATTATTTTTTTGGTTTAGCCTTATTCTTACCCGAAGGCATTTTGGGAACGTTGAGCGACCGGAGTGGGACCACACTCGGTGGTCTCTTGAGTGGTCGTCGGAAGAGCAATGAGATGGCTTCACCAACAAATAATAAAGTGACAGTAGGGGATTGACGACTTATAGTTCGTTCTACAACCCACGTTTTAGGCCAATCCAAATTTTAACTGATCCACAGATGGACGGGATTGACTCGATTGTCCTTCTTCTAATCCTGTTCATCCTGTCAATCTGTGGAGGGCGAAGCGCCCACTTCGTGAACATTCTTTTTTGGAATCGCCTTACTTCTCGAAAATACTCAAAAGATATGTCTGTACAACCTCTCTTAGAGGGTAAAAAAGTCTCCAAATATTTTGGTGGGTTAGCTGCCGTCAACAAAGTAGATTTTGCTATCTACCCCCGTGAAATCGTAGGCTTAGTTGGTCCAAACGGGAGTGGGAAAACAACGCTTTTTGACTGCTTGAGCCGAGTTCAAAAGATTGACGAGGGCCAGGTTTTTCTCAAGGGCAATAACATCACAAATGCGAAACCCCATCAGGTTGCCCATCAAGGATTGGCACGTACATTTCAACTCATCCGTGTCTACCGCAAGATGACTGTACTCGAAAATATGCTCATTAGCCGCCAATGGCGTGGGGAAAGCCTCTTCACTCTGTTAAAGCCCAGCAGCCAGCAGACCGAAGAGCGCGCTCGGTATCTCATCGATTTCCTATTGCTCGATCATCTTATTGATGAGCAGGCGGGCAACCTTTCGGGTGGACAACGGCGCTTGTTAGAGATCGGTATGGCACTCATGCCCGATCCCGATATTTTGCTACTCGATGAAGCCACGTCTGGTATCAATCCAACATTGATCGAGACGATCAAAGACCGCATTCGAGCGCTGAACCAGGATGAAGGAAAGACTTTTTTGTTGGTCGAACATAATATCAACTTTATCTCCGATCTCTGTAGCCGCGTCTATGTATTGAACTATGGTGAAAAGCTGGCGGAGGGCACACCCGACGAGATCAAGTCGAATCATGCTGTGATTGAGGCTTATTTTGGGGCGGATGGGGACTAGGGATTGGGGATTGGGAACTGGTATCCCGATCCCCAATCGCTGATCCCTTTAACAGAGCAGTCGAGGCATAATCTATGTCTACCCTACAGTTGGAGAACGGACGTCCTCTTCTCGACGTACAAGACATCTACGCTGGTTATCAGACAGACACCGATATCCTAAAAGGCGTGAATCTGCATGTGAATCCCGGCGAAATCGTTTGCGTAATCGGTCCAAATGGAGCAGGAAAGTCAACGGTTTTCAAGGCTCTCTACGGCTTCCTCAGCATTCGCCAAGGACGGGTTCTCTTCGCTGACGAAGACATCACAACCATCCGCCCCCAAGACGCGCTCAAGGCTGGAATCACCATCGTCCCTCAGCTACGAAGCGTCTTTCCGCAGATGTCGGTCTACGAAAACCTGGAAATGGGCATGTACTTGGAGCGGGATCAAACCCGAGTCAGAGAACGCATCCAGTATGTCATGGATCTATTCCCTCGCTTGGCTGAGCGCGCCAAACAGATGGCGGGCACCATGAGCGGTGGCGAACAGCGTATGCTCGAAATCGGTCGGGCACTCATGTGGGATCCACAATTGGTACTCATGGATGAACCATCGGCGGGCTTGGCACCGGTTATCACCAAAGCCATTTTTCGCGCCATCAGGCGACTGAATGAAGAGATCAACCTGACCGTTCTGATGATTGAGCAGAACGCGCGTCAGGGGCTCGAAATTAGCGATCGAGGGTACGTTTTGGAACTGGGGCGCAACAGCTATGAAGGCACCGGCCAGGAATTATTGGACAATGATGAAGTGCGGCGGGCGTTTCTAGGTGGGCGTTAATCGTTGCTCTTCCAATTGGTGATTTTGCGCTCTTTGCTATCAAAATTTGCACCGATAAGCGTTAGTGATTTGCTTTGAAGCTGATATTTCTCTGCATATTCAGTTTTCTTGATCTGTTGCAGGGCATCTTCCGCAGAACCATCGAGCTTAAATTCAAAGAGGAATATTTGGTTGCCGAGTTCAACAATTGCGTCGATACGTCCACGATTCGTGTGAACTTCAGCATCAACGCGTATCCCCACGAGTTTGAAGATGAGAAAGAAAACAGTTTGATCATATTTTTCGTGCTTCAGATGAATAATGAGGTATGTTGTCATGCAGAATAGGCTTCAAGCAAGGAAGAAACAATGGACGCAACCCTAAAGCGAGCATTAGAGCAAGATCTCGTCATCGACATCACAACGATTGGTCGTAAGAGCGGTGAACCCCGGCGCATCGAAATGTGGTTCCATTATGTTGATGGTCGGTTCTTCATTACAGGAACACCTGGCCCGCGCGATTGGTATGCCAATATGTGCACAAATCCAAACTTTACTTTTCATCTGAAGGAAAGTGTACAAGCTGATCTGCCTGCGCGGGCAATTCCAATTCTGGATCAAGACGAGCGACGTTCTATCTTGTCCTCTATTTTTATCAAACTCGACCGCACAATCGGACTGGAGAAATGGGTTGCCAACAGTCCACTGGTAGAAGTAATGCTGGATACTTGAGCTTAGAGTCAGGCGATCCAAAACATGTCTATTAACCGCGGAGTGCGCGCATCTTTCCTTTGGAAAGGCGTTCTCTATTACACGCAGTAGGCCAAAAAAGGGGTAAAATAGCCCTAGGAGGCCAAAATGAACCAAGAATTTAGCGCCGCAGTAACAGGATTCTGTGCCCATGTGAGAATGCTTTCTCCGCAAAGCGAAACTGTAAAACATTACGAAAGTGACCTAAATCAATTTGGCCAGGTGATAGAAAAAAGGCCAAGAGAGATAGGTCGCCAAGAGATAACGACGTTTGTAACGGCGCAACTCGAAGCGGGGATGAGCAGTGCGACGGTCAATCGCAGAGTGGCAACGTTGAGCCGATTTTTCGACTACTTGGCGGATGAGGCAGAAGACGAAAGCTGGTCAAACCCGGTGGTGTGGCGTCTACACCGACTGGATACAGGTTGCCATCTTCCCAGAGATATAGCGGAACGCATCGTCCGCCAGTTATGGGGGAGCGTGAGTCAAGGTCAGATAAGAGACCAAGTGATGTTGGCCTTGATGCTCGACGTTGGCCTGCGGGTGGGCGAAGTGTCGAAACAGAGATGGGCGATATTGAAGCTGCCATAAATCCGGACGAACTGTGGTCACTGCGCGTACGCGGCAAAGGGAACAAAGAGCGTCGAGTCTGGTTGACGCCAGAAACCACAGCGCTGTTGGTGAGCTATATGGATGAGCGTCCTGATGCAGTCGATAGCCATCTGTTTCTGACTCGTCGTCACAAAGGCATCAGTGTCCGCGGAATCCAGGAGCGCCTCGATTATTACCGTCAGCAAGCCGGACTCTCCGAGAACGAGGTCTCCTGTCATCGCCTGCGCCATACCTTCGCCAGACGAATGGCAGAGTCGCGTATGCCACTGCCTAGTCTCTCTCATTGGTTGGGTCACAGTCAATTGAAAACGACCCAGATTTACATCGATGGTGCCAATCCTGATATGCGAGCCGACTATGAAGCTGCTATGGAGCAGTTGTCTCGCCAAGCCGCATGCTCGGATATTGAAGGAACGACATCTGCAATAGAGACAGAGAATACTGTGCCTTCTGAACATCGCACAGTGGAGCCAGCTGTTGGCATCTGTTTGTCCGCTGATGAGATCCGTCAACGTCTCACCTCATTGCCGCTCTGGCTTCATCAACCCATCATCTCATTACTTCTCCACCAGCAATTACGCTGGAAAGCCCTCTATCGGCGGGAACGAGCCCTTCAGTGGCTTGGCGAACTCCAACGCGGTTGGCAATGGATGCTCGACCAGCGCATGCTCTCCAGCTTATCCGAACTAAGACGGCGCGATCTCCAAGACTACATCACCCACCTATGTGACTTAGAGTATTCCGTCCATACCATCAATCATTTTATTTGTACCCTCAAGTGTTTTCTGCATTTTGCTGAAGAATGTGGCCAGTCGATCGCTCCGGCTTTATATCGCATTCAACGTCTCAAACGACCCACTACCTTACCTCGTCCGTTGCGCCAGCATGAATTTGCTCAACTTGAACAGTTCGTCTTAAACTCAACGGCTCAGAGCCTTTCTCCTTCCGACCTCCTTGACCGTGCTTGGTTTCTTATTCTGGTTGATGCTGGGCTACGTATGGGCGAAGTGCAAGCTCTGCTCGTTTCTGACTGGAATTCGGATACACAGACTCTGCTCGTTCGAGATGCCAAATCCCATCGTGACCGTCGGTTGCCTGTTACCCAACGCACTGCTCTTGCCATCGATGCCCATCTGCAACATCGCACCGATGACCTGGCTACTCATTCCCCGCTTTTACTACGCGATGGCTTACCTCTTCGAGCCAATTATGTGCGCAACCATCTTCATGCCTTTGCCGCCCAAGCTAACTTAGAGGGCGTCACTCCTCATCGCTTGCGCCATACCTTTGCCACCCGTTTGCTCAACAGTGGCCTTATGCCCATCACTACCTTGCAGAAACTCATGGGGCACACTCATATCGATACCACCATGCTTTATGCACAGCTCTACGATGAAACCATTCAGCAGCATTATTTAGCCGCTATGGCTTCACATTCTGTTTACGCTATCCCTGAACCTGACCCCGCTATTTGGGGTCCCACTTTGGAGAATGCCTTTGAATCAACTTTTCAATAGCAACCACTTTAACTTTTATGTCTACTGCGTGTAATCTCTAATGCGGCTTTACCCGACTAGAATCGGCGTGAGAGCGCGCTGCGCCATGCATGGCGACTCTGCAGAAATTTGGATCGACTGAGTCTGAGTTCTGCTAAATTATACCGAGCAGCGCCACAAAATAACACTTTTTAGTCGAGAAAGAATGTTATAATGTGCTGCTGCGGAGTATATCGTAGCATAGAAATATTGCAATGGATTTGGATACCCAAGTTTAAATGATGTGGATACAAGGAGCAACCAAATGGAATCAACCAATATCGTCCTCACCGGTAAACAGCAAGCTGAGCTACGCACAGAAAAAGTTCCTCCCCTACCAGAAGATAGTTTACTTGTGCAAACCCAACTCAGCCTGATCAGCACTGGCACCGAATGTATCTGCTATCGTGGTGAGCTAGAACCAGGGACCCACTGGGCGGGCTGGGTGCAATATCCCTTTTATTTGGGCTACAGCAATGTGGGGATTGTCGAGCAAGTTGGAACAGCCGTCGAAGGGTATCAGGTGGGGGACCGCGTCTTTAGCAACGCCAATCATCGTCAATTCCAGATCGTCAAACCGCCCGTCACCAAGATTCCAGACAATATTAGCGATGACTCCGCTGGTTGGTCGAAATTGGCAACCATTGCTCAAACAGGCGTCCGACGCGCTGAGTTGACCATGGGTGCCAAAGTGGCGATCATTGGATTGGGGCCACTAGGGCAGCTCTTAACGCAATATACGCGGGTGATGGGGGCGGAAGAAGTCATCGCCATTGATCCGATTCAGGGGCGATTGCAGGTTGCCGCGGCCCACGGTGCAACGCAGACGTTTGCTGGCAGCGCGGCCGATGCCCTTCCGTTCGTGATGGAGCAGACCAATGGCCGGTTAGCCGATGTCGTCTTTGACGCCACAGGTCACTTTGCGGTCTTTCCACTGGCCCTCAAGCTGGTCCGTCGCTTTGGCACCGTAATGCTCATTGGTGATTCACCGCAACCGGGCAAGCAGGTACTCACCGCGGATGTGATCACTCGTCAGATCACCATTCGTGGTTCCCATAACGAGAACTTGTCACCCGATAACGCCGAAGAGTGGCACGCCATCCGCCAAATTGAACTACTTTACAAATATATCTCTCGAGGCCAAATGCGAGTGGACGATCTGATTACAGCACGCCATGCACCTCAGCAGACACCAGATGTCTATTCTGGACTGTTAGAAGATCGCTCTGATACAATTGGTGTCGTATTTGATTGGAGTTTGTTGTAAGGCGATTCCAACAGAGATGTCAATTACACTCTCTTGAAAAAAGCTATCAGCCGTCAGCCATCAGCTGGAATCGGGCCTTGTCTCGCTGCTGATTTTTATACTTTCCTATACTACAACTGAAAGAATTGTAAGTCACGTGTCCCTGTGTGATGAACATCTGTGCGTTAGATCACATCAACATTGTGTCGTCCTCAACAGCCATTTTTTCTTTCGTCCATTATGCTGAGTATTAATGCTTGATTACTGCCATCATATATACTCCGCAGCAGCACAACAGAACATTATTTACACGGGTAAAAATGTTACTTTATGGCGCTGCTAGGTATACGAGCAGTTGCGGTATCGAATAATCGGGAGTGTGTTCCAAAGTGTAAAATAAATGCAGCGGTTCTCTGACTGAGCAGAATTCATTGACACACTTTGTGGTACACACTCAATAATCAATCGAGACAGATTTTACGATTCTCATTGAGGTTGGCTAACTGATTGTCCATTGTCGAATGCTTGCCCATATCTGTCGGACATTTTGTTGTTCTCTCTATCAGTAGCCTCAGTAGATCCAAATTTCAGGTTTTGAGAGAGAATTCTGGCTAAACAGTTGACATAAATACAAATTTGCCGGTCGATATCTAGTTTTTGCGTTAGATTTGGGCGATTTTCAGATATGAAATAGGTTGTTTTCTGTAACCGAAATCTGAATAAATGACTCCAAAATCCCTGCAATCTCGACTGAAAATCGCCAAAAACGCCAAATTTGGATCTACTGAGCCTAGGAACCTATCCGAAAAGAGGTTGTGAGTCGGACCAACTTCTTGAGCGAAACTGCATCGTCCCAGAACTTTCGGATAAGCACTAAGAAGTATCACCCACTCTTCATTACTTCCTACTTCATCTCTCTATATACTTCTGACCCATAAGAAGAAACTCACAATCGAATAACATTAGTACCATTACTGTTCACCTCAATTGAGTGTTGCTTGAATGAATTGATGTGGCTCCGTGCATGTATGCCAGCGTATATGTTTGAGAGCTTTTGTTCCGGATCTTTCCACATTCTCGTCATTGGGAACGTCCATTCTTGAAGGCTGGATTCGAATAATAAAAGGACGTCTAAGAAGAGATCCGTTTGGAAATCTCACCATGATATGACGTGTACGGATAGAATCCACCGTTACATACTATTCTTCTAAAAATAATTCAGATGTACACTGGTGCAGCTGTAGGAGGTTGATAAATGAACACCAGAATCCGTCTGATAGGGCTTCTTATACTCGTCCTATCTATTCTCCCTGTTTCGTCAGCTCATGCAGACGATTCGATCTATCTCCCTTTTGTCACAACCGGGGGATCGAGCACAACGTCGCCGACTGCGACGCCAACCCAGTCCCCAACCCCAACTCAATCTCCCACGCCGACCCCAACGGCCACCTCTGTTCTTCCAACGACACATGACCCCGTCGATTCGACGCTTCACGAGTCAACGCTCTCAAGCGCCCATGACCCAGCGCAATCAAACACCCATGATCCAGCGGTCTCCACTGTGCATGAGGCGACAGTCTCTGAAGCTCATGATCCACTTGCCTCAGACATTCTGGATCCGGTAACCGTTGCGGATCATGATCCAACACAGTCCGAGAGCCACGATCCGGTTCGCTCAGATGTCCACGCGGCAGATTTGTCGGAGGCACATAGCGCAGTCGAGTCGGCCATTCACGCGCCCGTCATGTCTCGCGAACATGACGCAGCGCAATCTGCGGAGCACAACCCTGGAACGTCGATGCTCCACAAAGTCGAACTGTCCGCCCAACACGAGCCACTCACCTCCGACATTGTTGATCCTATCAGCCTCAACAGGAACGATGCAAATCAGCGTAATACCAATCGGCTGCTAGACAACCACAATGTTGTTCGCTCTGAAGTCCACAAACCAAATCTGTCGGCTCAACACAACCCAGACCGATCGCTGTGGCACGCACCGCTGCTCTCAACGCAACATAAACCGGAGTTGTCGGATGAGCATGACCCAGACCGTTCATCGCTCCACAAACCAGAACTCTCGGCGAACCACAATCCGCTGACCTCGGACCTGCACGATCCGCATCAGTCCGCACAGCACCGTCCAGAGACATCAGAACACATGACCCTGCTCGCTCTAAGATCCACAAGGTCGATCTCTCTGCTCAGCACAACCCGGTTGAGTCGGTGGTTCACTCCCCTCGAATGTCGACTCAACACGATCCAGAGACATCGACTCAACACGATCCAGGCACCTCCATTGTTCACAAACCCGAGCTGTCTGGGCAACATGATCCTTTGGATTCGGATATCCATGATCCGCACTGGTCCGCCCAACACAAGCCCGAGGCATCAGAACAACATGACGCAATCGAATCGTCCGTCCACCAGCCAGCCTTATCGGCGCAGCACGATCCGCTGACCTCCACGATTCACTCGCCCGTCATGTCGATCCAGCATGATCCCGAGCGCTCTGCACAACATGATCCCGCATTCTCGGGCGTTCATCATCCAGAACGTTCTGCCCAGCATAACCCGCTGCGTTCGGACATCCATGATCCACACTGGTCTGCTCAGCACAAGCCCGATCTTTCGGGCCAACATGATCCTGCCCGATCTCAGCTCCATGATCCAGATCTCTCGGCGCAACATGACCCGATTACGTCGACCCTGCACTCACCTGTGATGTCTTTTCAACATGACTCAACCCTATCTGAGCAGCACGACCCTGTCTTGTCACCAGTCCATCAACCGGACGTTTCGGGCCAACATAAACCGGAAACATCAGAACAGCACGACCCGGCGCGCTCACAAGTTCACAGTCCAGCACTATCGCTCCAACACGATCCCGTTGACTCAACCATCCACGCACCATTCCTCTCAGCTGGACATGAGCCTACGCAATCCAATGGACACGATCCTGGTCTCTCGATGCTGCACAAGCCAGAACTCTCATTGAGCCACAACCCGCTACGCTCGGACATTCACGATCCGGTCTGGTCACCCCAACATGATCCAAAACTCTCGGATCAACACGATCCGGCTCGATCCGAAATTCATCAGCCAGAGTTGTCTGCCCAGCACGATCCGATCACATCGACCCTGCACTCGCCTTGGCTTTCGGTCCAACACGATTCGGCCCGTTCGGAAGAGCATGATGTGATAGTGTCCATGCTGCACAAGCCAGAGACGTCGGAGCAACACAACCCGCTGATCTCAGATATTCATGATCCACACTGGTCTGAGATGCACGAGCCAGCCATCTCGGGAATCCACGAACCAAATCTCTCGACCAACCACGATGCGCTGACGTCCGCCATTCACGATCCGGTCTGGTCCCGTACGCACGATGCTGTTCTGTCCTCGCAACACGATGCAGCCTTGTCGGTCGTTCACCAAGCCGATGTGTCCCTACAAACTCACATCGTTGATCTGTCGGCCACGCATGATCCACTTGCATCTGTCTTCCACGCACCGAATCTCTCAGCTCAGCACGATCCGGCGCTATCAAACGTCCATCAACCAGACTTGTCACAAGTGCATAGACCAGAGTTGTCGCAAGTGCATGATCCGCTGATCTCAACCCTTCATGCGCCGTTTATGTCTGAAAGCCATGAGACCGCACAATCACTGCAACATGATGCGGCGCTCTCGGTGGTCGATATTGTCCTACATAAACCAGAACTTTCTAGTCAACATGACCCATTCGAGTCCGATATACACGATCCGGTCTGGTCTGGTATGCATGACGTTGCGGCATCTGCGCTCCACGATCCGGTCCGGTCTGTGGTTCATGAGCCAGTGAACTCTGGCAACCACAACCCGCTGATCTCGACACTGCATTCTGCGCTCATGTCTCGCACCCATGATGCGGCACAGTCACTGCAACATGATGCGGCACTATCCGTCATCGACGTGGTGGTTCATAAACCAGAGCAATCGCGTCTACACGATCCGCTCACTTCGGATATTCATGATCCAGTCTGGTCAGCCAACCATGATCCAGTCGAGTCTGATATTCATGATGCGATTCGGTCAGAGATCCACAGGCCAGATCTGTCGCTCCAACACGAACCGCTGGACTCGATCCTACACGCGCCATTCATGTCAAATGGTCACAACCCTGATCTCTCCGACCAGCACAATCCGACTATCTCTGGCGTGCATGACGTAGCGCTCTCTAATCAGCACAATCCGTTGACCTCAGACATACATGATCCACTCTGGTCTGGCATGCATGAGCCAAACTTGTCGCCCATCCATGACCCAGCCCGCTCTCAGATTCACGTTGCGGTTCTCTCTGAGCAACATCGCACTGTTGTATCAGTACTGCATGGGCCGTTCACCTCAAATCAGCATGACCCGATAGACTCAGCTGGGCACATTCCAGGCGTCTCCATGCTGCATTCCGTGAGTCTCTCCAGTCAACACAATCCGTTCCGACATTCATGATCCGGTCTGGTCACTCGACCACAAACCAGAGATATCAGAGGCTCACGATCCCGTCCGATCTCAGCTGCATGATCCAGTGCGGTCGCTCCAGCATCTCCCCCTGATCTCCGCCCTACACACACCATTCATGTCAGAGAATCATGATCCACGGGTGTCTAATGGCCATGATCCCATCATTTCCATGCTGCACAAACCTGAGACATCGGAGCAACACAACCCGCTGAGTTCTGACATTCACGATCCGCATTGGTCTGGGATGCATGAGCCAAACTTGTCGCCTGCACACGATCCGGTTCGGTCGCAGGTTCATCAGGTAGAAACCTCTGAGATTCATGATGCGGTTGTTTCTGTGCTACATTCACCTTGGATGTCGAACCAACATGACCCACGTGTTTCTGGAACTCATGACCCGACGATCTCGATGATTCATAAGCCAGATGTGTCACTCCAACACAACACGCTTACATCGCACATCCATGACCCATTCTGGTCTAGCATGCACGAGCCGAAAATGTCCGAAGTGCATGATGTTCTACGATCGCAGGTCCATCGTCCTACCCTTTCGGTGGTGCATAACCCGGTCGAGTCGGCGGTGCACGCTCCATTCATGTCGGTGCTCCACGAACCTGGGCAATCGATTCAGCACGATCCAGGCGTCTCGATCCTACACGATCCGGAGCGCTCCGCCCAACACAATGCGTTGACCTCAGACATTCATGATCCACACTGGTCCGCCCAGCATGATCCAGACTTGTCTCCGTTGCACGATCCGGCGCGTTCCGAAGTGCACGAACCGGAGAGGTCCAAACAACATGAACCAGCGCGTTCCGAGTTGCACAACGCTGCCACATCGTCGGTACATGAGACAGAGATCTCCAAGCAACACAACGCGCTCACTTCGGACATTCACAATCCGGTTCGATCCGGGCTGCACGAGTCAACGACCTCGGTCCTACACGACGTTGCTCGTTCGCAAGTCCATGCGGCAGACCGATCCAAGTTGCACAATTCAATCACGTCGACGCTACACGCACCTTTCCGGTCGAACCAGCATGATGCCACCGTTTCAACACAACATGATCCCGCGACATCTGCAATTCACGAGCCCCGGTTGTCAAACCAGCACAATCCTTTGACTTCGGACATTCATGATCCGGTCTGGTCTCTGCAACATGAGTCAACGACTTCGGAACTACACGATGTGGCCCGCTCGCATATTCATGGTGCTGACCTGTCAACAGATCATGCAACGGTGAATTCGGCGATCCATTCACCAAGAATGTCTGGTCTGCATAACCCACAGCTCTCTGGACAGCATCAACCTGCGCTCTCACGGGCAGAGGATTTGATACCGAAATAGTGGATGGTGGGTGATTGATAGTGGATAGTCGCTTATGATGCTATCCACTATCAAGGAAGTAAACCCAAGAAAGTATTTAGGCTAAACCAAAAAAATAAATAATTATACGCGAACGAGAGAATGGAGAGGGGGAATAAGGACAAACCATTTTTCTAAACCAGGTAAACGTTGGAAGCGTTGTTCCAAACGGTCCATCTCTTTCTGAGTGAGTTTGACGCCGGTCTCATAAAGAGTGGAATTCAGGTGAACGAAGGGTTGTAGTTGGTTAAAGCGAAAAGAACGGGCAAAATTGAGAACGGTCTCAAGAGAATCGAGAAGAGAACCGTTCCAGTGTTTTTTCAAGATGGCCCCAAACCCGTTCGATGGGGTTGTATTTACTGTGATAAGGAGGGTAGCAGGCGAGCTGAATAGAGAGACGATAGTGCTCAACAAACTGAGTGAGACGATACATAAACTGAGTCCGACGGGTATGATTTTCGGGACCATTGTCCTGATTGATCACGAGGGTCTTGACGTGAGGAAAGTGTTCACGTACGCTTTCCCAAAAATCAATCAGGCAGTCGACAATAAAGTCACTAGTCACTTTCGACTGAGTCAAGTAAAGAAAGAGTTCCTTGGTTGAAGGGAGGTAAATGCCAAAAGGAGTGACTTTCTCGGTCTTCTTATCTTGAAAGTCATGATCGAGCGCTTTGACAACCACTCGACTTATCCCTTCTCTCGAGAAACGGTCAAGTAAAATCGTCGCTTTGGCATCCCAAGAGAGGCGCAGAACCGTCTCGTCTGCATCCGCTTCTTGATTGATCTGATGAATTCTATCAAAGATCGCATCGGTCTCTGGGATCTTTTTTCACTGGTTGACTTTTTTTGACCCGGTTTGAGCCATAGCCTAACTCATTGAGCTTCAAGCGGATGGCCTCTTCGCCAGGCAATTCCTCATCTGTGTATCCTTTCTGCTCGATGAGCTGGGTACGCATTTCGGCGGCGGTTAGTCGAGTGTACAATTGGGGGGTTCGAAAGGTGGGATCGGTCTGGCTGAATTGATCGGCGATTTCAACCATATCGGCCAGTAAAGTGGGGATATGGTCTTCGGCTTTTTTGCGACCACGTCGGTGGCTTTGGTCGACATAACAGAAGCCGCCTTCTAGTTCTTCCAGGGCTTTGGCTATCGTCGCCCGATTCCAGCCCAACTCTCGTTCTGCTTTCGTCGGACTCCCTTCGCATATCGTTTTGACCGTTTGGGCCATGAAGTGCCTTCTTTCGTATCCACTTAACATGGCCTTCGTCTCTTTCAAGACTTCAACCATTTCTGGCGAGATTGTCATTTTTGCTCCTTTTGGAGAGCTAGTTTAACTTTACTTTCTGGTAAAGGCTTGAGTGACAAAGGGCAAACCGAAAGGGGCGGAAAAAAGAATCCACCCTGAAAAAACGGGATAAAATGTAAAAATAGTGCTCGGCTAGTTTAAGCAGCGGCATTGAGGCGGCGATGAGCGAGAACGCCTTTAGGGAAATGGTGTGAAACCGAGGCCTTTTTCCGAAAGTCAGGGTCGAGTTGGTCAGGAGTTGGAAAAAGAGCACTCGAGAGAACGCGGCGCAGCCTGCCGGGAGTGGCTTGAGGCTCTCGATCCCAGTAGCCAGTCGGTATGGGAGGAAGAGAAGCGGCTAAATGGGAAAGAAGATTGCCAGCCAGCAGCCCCAGTTCAGGTAAGCGGAAACAAGCCTCATCGGCATGAACAAATTGACGATGTAAGCCAATCATCTGCTTGGAAGCCAAGGGGGGGATGTTCAACAGGCCAGCGTTCCAGGTAGACAAGATAAATGGTTTCAGGCTGCAAAGTCATAACGGTCGCCAAAACCAAAGGTGTGTTGTAGGCCGGATCCTGAATGACGTAAATCGAGTAGGTACGGTTGGCTGTATCCACCTTGGTTGTTCTGGGGACGAGATTGTGCCATGCTTGATAGCAAATCAGGCGACCACTATAGAGAAAGCGACCAGACGAGTCCGGAGTTGTAGCCTCGAGTCGCTTTCCCTTATAGCTGCGAGAGAGCGGACGCACAATATCACCATATTCAGGTGGTCTGCCTTTTTTCTTTGCGTTTGGGGAACTCATTGCGGCGCACTGTGCAGTTAATCGCTTCCCGCAGGACAAATCGGTCTATGCCGCTTTCTAGCATTTCTCTGATTGTAAACCCGGCATCGACCACCGCCACTTCGTCTGACTCCAGTGATTTCTTCGTCTCTGTCAGCAGCTTTTTCCGAAACTCACTTTCCTTTGTTCCAACCGTGCATCTCATGATTGCCTTGAGCAGTGGCACTCGCTTCCCGCCTATCTCCCCCGAGCTTATCATCACTCCAAAGATGAGCGCGGGCAATGCCCGACGAGCCGTTGAGTTATAGAGTCGGTTCACTTTCCCTTGCAGCTTCGGTCGCCAGAACCCTGTGATATCTATGCTTTTCACTCGGTACCCTTCTAACTTTTTTGCCTCCCATTCCCCTTTCCACTTCTTCTTGCCACGACCCCAGCAGACTTGTGATATCCCATGATCCATATCGAAAGCTCCACCAGCTTCGCCGGAGCTCCTCATCTTCAAACCCGCTTTCTTTCAATGCGCTATGGATTGCTCCTCGACTTTTCAGAAACGACCCATTCCGCATTGCCCACATCAGACGCATTACATTTACGTTTGTTCCCATCGGCGTTACTTGCAATACATTCATCAGTACTGCTATAGTTATTTCTGGCGCGGTTAGCATTCCTTCCTCCTTTTTGGGTTCTCTACCTTTAGGATGAACTGCTAACCGCTTTTTGTCACATTTCTCACCTCATCTCTTTTCTTTTACCAGAAAGTAAAGTTTAACACCTTCTCGCGTATATTTTATTTTTTGGATTGGCCTTAGACACGGATTGATTGGATTTGCAGGATTTTATCTGTGTCAATCCGTCTCCTATTTTAAATTTTTTTCTTGGTTGCACTCATAGTTGTTCAAAAAAAGGCTGGGCTGGTTCAGAAATAGGTTGACAAAGAAGAGAGTACGTTAACAAGAGAATAGGTTAGAGAAAGAGGCTCCTGTTCAGGCAAAATAAGGGTGTTCAGACCAAAATAGCCAAAAAGGAGCCTCTAAATGTCAGAGTATCGAACAGACCCCCTATCATTGTCAACCCGAATCGATCTTGCGTTGGAAATGCTCAACCCGAATCGAGAGTGGGGGAGAGTGAGCGAACTGTCAACGGCGTACAATGTGTCTCGAACGTGGCTCTATAAGTTGAGAGAGCGGTGAAGCGGCGCTGAAAGCGATCTTGTCGCCAGTGAGTCCAGGACCGCAGCCGAAAAGCCATGTGATCGAAGTGGATGAGACGTTCATCCGACGAACCATAACGGTGTTGCCGATGCTGCGAGGAAGCGTACGAGATATCCAAAGGGGGTTGGGGTTGCTGCTAGGTGTGGAGCGGTCGGTGGGATTCATCCAAGGGACGCTGGCGGAAGTTGGAGAACTGGCATCGGCGTACAATGAGAGCATGGTGCCGACGCTGCCGGTGTTGGGGGAAGCGGATGAAATTTTCTGTGGCGACCAACCGTGCCTGACGGTGGTGGACGGAGCATCGTTTGCGCTGTTGAATATCTCAGCAGCCGATGCCCGAGATGAAACAACATGGGGGTTGAAGTTTCTCGAATTGCTCGAGCGAGGCATCACCTTTGATGACTTGGTGACCGATGGGGCTTTGGGCATTCAGGCAGGAGCCAAGGCAGCGGGGATGAATGCGCCACACTCCTATGACCTCTTTCACCAAATGCAGAATGGCACCAAAATCACCCAACGTCTGGAGAGAAATGGACCAGGCCATGACCGACCGTGACGTAGCTTGGCAAGTGTTGGACGAGCAGACTGCTCCTGCACGTCGCCCTGGGCGACCACGCAAATGCACAGTGACTCTCGAGGTTGCCGACCAAACGGTGCTGACAGCAGTTGACTTGCACGAGAACTGGACATGGCTTCTCCGAACGGTCCGTCAGGCACTGGAGCCGATTTCACCGACCGGGCAGCTTGTCAACACAGATGCCGCGCAACAAACCATTCTGGCTGCCACCCAACTTATGATGGAGATGAACCGCGATGAAATTGCACACTTTGCCACCCAACTGCAGCAGAATCTACCTACATTGCTGGCTCCCCCTCCGCCAGAACCTCTCACCTGAGTACGAAGCCTTCATCACACACCTCTGGACTTATCGCCATGACCATCAACTTCCCATTGAACAGCTTTTCCCCTCCCTCATTGCAGCCTATGGCTCTTGCCTTCTGGCATGCACTGGATCGCTTCCATCGGGCTTCTTCTCTAGCTGAATCCTTTCATGCTTGGCTCAGGCCCTTTCTTGCAATCCATCGCTCTTTGCCCGATTGGTTGGCCGCTCTTTTACAGCTCTTTTGGAATCATCGCACCTTCTCACGTGGCAAACGCTCCGGTCACTCACCCTTAGAACTGGCTACCGATTCCTATGTCCCTTCTTTGGCTGACGCCCTTGATGCCATTCTTCAGCCTCAACAGCAACTGGCTCTTTAACCTATTCTCTTTTTAACGTGCCCATTTCAATTTTGTAAACCTAACTCATCCCTTGTTCTGAACCTGCCCAAAAGGCTCAACAGGATCTCGGGGCGTTGACACCGCCGAATGATGGACATTCAGAAGCAATTCATTTTTGAAATGACCTAAATTGCTGATAAATTACAGAAAGGAGCAGTAAAACTGATGAATTCTTTAACATACAGAGCAAACGAGAACACCATCATCGCGACCAGACGAGGCCGCCTCTACCATCCAACCACCATCCTGGGTGCGATGTGGCTGGTCGCTTCTCTCATTCTGTCTAGTTGTCAGCCACTGGCAACCGCGGAAGCATTGGCAGCCGAACCCTCTAGCGTGACAACAGTAGAGACGAGTGCGGTCCAAAAAGAGAAAATCGAGGCGCAAACGGAGGTAGAGACGACGCGCGGTGAGACAACTGTCAGCGAAACAATAGGTGCTGGCGCGCCTGGTTCATACTTGCTGCGCAATCAGCGTTGGGTTGAAGGGTTGCGCACCGACGTGATTGATTTGGAAGATGTGGACGAGGTCTTTTGGCATGTTTTCTCTAGCTTCCCTAATGAGGTGACGGTTTATCCATCCGAGAACTATTACTACTTTATTCTATACGTCAATGGTCGCCAAATCTGGGGCAATGTTCGCCTGCCAGCTGGTCGACGGGATCGGGGCGTGTTGTCATTTGGCTACTTCGAGTTCATCGAATTTCCGAGTGGTGGCGAATCTGGACTGTCGAAATCGAAGTTCTTCACAAGGGCAGATGGTTTGATCATCGACAAAGTGGATCGCTTCACTTATGACGTCAGCTATGACGACAAGACTATACGTTTCAATCTACACCAACTCTCCCAGGAAGAACCAGAGCAATTAACGTTGGGAGAGAACGAAATTTTTATCCAGCGTACCTTCGATGAGTCGGGGTACGAATTTTATCTGCTCTACAACGAAAAGAGCAATTATTTCTTCTGGGTGCTAAACGAAGAGAGAGAGGCTGGTGACATTTTTACACCCGTCAGCGAGGAGTTGGTCGTTGGCAAGCGGAGCGGTTTTGCTTTCTGGGTAGACGAAGCCCATGACAACCGCAAAGTGCTGGTGGCCATTCGACGCCTCAGCGTCACCCGCAATGATTACTATGATGGCCCCTTTGACCAATTGGCCGACAATTACGCCGATGAAGTGGGCATCTCCGAATATATGCAACGTGCGTTCCCGGCCTTGCGCGGTCGAATCGACAAATATGGCTACTACACAGACCGCGAACGTCCCATGCGTGTGGCTCTTTCCACTTACTACACTTATTTTACGATCTCTGATCTGCTGACCTTCATGGAGCGGGTGCTAGAGGCTGAGGATCCCTATTCTTATATTTCACGACGGGGTGTTGAGTAGATAATATTTCCTGAAGAATTCTTGTTGCTATATAGCCAAATCGTAGGTCACATTTGCAATATCAACCAGTCAAGAGCCTTTTTGCTTTGTCTGACGGTCGTGGCGCATGATCTGCCACAGTTGCAGAACTGCCAATGCCACAACCACGATGGTCACTCCCACGATCCAGCGCCAGGTGATCGTCAGATTGTATCCCGCGATGCTGGCCACGATGATGCCAATGATCAAGAAAGCGACGCCATTGAGGCATCCCACAAAGGACCAAGCCAGGCGGTCGCCTTCGGCTCGTTTTGCGGCAACACTTTGTGAGGGGTCTCTTTTCTGTATGGTTGAGGATTGGTTCTTTGGGGAATCCATATATCACCCACTCGCATAGGCTAGCTGACCATTCGAGCTTGGGCTAGTTCCGTTCGTTGAACCAATTGCCACATCCCGGAACTGACGGGCATAGAGCTGTGCATAGGCGCCGCCCTGAGCGACCAGTTCATCATGTGTGCCGCGTTCGACGATCCGCCCTTCTTCCATCACCAACACCTGATCGGCATCGCGAATGGTACTCAAACGGTGGGCGATGACAAAGCTGGTGCGTCCCGCCAAGAGCTTTCGCAGTGCCTCTTGGATCACAAGCTCTGTGCGGGTGTCGACGCTGGCGGTGGCCTCGTCCAACACCAGAATGCGCGGATCGGCCAAAATGGCGCGTGCAAAACTGATCAGCTGACGCTGTCCTTGCGACAAGGTGCCGCCACGTTCACCCAGCTCGGTCTCATAGCCATCGTTCAAGCCCATGATGAATCCATGTGCCCCAACCGTTTTGGCGGCAGATTCAACTTCCTCGTCCGTGGCGTCGAGACGACCGTATCGAATGTTCTCCCGAATGTTGCTTGAGAAGAGAAAGTTATCCTGCAAAACTACACCGATCTGACGGCGCAGGCTATCTTGCGTCACGGTTCGAACATCTACCTGATCAACCAGCACACGCCCCTTCTTCGCATCGTAAAAACGACTCAGTAGATTGATGACCGTCGTCTTCCCGGCACCGGTGGGTCCCACAATGGCTACTGTTTGACCTGGCGTGGCTGTCAAGCTGACACCGCGCAATATCGGTTCTGATGGATCGTATTCAAACTCAACATCCTCAAAGACCACGCGACCCTGAATCTCTGGTATCTCAGTTGCATTGGGCTGATCCACCAAGGTAACTGGCTCATCGAGCAATTGGAAGATACGTTCTGAACCCGCCAATGCAGATTGAAGCAACACCCACAATTGTCCAATCTGTTGAATCGGGAAGAAAAAGCGCCGTACAAATTCCAGAAAGCTGACGATGATCCCAACACTGATATCTCCACTCAAGACCAAAAAACCGCCATACCCCGCGACAATGGTTGTGGCTAATGCATTGAGTGCTTCCATTGCTGGCGAAAAAGCAGAGGAAATACCCACCGCACCGACATTTGCGTCACGATTGCGCCGATTCAAGTCTCGAAAATGTTGTACATTTTCATCGGAACGATTGAATGCCTGTGCCACTTTAACGCCCGAAATGCCTTCTTCCAATTCGGTCGAAACCTTACCCAATGATTCACGGCTTCTCCGAAATGCAACGCGAGCCAGACGAGACAGATAGTTAGAGACCAGCAGCATCAGGGGAACGACAGTCAAAGTTGCCAGGGCCAGGCGCCAATCGACAAAAAACATGAAGATGGCAATGACGAGCATTCGAATCAATCCACCCACCAGTTGAACGATGCCCTGTCCCAAAAACTGGTTGAGCACATCCACGTCATTGACAAGCCGACTCATCAAATCACCTGCGTCATTCTTGTCAAAATAGCTCAGTGATAAGCTTTGAATCTTGTCAAAAATCTCCGCCCGCAATTCCGCCATCACTTCTTGACCCGCCAGACCAGTGTAGTAAAACTGTCCCCGAAAGCCAATGTATTGAAGAATGTAGACACCAACCAGCAACGCAATCATGAGCAACAGACCGCGAAAATCACCAGTCAACACATAATTGTCAACCGTATATCCGACAATCCATGGCGCCATTGCAAGCGCAATGGCGCTGAAGACCATGGCCCCAAAAGCCAACCATAGCTCACGTTGATAAGCTTTCATGTGAGACCACATGCGAGCAATCACATCACGCTGATTTGTAGCCGATTCTCGATCCAACTTTGCAACTCGTTCAAAGCCTTGTTGTGCGAAACTCATTGGCGGTTCCTGTTAGGCTAAACCAAAAAAATAATTATACGCGAACGAGAGAATGGAGAGGGGGAATAAGGACAAACCATTTTTCTAAACCAGGTAAACGTTGGAAGCGTTGTTCCAAACGGTCCATCTCTTTCTGAGTGAGTTTGACGCCGGTCTCATAAAGAGTGGAATTCAGGTGAACGAAGGGTTGTAGTTGGTTAAAGCGAAAAGAACGGGCAAAATTGAGAACGGTCTCAAGAGAATCGAGAAGAGAACCGTTCCAGTGTTTTTCAAGATGGCCCCAAACCCGTTCGATGGGGTTGTATTTACTGTGATAAGGAGGGTAGCAGGCGAGCTGAATAGAGAGACGATAGTGCTCAACAAACTGAGTGAGACGATACATAAACTGAGTCCGACGGGTATGATTTTCGGGACCATTGTCCTGATTGATCACGAGGGTCTTGACGTGAGGAAAGTGTTCACGTACGCTTTCCCAAAAAAATCAATCAGGCAGTCGACAATAAAGTCACTAGTCACTTTCGACTGAGTCAAGTAAAGAAAGAGTTCCTTGGTTGAAGGGAGGTAAATGCCAAAAGGAGTGACTTTCTCGGTCTTCTTATCTTGAAAGTCATGATCGAGCGCTTTGACAACCACTCGACTTATCCCTTCTCTCGAGAAACGGTCAAGTAAAATCGTCGCTTTGGCATCCCAAGAGAGGCGCAGAACCGTCTCGTCTGCATCCGCTTCTTGATTGATCTGATGAATTCTATCAAAGATCGCATCGGTCTCTGGGATCTTTTTCACTGGTTGACTTTTTTTGACCCGGTTTGAGCCATAGCCTAACTCATTGAGCTTCAAGCGGATGGCCTCTTCGCCAGGCAATTCCTCATCTGTGTATCCTTTCTGCTCGATGAGCTGGGTACGCATTTCGGCGGCGGTTAGTCGAGTGTACAATTGGGGGGTTCGAAAGGTGGGATCGGTCTGGCTGAATTGATCGGCGATTTCAACCATATCGGCCAGTAAAGTGGGGATATGGTCTTCGGCTTTTTTGCGACCACGTCGGTGGCTTTGGTCGACATAACAGAAGCCGCCTTCTAGTTCTTCCAGGGCTTTGGCTATCGTCGCCCGATTCCAGCCCAACTCTCGTTCTGCTTTCGTCGGACTCCCTTCGCATATCGTTTTGACCGTTTGGGCCATGAAGTGCCTTCTTTCGTATCCACTTAACATGGCCTTCGTCTCTTTCAAGACTTCAACCATTTCTGGCGAGATTGTCATTTTTGCTCCTTTTGGAGAGCTAGTTTAACACCTTCTCGCGTATATTTTATTTTTTGGATTGGCCTTTTGGTAATTGTTGTTCAATCAGTATCAATTAATCCCCTGGTCCTGCGACGACATGACCTTCTGGTTCTCGCTCCCTATCTCCTTGCGGTCGACGATCTGCTTGAAGCTGCGAATGGACGATTTCAGCGTAGAGGGGGCTATCCATGATGAGTGTCTCATGCGTGCCCATCGCAGCAATCTTGCCCTTCTCCAGCACAAGCACCAGGTCGGCATTGCGGACAGTGCTGATTCGCTGTGCAATCACAAAGCTTGTCCGTCCAACCATCAATTGGTCCAGTGCCTGTTGAATCTGGAATTCTGTCTCCGCATCCACGGCGCTTGTGCTATCGTCTAAGATGAGGATTCGTGGATCGAGGAGGAGCGCACGGGCGATTGCCACACGCTGCTTTTGCCCACCACTCAGCCCAACGCCACGCTCTCCCACACGCGTTTCATAACCATCGGGCTGATCAAGAATAAAGTCATGCGCCTGCGCAGCTTTGGCAGCGGCAATCACTTCTTCCTCTGTGGCATCCGGGCGACCATAGGCAATGTTGTATCGAATACTGCCAGAGAAGAGTGTGGTTTCCTGCAGCACGATACCAATCTGTGATCGCAGGCTGTCGAGTGCAACGTCGCGCACGTCATGTCCATCAAGCAGCACCCGTCCACCGGTCACATCATAAAAGCGAGGAAGCAGGTTGATGATCGTGCTTTTACCGGCCCCGGTTGCACCTAGAATTGCCAACGTTTGACCAGGATTGACGTCGAAACTCACCCCGCTGAGTACCTCATTTTCCTGTCCAGCATAGCGAAAGTGAACGTCTTCAAAGGAAACTTGTCCCGTAACAGAGGGCAGGGTCCTGGCATCGGGTTTGTCCGTTACGGCATTGGCTGCATCGAGAACTTCGAAGATACGTTCAGCGCTAACGCTTGCGCGGACAACGATACCTGCGAAAAAACCAATGGTCATCAACGGTTGCACCAGGAAAGTCAGGTAGGTAATGAATGCAACCAGATCACCGACGGTCAATGATTGTCGGATGACCTGAAAACCGCCGTATCCCAAAATTAAGATGATCCCGGCATTGGAAAAGAGAAAGATTAATGGGAAGGTCGCCGACGCTTTCCGTACGAAGTCAAGATTGGTCTCTTTATACCCGTCGTTCGCAACATGAAAACGTTGACCTTCAAATCCAGAACGAGCAAATGCTTTGACAACGCGAATACCAGCCAGATTTTCCTGCAAGATTGAATTGAGTTTGCCCAACTCTTTTTGGATCAGCTCAAACATAGGACGAATGTTGCGCGCAAATTCTGCCAATACTGCACCAATCGCAGGGATAATCAGCATTGTGACCAAAGCAAGCTGCCAGTTCATGTAAAGTAGAACCGTGGCGCTCCCCACCACCATGACGGCAGCATTCAGAAGTTGGAAGAGTCCTTGTCCCGTAAATTGACGCACAATATCTACATCGTTCGTGGCCCTTGTCATCAATTGTCCCGTCTGTGCCCGATCGTGGTAGCTAAAGCTCAGCCCCTGAATCTTCTCGTAGAGTTCGTTGCGTAGATCATAGGCCACGCTTTGGCTCGCCTGCTCGCTCCAAAATGCTTGCGTAAAATTGAAGACCCCACGGCTGATCGCCACAAGCGCCAATCCAATTGTCCCTACAATGATAATGGTCTGATTCCCCAACTCCATCCCGAATAGATTGGCCGGTGGTCCACCCAGTGTCATCCCGCGGTCGATCATCCACCGCAACAACTGGGGGGTAATCAGATTCGTGGCTGTCACCAAGAAGAGACTCAGCGTTGCGCCAATTGCGAAAAATTTATATTGCCAGAGGTAGGTGATAACTCGTCTAAGTGATTTCATAACAGAGGTTTCATTAGAGGCTATAAGAATTAAGAATGTGGGACACGAATGAACACAGATTTTACGGATTGATTCTGAGATGCTCCGTGTTTATCCGAAAAATCCGTGTCCTAATTTCAATCCCTATAATGTCTATTATATTTCAGATTCGTTGTTGTCTTTTCTTGCTCATTTTTGCCGCTTGATAGTCACTGTAGTTCCCAATATACTCATTGAGCGCACCCTCATCCAACTCAACAATATCGAGAAAATACCGATCGTGAGAAATGACGAAAACAGTACCTTTGAAGTTGGCCAGCGAATCTTCCAATACTTCCGCAGAGGCAATGTCCAGATTATTGGTTGGCTCATCCAATAGTAGGAGATTCGCTCGAGACAACATGAGAAGAGACATCTGCAAACGACTCCGTTCGCCACCTGACAACTCTGAGACTCAGTAGATCCAAATTTCAGGTTTTGAGAGAGAATTCTGGCTAAACAGTTGACATAAATACAAATTTGCCGGTCGATATCTAGTTTTTGCGTTAGATTTGGGCGATTTTCAGATATGAAATAGGTTGTTTTCTGTAACCGAAATCTGAATAAATGACTCCAAAATCCCTGCAATCTCGACTGAAAATCGCCAAAATCGCCAAATTTGGATCTACTGAGACTGGACTGCGAGCCTGCTCATATGTGAAAAGAAACTTGCCTAGAAAGCTAACGGCTTCGCTTTCAGACAGGCGCGCTGCGTGACGTACGGTGTCGATGAGGGTTCGGCTATAGTCGAGCGTCTCGTGTTCTTGCGCATAATAACCTACTTCGACGCTGGGGCCAAGAACAATCTCACCATCTGTTGGCACATATTCTTCTAAAATGAGGCGAAACAAGAGAGATTTACCCGAGCCATTCGGCCCCACGAGGCCTACTCGTTCACCATGCCAGATCAATAGATTGAGACCGGCCAATACAATGTGATCTTCCTGTTCATCGGAGAAAACTTTATCAAGTTCTCTGATCTCGACAACCTTACTACTGCCACGCCAGCCCTCCAACTCTAGTCCCATACGTTTTCGTTCTAAGATAGGCTTGTCAATCCGGTCGAGCCGCTCCAACCGTTTGAGAATGTTGCGCCCCCGTTTGATCAGCTTATGGTTGTCGTAGACCCGTCCCCAGGTCAACAACCGATTGGCGGCCTGCTCCAGACGGTCAATCTCCTTTTGTTGGGCTTGAAAAAGCTGCTGCTGACGCAATAAGTTACTCTGCTTTTCGAAGGCATATTCAGAGTATTCACCGTGATAATGAGTCAGGCGTCCATCTTCGATCTCGACAATTTCATCGACAACGAGATCGAGTAGATATCGATCATGAGAGACGATGATGACGGCCCCCTGATACTCATTGATCAGCTTCTCCAAAAAGCCTTTGCCTGCCAGGTCCAGATGATTGTCCAGTTCGTCAAGCAGCAGAACGTCGGGGCGCGTCACAAGCAGCTTGGCCAAGCCAATAAGCTTTTTCTGTCCACCAGAGAGCACTTCAACTGGCAAATTGAGGGCTGTGTCGTTGTCAAAACCCAGGGAATGCAGAGTCGACCGCACACGTCCTTCGTATCCAGGGCCGCCGTATTGGTCAAATTCTTCCCACAAGCGGCTCTGTTGGTCAATTACCTGGGTCAACTTCTCTTCATCCCCATAAACCGCTGGATCAGCCAGTTGTGTTTCAATCTCGGTCAATGCCTGATTGATTCGACGCAAGTCTGTGGATGCCGATAGTGTCTCTTGCCAGACTGTATTGCCAGCCTGGAGTACTGGCTCTTGGGGTAGGTAACCAATCCGAAGGTCTTTGCTTTGCACCAAATAGCCACTGTCGCTGGTCAGCTCACCCGCAACGAGACGAAGCAATGTGCTTTTCCCAGAACCATTTGCACCAACCAACCCAACACATCGATTGCTATGGATTTCCCATGAGAGGTTTTGGAAAATTGGCTGAGAGATATAGGTAAAGGAGACGGGGTGGTTCATTTTAGGCGGACAATTAGGTTTACATTTTTGCAAAGAGAAAAGATGTTTATATTTTCTAATTTGAGCCATGCTCAGGCAGAAAATGACCTCATATAGATTTTTGTCTATGTATCAAAAGTGTAAACCTAATTCTGAACCACCCCAAGGAGACTCGGTCCAAGTGTAAGAGTATCATCGTTCTTTCGACTATACCTGATATTTTGGAGGAATGCAACTGATTATTTACTTATTGTCATTGCCTAATTTGAAATAAACGCAAAAGGGCCAGTCATACTGACCAGCCCTCCGTCGTTTTGTCGATTTTCTGTTGCACTTGCCTGTAGGCCGAGAAATATATTGCCTGTTAAACAGCCAAGCTGCTTCTCTATCTATGGCAGTGCTCATTGTGTGCCTTGCAATCGTCATACTGACGATCTTCTGGCAATTTTTAGAATAGCGAGAAAGACAAGCATATTTTGGAATAAAGGATAAATTTAAAATGAATGATGTTGCTCGCTTTCTCTGTACAACATGATAGCGGATGATCGTTAAATTATCATTACACCATCACTGCCCCGCAGCATATAACATTTCTTCTACACATTATTTTCATGGGTTACCAGATGTAATAGTAAGATATTCGTAAGAAATTCTTAGGATGGACGCAATCTTTGTCTGTCAAAATCGATTGGTATTGCTTTTTTACGTTTAGATCTTTCGATAAGGAATGACGTGCGGTCTATTCGGCCATTCCAAGAAAATGAGGATCCCAGCGGAAAAATAGGCTCTCGTAACACAACGAGATTCTCGACTGGTTTCGCGCAACATGCAATCTATGGCCTTGCAAGTCATTTTTTTGGAATAGCCTTACGCCAGCGTCCTCTCTCACAAACAAATATGGAGAATCATCATGAAAAATCGACCCTTACTTATCGCAATTGTGATCATCGCCCTCATCATCATACTGCCTCTGGCCTGGTGGCTTGGATCTCCACTTTTTATCAATAACCAAGTCGACGAAGCCTTTCCCTTCGACTTACCATCGACTGAAGCGATGGCCGACATGTCTGCAGAAGAAAAAGATGAGATGGTCACAGAAATTTTGCAGGTAGTCTCGGAGCCAGAAGTGATGGACAATATGCCCGAAGAGACCATGGAGAAGGTCGAGCAGACCGTCATGGAACTAGCCGCCGATATGCCCGACAAAGAAATGGAAGAAGAGATGCCCGAAGCTGCTGCGGATGAGTGGGTCGTGGCGAAGGAAGGCACCTTTATGGATGCTGATAGTTTCCACAAAGGAAGCGGCACTGCGACAATTTATCAACAAGGTGACACGAGAGTATTGCGATTTGAAGACTTCGAGAGCACCAACGGTCCCGATCTCCATGTCTTACTCGTTGAAAATATCGAGGGCACCAGTAGCGATGAACTCGGCGAATACATCGATTTGGGGTCGCTCAAGGGCAACATCGGCAATCAAAACTACGAGATTCCCGCAGACGTCGACCTCGATAAGGTTGGCGGGGTGATGATTTATTGTATGCCTTTCCATGTTGTCTTTTCGACAGCGGCGTTTTAATATCTTATCAACTAATTTCTTGCACATCGGGCAAGAAGTCGCTGAACGTGGCAAGATGATTGAGATGAATAAGATGATTGAGATGAGGGGATGATTGAGATGCTCATCCTATCGTCTCGCCAACTTAGCGCATCATCTTATTCATCTTGTCCTTTTGGTTCTGCCTTGGAAGCGAAGCGGCCTTGTCCAGGTTAGGACATTTCAACATTCAAATGATCCAAGAAACTGCCAAACTCTCGACTCTCATTCAAACATATTTCCCGGATCGGGCGGATCCTCCGGTTCTAAGGCGCATCCCTACTGGCAAATTCAACACTTCCTATTGGGTACAGATGGGTGATGAAGAACTTGTCCTGCGTATTGCTCCACCCAGCAACACGCTCTTCGTCTTCTATGAAAAGGAAATGATGCGACAAGAATCGGAGATTCATAGACGATTGCGTGAGCAAACGAGCGTGCCGGTCGCTGAAATTGTGGTGTTTGACGACTCATGCACGCTGCTTGATCGGGACTATATGCTAATGCAGCGTCTGCCCGGGAGACCGCTCACGGAAATGTCTCATGTTTCCTACGACTCTGTTTTGAGGCAGACGGGTGAATATCTTGCGCAAGTCCACCGACTGACAGCACAGCAATATGGGTATATTGGTGCACATCGACCAATGGAGCCGGAGAATTCTTGGGCCGATGCTTTTTTTGTGATGTGGAATCGACTGATCGATGACGTGATTGCCGTCGGTTACTACGACGATGAAGAAAGTTCTATCCTACGTCGTTGGCTTGAACAGTATCTATATATCTTCGATCGACCGATAGCGTCCAGCCTTTTACACATGGACATCTGGCACCAAAACATCCTTGTCGACGATGCAGGAATCGTGACTGGAATCGTCGATTGGGATCGTGCCTTATGGGGTGATCCCGAAATTGAATTTGCCGTTCTCGACTATTGTGGCATCTCCGAGCCAGCATTTTGGGAAGGATATGGACGAAAGCGTGATCGTTCGCCAGAGGCTGGCTTGCGCCAACTGTTCTACCTCCTTTATGAACTGCAAAAGTATATCGTCATCTACCACGGTCGCAACCAAGATCCTGTTGGTGCGCAACGCAAAAAAGAGCAAGTATGGCAACTCGTGCGAGCACAGACGCGTGACAAATTGTAGAATAAATAGCTTGTTTATTCAGCCCTACGTACAAATAGGAGCTGCCGTTCGGCGTTAGGGAACATCTCCTCCGCAGGCATTTGGATCGACTGATTCCATTTGCATTCTATCTCATATCTCGATCGCGAATCCCAATGAGATAAAGCAGCCCATCCAAACCAATACTCGAAATCGCACCTGCTGCCTGCTGGCGGACAATTGGTTTAGGGCGAAAAGCGATGCCCAAACCAGCAATACTGAGCATTGGTAGATCGTTGGCTCCATCTCCAACAGCAATCGTTTGCTGCAGCGATAACTTTTCTTTTTCCGTAATCTCTTTGAGTATTCTTGCTTTGCCAGGTCCATCCACAATCTGGCCCAAGACCTGCCCCGTCAACTTGCCATCTTTGATCTCGAGTTCGTTGGCATAGACGTAATCAAAGCCCAATTTGTCCTGAAAATAGCGACCAAAGTAGGTAAACCCACCTGAGATGATGCCGATCTTATAGCCAAGCCTTTTGAGGGTACTGGTCAGCAGTTCCGCTCCTTCGGTGAGAGGAAGTCGAATGGCAATCTCAGCGAGCCTTTCCTCTGATAACCCTTTGAGCAAAGCAACCCGCCGACGTAAGCTCTCGTTGAAATCTAGTTCCCCTTGCATAGCCGCCTCAGTGATAGCAATCACTTGATCACCGACGCCAGCTGCTTTGGCCAACTCATCAATGACCTCGGCCTGTATGGCCAATCCAAAAAATAAAATATACGCGAGAAGGTGTTAAACTAGCTCTCCAAAAGGAGCAAAAATGACAATCTCGCCAGAAATGGTTGAAGTCTTGAAAGAGACGAAGGCCATGTTAAGTGGATACGAAAGAAGGCACTTCATGGCCCAAACGGTCAAAACGATATGCGAAGGGAGTCCGACGAAAGCAGAACGAGAGTTGGGCTGGAATCGGGCGACGATAGCCAAAGCCCTGGAAGAACTAGAAGGCGGCTTCTGTTATGTCGACCAAAGCCACCGACGTGGTCGCAAAAGCCGAAGACCATATCCCCACTTTACTGGCCGATATGGTTGAAATCGCCGATCAATTCAGCCAGACCGATCCCACCTTCGACCCCCCAATTGTACACTCGACTAACTGCCGCCGAAATGCGTACCCAGCTCATCGAGCAGAAAGGATACACAGATGAGGAATTGCCTGGCGAAGAGGCCATCCGCTTGAAGCTCAATGAGTTAGGCTATGGCTCAAACCGGGTCAAAAAAGTCAACCAGTGAAAAGATCCCAGAGACCGATGCGATCTTTGATAGAATTCATCAGATCAATCAAGAAGCGGATGCAGACGAGACGGTTCTGCGCCTCTTGGGATGCCAAAGCGACGATTTTACTTGACCGTTTCTCGAGAGAAGGGATAAGTCGAGTGGTTGTCAAAGCGCTCGATCATGACTTTCAAGATAAGAAGACCGAGAAAGTCACCCTTTGGCATTTACCTCCTTCAACCAAGGAACTCTTTCTTTACTTGACTCAGTCGAAAGTGACGAGTGACTTATTGTCGACTGCCTGATTGATTTTGGGAAAGCGTACGTGAACACTTTCCTCACGTCAAGACCCTCGTGATCAATCAGGACAATGGTCCCGAAAATCATACCCGTCGGACTCAGTTTATGTATCGTCTCACTCAGTTTGTTGAGCACTATCGTCTCTCTATTCAGCTCGCCTGCTACCCTCCTTATCACAGTAAATACAACCCCATCGAACGGGTTTGGGGCCATCTTGAAAACACTGGAACGGTTCTCTCGATTCTCTTGAGACCGTTCTCAATTTTGCCCGTTCTTTTCGCTTTAACCAACTACAACCCTTCGTTCACCTGAATTCCACTTTATGAGACCGGCGTCAAACTCACTCAGAAAGAGATGGACCGTTTGGAACAACGCTTCCAACGTTTACCTGGTTTAGAAAAATGGTTTGTCCTTATTCCCCCTCTCCATTCTCTCGTTCGCGTATAATTATTTTTTTGGTTTAGCCTTAGAGCGTGCTTTAAAAGTGTCACAACGTGTCATTCTGAGCGTAGGAACGGAGCGAAGAATCCTCTTTTTGCACTTGGAACGTGGGATTCTTCGTCGCAAAGCTTCCTCAGAATGACTTTTAAAACACGCTCTAAGAACTGCTCCATGGATTGAGAAGCATTACGTTGGTTCCCAGAAAATCTTTCTCGTTTCGAGTTACGAGATGAAGCTTGTGGTGTAGAGCCGTTGCGGCTATTAATGAATCCATTGCTGGAAGCTTTCGTCCAGCTAATTCTAATTGTGCAACGAACTTTCCCCAAGTAAATATGACAGGAATATCAATTGGAAGAATGTTATCTTGAAAACGTATTAATAAATCCGACTGTAACCATTCTACTAAAATTTGCTTGCGCTTTGACTCTGGCAGCTTTTCAATTCCACGTTGGATTTCACCAAGTGTGATCACGCTCAAATAAGTATACTCATCTTGGATATTATCAATCCATTTCACAACTTTAGAGTTCGGTTGCTTGGACACAAGTTCAGAAATAACACATGTGTCCAGTAAATAAATCATAATGCAATCGCATCCCGAATATCACTTGTATCTCGCTCAAGATCAATGTCAACCCCCACCAAAGGAGAATTGCGAAAGAAATCTGATAACTTTTCGCGCTCTACCTTTAATTTGCGATAGTCAGCATAGGACAAAACGACTGCAACTTCTACCCCTCGTTTTGTGATGATTTGGGCACCAAAGGAGGACGCGTTATCGATAACCTGACTAAACTTGTTTTTTGCATCTTGTAATTGCCACGTTTGAATCACTCTTATTCTCCCATAAAAGTTTTGACACCGTGTCCCAATGTGTGTCAATGGAGACTGCCCGGTCAGAGAACCTGCTTCATTTACACAACTCTATGGTACACACTCTAAGTCTTTTTGGTTCCGTGAGGTTTTGTGGGGTAGATGTTGGATAGTTTGTTGGTTCGCTGGTTTGTTCACCAACCATCTAACCAACAACATCATAATTCCTCGGACAACCGTTTTTTAGCAATTCTTTAAAAAGTCTAGACTGTCTAGATTTCACGCAATGTCGGAGTAAAAAGGGTAAACAGAAGCAAAGAAAGCGAAAGAGTCGCAATCTTGAGAGGAACAGCCTAATGTGAACTGAGCTAGCGGCGGGTGCCCAGTGTCAGGGTTAGGTTCCAAGGCACTGCACGAGAAATCCTGAGTGAACAGCAAAGAATGCCCTTATGCAAGGCATCGACATCTCGGCACTTCCAAGTGCGCGTCCGTCAACTGAGAGCCAACTAGCAAAGCCGAGCCATCAGGCTCGATTCTGGTCAGACACTGATCAGTGCAATTGGCTGCGGGATTCAAAGCCTTATGCAAGCAGAGAGCCGGGACCAACCCAATGAGAGCAGCCTCTGGCAGCGTCGGGTTGCAGCTTTTAGGGCGATGCTCGAATGTTCATGACTTTATTTTAACTGTTTTCCTACAAAACTGACAGTGTGTGAAATGTCTAGATTATAACAGCGTCAAACATCTAACGTCAATCTAATCAATCGCAAAAAAAGGACTGAAAGGAGAGATCACCCTTCAGTCCTTCTTACCCAAACCAAATTTTTTTCTACAGTTATCTATTGACTCCCATCAATCACACCCTGCAATGCGTCCACAAAACTTTCCGCGGGCAGCGCACCAGGAATAATCCGCCCTTGACCACCGGCCATCACGATAAATGTAGGCGTTCCACGCACAAACGGGCGTCCATCAGCAAAATCACTTTCAACTCGATCCAACATTTCTGTATTGTCTAAACAAGCAGTAAAGACGTCTATATCCACATCCAGCTGTTCCGCTAATGCAATAAATGCTTCATTTGCACCACTCGACCAAGCTGAAATATCTTCGAAGAGGACATGATGCATTTCCCAAAATTGGCCCTGTTCGCCAGCACACTCAGCAGCAACCCCTGCGGCGGGTGCTTGAGGGTGAATATTCAACGGGAAGTGTTTGAAGACCCACCGAACCTGACCAGTCTCGACGAATGTTTCGTCCAGAATTGGCTGTGTTCCAGTCGTATGACGTCGACAGTATGGGCATTGAAAGTCACTATATTCAATCACCACAACGGGTGCATCTTCACTTCCACGATATGCATCCCCTGCAACTGTCATTCCTGGCCGCTCTGGATCAGGTGCTAATCCTTCGGCTGTTGCCCAAAATGGGATTTCACCTTCGCCGCCGTTTCCACTGCCATCGTCACGAGCGGTCTCCGCACCTTGCGGGGCTTCGCCTGCTGCCATTGCGTCAATCCATTGTGCAAAGCGGTCAAAAGGTTGTGCTCCAACTAGATTGTATGCATCGCCAGTTTCTTCCATGATAAACTGAAAACTTGGCGTTCCGGTAAACGCTAGACTTCGACCACGCTGAAAAGCCATCTCGACCATTGCGCCTGTTTTACCATCGGCCATGCAGGTCTCGTAGTCAATTAAATCGACACCAATGTCTTGGGCTAGCTCTGTAAAGAAGGTGTTGGGATCGGGTAGTCTCGACCACTCTTGTTGGGTTTCGAAGAGAAGCGCATGCATTTGCCAAAATTCAGCAGCCCCTTGATCTGCGACACAGAGAGCGGCCTCCGACGCAATTGGCGCATTTGGATGGATCTGTTCGAGTGGGAAATCCATAAAAACGAACCGAACTTGACCGCTCTGAACATAAGCCTCGTCCAAAGCTGGTTCTGTCTGAGCAAAGTGACGTCGACAGAATGGGCATTGATAGTCGCTATATTCATAAATTGTGATGGGTGCATCGGGGCTACCGCGAAACGGATAACCATCTTCCGTGAAACCGACAGGAATGCCATTATATGTACCCGTCACCTCCAACGTGCTGCTTGTCCCAGCTTTGTCATTTTCCTCAGCAACCTCATCTGCCGTCTCATTGGTTTCATCAGATACCATTTGTACGTCAGTTTCGCTCTCCTGTGTTTCGTCCATCACAGTCTCTTGCTCTGCATTGTCTGCTGGAGCAATCTGTGGAACGGTACAGGCATTGGCAATGAATAGTACGAATATCAGTATACCAATGCTCACGAGGGTCATCGAGAGCCTGCGCCGGAAAATTTGATTTTGAAACATGAATTCCCCCAAAAACTATAGTCCATCGTATTGTATTGGATATCGTATTGTATTGGATAAAGACTTACTATTCTTAGCATTGACATATATGATAATCGTTAGAGATTGTTAAACGCAAGATGAGAACGCTTAAATTTTTGACAGAACTTTGAGACCTATGCTATTCTCATGCGCTGTATTATACTGCACTCTCTCATAGAGAGAAGAGATTCAATTGTTCCGTTCAAGTAAATACGGTCAATTTCATTCATCTCTATGATAGAATTCGTATAACAAAAACAACCCGCTGGAGCCCCGGTATACGGTTGTAGACATGGAAGATATCGATCATTCCTTTTGATTCATACGTATCTTCATTTGTCTCTATTCTTGGTTTGCCTGTTAAACTTGTCGAGAGTGTTAAAATTGCTCTCAACCTGAATAAATAATTGTGTCTCAAATTGCGTATAAATTCGTCTTCGTCTCTTGTAAGTTAACTGTTTTTTACACGACTTATGGTATACCGGCAGACAGAATTGTGCACATTTGGAATAGATAGACCAAGAAACCAGACAAATCTAGATTGTACGTGAGCTTTATCCCATGTCAAACCATATAATCTCAGGTGGGTCGTTGGTCAGAACAACTTATGTGACCTTAAATCATGTTGCATTGTGGCTGTAGTTTGTTTAGTGGTAGGTATGTAGCACCCTCCTGGAATCTCTAGGAGGGTTTTCTTTTGGCGTAGGAGTGATAGCCCAAATTTATTCAAGATGTGCCGATTATAGATGTAGAAGTGGCGAAATAATGACCAATCGAGGAAGATCCTATGCGTACGGTGTTCTGGGAAGACAACAAAGTAAAAATGATCGACCAGCGTTTACTGCCCGGTGAGTTTGTCATTGCCGAATGGGAAACGGTTGATCAGGTTGCAGCAAGCATTACACAAATGTATGTTCGTGGTGCACCTGCTATTGGTGCGACCGGAGCGTATGGCATGGTCCTCGCGGCTCATAATAGCGCTGCCATCGAGCGAGATAACCTGCTGATTGAGCTAAGTTCGGCCAAGGAGATATTGGATGCGGCACGTCCTACAGCGGTGAATCTAAGCTGGGCGACAACTCGCTTGCTTGAGTTAGCAAAACAGACAGTTTTGCCTAATATCGATGACATACGTAGTGCCCTCTTGGCAGAGGCAGAAGCGTTGGCCGATGAAGATGTAGAGATTAACCGCCGCATGGGCTTCAACGGTGCCGCGATCATACCCGATGGGGCAAATATCTTACATCATTGTAACACTGGTTCACTTGCTACCGTCGATTTTGGAACAGCGTTAGGGGTTATCTATGCCTGTCAAGAACAGGGTAAGAAGATCCATGTATGGGTGGATGAGACTCGACCGAGACTCCAAGGGGCGCGCTTGACTGCTTGGGAATTGATGCGGGCAGAGGTTCCGATGCACCTAATTGCTGATAACGCGGCAGGGCATCTAATGCGTACAGGGCAAGTTGACGTGGTGATCTTTGGGTCGGACCGCACAGCGGCGAATGGCGATGTGGCCAATAAGATCGGTACCTATAAACTTGCAGTTTGTGCCAAAGAAAATGGTATTCCTGTCTATGCAGTGGTGCCAACCAGTACCGTTGATCTGAATTTGGCGAATGGCGATGAAATTCCAATCGAAGAACGTGGACCAGAAGAAGTGACGCAGATTGGTCAGCGCCAAATTGCCCCCGATGACGTGCCAGTCTACAACCCGGCTTTTGATGTCACACCCCATCGCTATATCACAGGTATTGTCACGGAAGAAGGTATCTGCTATCCACCTTTTACAGAGAGTCTGCGTCAAGCAAAAGAGAAAGCAGAAGCGCGGGTAGAGGAAAAGCGTGGAAAGTAGCAGGGGAACCAACTACATGAGCAGAACAATATCAAGCGTTTGCGTCTTTTGTGGTGCAAAGACGGGCAATCGATCTGTCTATACAGACATGGCGCGTCGGCTCGGTGAAGAGATCGCACATCGCCATTTAACGCTCGTTTACGGTGGCGGCAACATCGGCTTAATGGGAACAATCGCCCGTACCGCTTTTGCTGGCGGTGGTTCAGTCATCAGTGTCATTCCCCGATCCCTTATGCAATACGAAGGTGTTGACACATCAATCGGAGAGCTGATTGTAGTCGACACCTTGCTGGAACGCAAAGCCATCATGGCAGAGAAATCTGATGCATTTATCACGATGCCTGGTGGCTTTGGAACGTTCGACGAACTTTTTGAGATGGTTACTTGGAATCAACTGGGCGTTCACGCCAAACCAGTTGGTCTTTATAACATCGCAGGATATTATGATCCACTTCTTCAAATGATTGATCACGCCGTCTCTGAAGAATTTATTCGTCCTCGCCATCGGCAACTACTCATTACAGCAAATGATCCGGCGCACCTGTTGGATCAATTAGCGAACGAGGAGATTCCAGAGAGTTTAGTGAAATGGAACAGTGATTAATTGACGATTTTACAAAGCATTCTATCTATAATTTTATTGAGGTTCTTATTTATGTCCATCGTCATTACAGGCTCTATCGCCTATGACTACCTGATGACGTTTTCTGGCAAATTTCGTGAACAAATTCTGCTGGAACAGTTGGAAAATCTTAGCTTGAGTTTTCTGGTCGACTCGATGAAACGCGAACGGGGAGGGGTGGCAGCCAACATTGCCTACACCATGAAATTACTGGGCGGAGAGCCATTGCTCTTTGCCACGGTGGGTCAAGACTTTGGTGACTATCGTCGCTGGCTCGTTGAACAGACAATCTCCACTGAACACATTATTGAAATCGCAAATGATTTCACGGCTAGCTTTTTTGTCAGTACAGACCAAGAACAGAATCAAATTGCCAACTTTTATACAGGTGCCATGGCTCATGCTCGAAATTATAGCCTTTCGGATCGTGGCTTGACTGACGCGGCTTTGGTGGTTGTTAGTCCAAATGATCCGGTCGCCATGCTCAATTACGCTCAAGAGTGTCGTGAACTCAACATCCCGTTTGCCTATGATCCAAGCCAACAAGTCGCTTTTTTGGGTGGAGACGAACTCAAGCAGAGCATTCCTGGCGCAACTTATCTTTTCGGAAACGGGTATGAATTAGCCGTGATCGAAAAGATAACCGGTTGGAATTTGTCAGACCTGCGAGCACAGGTACAGAATGTGATTGTGACTCATGGCGAAAAAGGAAGCACAATCTATGCCGCTGATGAAGTCGTGAATGTACCGGCAGCAACCATCTCCTCTGTTGTCGACCCGACAGGTGCAGGCGATGCGTTTCGCGGTGGTTTCTTTGCTGCGAAACTTGCTGGTCTAGCATGGGAACAGTGTGGGAAAGTTGCGTCACTCTGCGGTGCATATGCGTTGGAAAACTTGGGGACTACGTCACATTCTTTTTCTTGGGCAGAGTTTATTGATCGATATGAAGCAACCTTTGAGCGCGAGCCTGCACTTGAGCACTTGCATATTGCTGGGATACCAGTCTAAGGCTTTTCCAACAATTAAAACCCCTAATTCGGGGGTGGTTCAGAATTAGGTTTACACTTTTGATACATAGATAAAAATCTATATGAGGTCATTTTCTGCCTGAGCATGGCTCAAAGTAGAAAATATAAACATCTTTTCTCTTTGCAAAAATGTAAACCTAATTGTCCGCCTAAAATGAACCACCCCCTAATTCGATATGGAAAAGCTCAAGCCATTCCAGAGAAATCGACTTGGCAAATTCGGGACTTATTTCTCTGGAATGGCCTAACAACCATGAATGAATCAGAACGCGCTGCGCTACGCGATATTCTGAACCGCGATCCAATTTGGGCCGCATATGGTTTGGCCGACTTGCAGCCGGAGTTTGATTCATACTGTAGCTGGTATCAAACGCAAACTGATGCGGGTAATGGCGTCGTCTTGATCTTCGCGGGTTTGGAGCCGCCAGCCTTGTTGACGATTGGTCCTGCTGCCGCTATCGAGCAAACGCTCAATCTGGTAAACCACCCTGAGCAGGTCTATGTGAGTGTACAAAACGAGCATTTTTCATTGATTGAACAAATATACGATCTGGGCAACAACGCCCGACCAATGCTTCGGATGGGGCTGCAAAATCCAGAAAAGATAGATGCTGTGTCGCAAGGCGATGTGATGTCGATGACTATTCGATTAACGAGAGATGACGAAGAACGAATCGATCAGCTGTTGAGCCACGGTGGTGCATTCACGCCCGACGGGTATGATCCGTATCAATTGGACAATGGTACATTCTTTGCCATCAATCACCCAGACGGGGAGTTGGTTGCCATGGGTGGTACTCATATTGTCGATTGGCAGCAGGGAATCGGCGCTGTGGGCAACATGTATACACACCCAAATGTACGAGGCAAAGGATTTGGCACGGCAATCTTACAACGTGTAGTCAAGGCTCTGCTTGAGCGCAACGTCACGAATATTGTGCTGAATGTTGATCAGCGCAATTTGGGTGCTCAACGTATCTATAAGCGGCTCGGATTTGAAGTCCATTGTCCGTTTATGGAAGGAATTGGAAGAAAGATTTGCTATTAACAGAGGGTTTCCCAAAATTGATAATCCACCGATTTTTATTGTGCAATGAGAAGAAGAAAATACCTCATCAATCCTAACCATCCGTGGATCGTCTAAAAATGGAATTGGCCTCAACAATCAGGAGCAATAATAATGAGTACAAAAGTCAAAGAATATGATATTGCCGATATCGGCTTGGCGGATCAGGGTCGCTTTCGCATGCAGTGGGCGGCCAAAGAGATGCCCGTCCTCGATCTATTGGAAGAACGCTTTAAGCGAGAACAGCCGTTCAAAGGCATCCGGGTGGCGGCAGCCATGCATGTGACAACCGAAACCGGTAACTTGATGCGCATTTTGCTGGCTGGCGGTGCAGAGGTAGCACTCTGCGCCAGCAACCCGCTTAGTACGCAGGATGATCTGGCAGCGGCCTTGGTGGCTCACTACGAAATGCCCGTCTACGCCATCAAAGGTGAGACGAACGAACAGTATCATGACCACATGAACAGTGCACTCAATATCAAGCCCCACATCACGATGGACGATGGAATGGATCTGGTTGCCATGTTGCATACCGATCGAAACGAACTGCTCGATCATGTAATGGGTGGAACTGAAGAGACGACGACGGGGGTCATCCGCCTGAAAGCGATGGCGGCCCAGGGTGCGCTCAAGTTTCCAGTGATGGCCGTCAACGACGCAATGACCAAGCACTTCTTCGACAATCGCTATGGAACCGGACAGAGTACAATCGATGGGATCATCCGTGGCACGAACATCTTGCTGGCAGGCAAAAACTTTGTCGTCGGTGGTTATGGCTGGTGCAGCAAGGGGATTGCGATGCGTGCAAGCGGCATGGGGGCCAATGTCATTGTAACCGAAATCGATCCGCTGCGTGCGTTGGAAGCCGTGATGGACGGTTTCCGCGTGATGCCGATGGCGGAGGCCGCCAAGATTGGTCACGTTTTCTGTAGTGCTACGGGTGATATGCATGTAATCAACACCGACCATATGGACGTCATGCAGGATGGGGCGATTCTGTCAAACAGCGGACACTTTGATGTAGAAGTGAATATGAAGGGTTTGAACGAGATGGCAACCAAAGTGACCCGGGTACGTGAGTTCTTGGATGAGTATACGCTCAAAGATGGTCGGCGCATCTATGTCGTTGGCGAAGGGCGTCTCGTCAACTTAGCGGCTGCAGAGGGACATCCCAGTGCCGTTATGGACATGAGCTTTGCCAACCAGGCTTTGGCTGCGGAATATATCTTGAAGAACAGCGACAATCTGGAGGCAAATGTACATGATGTTCCGCTGGAGATCGATCATGAAATCGCGCGTTTAAAACTAGAGGCAATGGGCGTGACGATTGATACATTGACGGCAGAGCAAGAAAGCTATCTGAACGAATGGGCGCTCGGTACTGGACACGAATAGTTGCGAATTTACGAATTTGGATCTACGATTTACGGATCGTGTAGATTCAAATTCGTCAATCAGAAATTGTCATTCTTACCTCTTGATTCAGAAAACGAACTAAACCATACGAGGGAGTATTATCCGTGAATACCTTCATGACATCTCCAAGCCTGCTCTTCACCAGCGAGTCGGTGTCGGAGGGACATCCTGACAAGATGTGTGACCAGATTAGCGATGCTGTGTTAGATGCAATCTTTGCCCAAGATCCAAATGCACGTGTGGCCTGCGAAACCGCTATCAAAACAGGCTTTGTCCTCCTTCTGGGCGAAATTACTACATCGGCGGCTGTTGATTATGATTCGCTCGTTCGAGGAGTCATCAACGAAATCGGTTTTAACTGTAGCGACACAGGTTTTGACGGCAATACCTGCGGTGTACAGGTTGCTATTGCCGCCCAAAGCGCAGACATAGCCTTAGGTGTTGATCAGGCCCGGGAAGCCAAAGATGACACAATGAGCGAAGCAGAGATCGAAGCCGTTGGTGCTGGTGATCAGGGGATGATGTTTGGCTACGCGTGCAATGAAACTGCAACGTTAATGCCTGCGCCGATCTTTTATGCCCACAAATTAGTCAAGCGCATGGCGGATGTTCGTAAGGCGGGAATGTTGCCCTGGCTACGACCTGACAGCAAGAGCCAGGTCACCATTGAATATGAATATGGCAAACCCAAGCGTGTCCACACGGTCTTGATTAGTACGCAACATGCCCCTGAAGTGAGTCAGGAGGAGATTCGTGCAGGGTTGATCGAACACGTCATCGATCCAGTTATACCAGGAGATATGGTTTACAGTGACATGCGCATCATTATCAACCCCACCGGGCGTTTTGTGGTTGGCGGTCCAATGGGTGATGCTGGCCTGACGGGGCGTAAGATCATTGTCGATACCTACGGTGGTATGGGGCGACATGGTGGTGGTGCATTTAGCGGCAAAGATTGCACAAAAGTGGATCGCAGTGCAGCTTATGCAGCGCGTTGGGTGGCAAAAAATGTCGTCGCAGCGGGTCTTGCGGACCGTTGCGAAGTTCAGATCGCTTACGCCATCGGCGTGGCACGTCCTTTAAGCATTTGTGTCGAAACTTTTGGCACCGGAAAAGTCGATGATGAAAAGATTGCTGCGTTAATTGATGATCATTTTGATCTGCGCCCCGGTGCGATTATTCGCGATCTCAGGTTGCGCCGACCCATCTATCGCCAGACCGCGGCGTACGGTCATTTTGGCCGGGATGACATTGATCTGCCTTGGGAGTGGACAGATCGAGCCGCCGCATTGCGCGAAGCAGCAGGTGTCGCTGAAGCTGTTGCTGTTTAGAGCAATGGTACGACGCAATATGCACCACAAATCTGAGTACGAAGGCAACATGGAACCTCAATTCTGGACCCTCATTAAAGAATTAACCGAACTTTCTGGTCCCGTTGGTCAAGAAGAAATTGTGCTCAACCGCATTCAGGCGCTGTGGACTGAGGGTGGTGCTCAGGTAACACGTACGCAGATCGGCAACGTACTAGGTCGCATTGGGAGTAAAGGACCCAAAATACTACTAGCGGCTCACGCGGATGAACTTTGTTATTTAGTGCGAGCGATTGACGAAGACGGCTTTATCTGGCTCGCAAATGGACAGGCGTGGCAGCGCACCTATCGCTTTCACAATGCCTTCTCATTGGGACAACGGGTGCGCATCTTGGCACGTAGCGGAGAAATCCCAGGCGTCATTGCCACAACAACGGGTCATCTTGCTACCTTGACAATGCCAGAACCAAAGGAGCTGGATTGGAATGCCTTTTGGGTTGACACAGGACTGACGCGCAAGGAATTGCTAGATCGTGGTGTCACCCCTGGTATCCGCATCATTTGGGATGCAACGACCGAGCGATTTGGTCCCCATGTGGTTGGCAAGGCACTGGATGATCGTGTCTTGCTGGCCATCCTGACTGAGATATTGCGTCGCGTCTCGCCGGACGAATTGCAGTGCCAACTGACGCTTGCCTGCACCGTTCAAGAAGAAATCGGTCTGATTGGCGCAACGGCACTGGTCGCCCATGAAAAATTCGACGCGGCGATTGCGCTTGAAATTGGTTTGGCTGGTGACATCCCGAGCGTCGAAGACGAAGCAATGCCGCTACGATTAGGGGAAGGACCTGTATTGGTTCACAAGGATGCACTTGTCCACTACGACCACGCCTTAACAAAACGTCTTGAAGAGACCGCACAATCGGCAAATATCCCCATTCAACATGCCGTTTTTGGCTCATTTGGCAGTGATGGGGCTGCTTTTATGAAAGCAGACATCCCCAGCGCCTTAGTTGCCTTTCCTGCACGCTATACCCACACACCATTTGAAACCGCACACGTAAACGATATTGAAGCACTCACCGAGTGGTTGTGTGCTCTTGTACGAAGCGATTAGAAATTGCGAATCGCTCATCAGACGAAAATGTGCAAATGCAATATTTCTTTACTTTCTGGTAAAGGCTTGAGTGACAAAGGGCAAACCGAAAGGGGCGGAAAAAAGAATCCACCCTGAAAAAACGGGATAAAATGTAAAAATAGTGCTCGGCTAGTTTAAGCAGCGGCATTGAGGCGGCGATGAGCGAGAACGCCTTTAGGGAAATGGTGTGAAACCGAGGCCTTTTTCCGAAAGTCAGGGTCGAGTTGGTCAGGAGTTGGAAAAAGAGCACTCGAGAGAACACGGCGCAGCCTGCCGGGAGTGGATTGAGGCTCTCGATCCCAGTAGCCAGTCGGTATGGGAGGAAGAGAAGCGGCTAAATGGGAAAGAAGATTGCCAGCCAGCAGCCCCAGTTCAGGTAAGCGGAAACAAGCCTCATCGGCATGAACAAATTGACGATGTAAGCCAATCATCTGCTTGGAAGCCAAGGGGGGGAGGTTCAACAGGCCAGCGTTCCAGGTAGACAAGATAAATGGTTTCAGGCTGCAAAGTCATAACGGTCGCCAAAACCAAAGGTGTGTTGTAGGCCGGATCCTGAATGACGTAAATCGAGTAGGTACGGTTGGCTGTATCCACCTTGGTTGTTCTGGGGACGAGATTGTGCCATGCTTGATAGCAAATCAGGCGACCACTATAGAGAAAGCGACCAGACGAGTCCGGAGTTGTAGCCTCGAGTCGCTTTCCTTATAGCTGCGAGAGCGGACGCACAATATCACCATATTCAGGTGGTCTGCCTTTTTCTTTGCGTTTGGGGAACTCATTGCGGCGCACTGTGCAGTTAATCGCTTCCCGCAGGACAAATCGGTCTATGCCGCTTTCTAGCATTTCTCTGATTGTAAACCCGGCATCGACCACCGCCACTTCGTCTGACTCCAGTGATTTCTTCGTCTCTGTCAGCAGCTTTTTCCGAAACTCACTTTCCTTTGTTCCAACCGTGCATCTCATGATTGCCTTGAGCAGTGGCACTCGCTTCCCGCCTATCTCCCCCGAGCTTATCATCACTCCAAAGATGAGCGCGGGCAATGCCCGACGAGCCGTTGAGTTATAGAGTCGGTTCACTTTCCCTTGCAGCTTCGGTCGCCAGAACCCTGTGATATCTATGCTTTTCACTCGGTACCCTTCTAACTTTTTTTGCCTCCCATTCCCCTTTCCACTCCACTTCTTCTTGCCACGACCCCAGCAGACTTGTGATATCCCATGATCCATATCGAAAGCTCCACCAGCTTCGCCGGAGCTCCTCATCTTCAAACCCGCTTTCTTTCAATGCGCTATGGATTGCTCCTCGACTTTTCAGAAACGACCCATTCAGCATTGCCCACATCAGACGCATTACATTTACGTTTGTTCCCATCGGCGTTACTTGCAATACATTCATCAGTACTGCTATAGTTATTTCTGGCGCGGTTAGCATTCCTTCCTCCTTTTTGGGTTCTCTACCTTTAGGATGAACTGCTAACCGCTTTTTGTCACATTTCTCACCTCATCTCTTTTCTTTTACCAGAAAGTAAAGATATTTTGTCTCTGACGAAAACACCGATTTGCACATTTTTCTTAGATGAGCCTTGCAAATTATCCTTTCTTCTTTCGCTCTAATCGCGCAACTCGATGTTCTAATTCAGCAATCTGACTAGCCGCTCGCTGCCAAGCTGGTGCCGAGGTCATGTTGTGTAGTGCCCATCCTGCCCACATGGATGCTTGCTCCAGGTCCTTGAGCTGCCATTCACAATATTTCGCCAACTCGATATAGGGGGTGGGATCAACACCGGTGACGCTGCTCAGCCACAACTGCCACGTCTCGGTGGCCTCTTGCCAGCGCTCCTGCCGCTTCTGTAGCTGACCCAGACGACGAAAGGCTTCAGCATGGGCGTCAGAACCTGGCTGTTCTTGACCAATCAGTGTCAATGCCTGGCACAATGCTTTTTCCGCCCATTCCCACTCTTCGCTCGCATCGTAGCAACAGCCAAGCGAAAGCCAGTCGAGTCCAGACAACTCTGATCCAATATCGACACCAACATCTCTATGCATGATCCCAAATGCATGTGAGAGCCGCTCGGCAACTGAAACCATACTGACAATATCTTCTCGATTATGATAGAAGATATTGGGCATCTGACGAGCATCACCGCTACGAGCATAGTTTGCGTAGAGAAAAGGAATCAGATGACCCGGAACATCTTCCTCAGACCGTTCTAACCCGAGAACCCTACGTTCCAAATTGATCAAACGACAGCTCTGAAGCCGACGCTTCCACAACCTGCGAGCTGGATGAAGCAGATCCAAATGAGGCTGGCCTTCGTCCAGAAGTGGAGCCTCTGGCTCGACCCCAAGATGAAGACGCACACATTGTCTCAACCGGGTACGCAGTAATGGAAGATCAAATGTGCGACCGTTAAAGGTCACAGTCATTGTACAGCGTGTCAGAATTTTAGCCAATTCAACCAGCAAGGCAGCTTCTTCTCCCATGTTACGCATAAAGAGTTGCCGCACGACAAAGTGAGTTGGAGGAGAAGACAATGTTGAATTCTGCGTTCTTATATTTTCAAACGTCCCGATGCCAACCATAAAGCAATAAATACCTGCACCACCACCCAAGCCCGTTGTCTCTGTATCTATAAATGCCGCTTGCCAAAACTGCTCGTCTTGCATCAGGTTAAAATCAGGATAAAGTGAATGGAAGATTCCTGGTTGATGCGAGAGGAGAGTGCCCAATGATTGAGGACCATGTCTCGTTTCAAGCGGAAGCGTATGGGTGAGAACATAGCAGGTTCCACCCTCATTTTCGATGACTTCGCCAGGAACCAAATCTTCCAAACGAACTGGTCCATCATCATCGGGATGATCGATGGTGTGTCCGCTTAGATTTTGTCGAATATTAATATCATGTGGATCTCTCTTGTCGAGTAGGCTGCGCTGCGCTGGCAGTTCTAGTTCGGTTCGGGTCGTTTGTGTGCGTACTCCGTGTAATCGACGTAAGCGATCGAGCGTAGAAGACATCGGACACCTAGTATTTCTCTTCGTAAAAAGTGAAGAATCTATATCGGAGTGATTTTTTGCGAATCCGCATTGAGTGTGCTCTCAATTTGGGACGCTGCCAGAAACCACTATTTCCTTTAATCATATCGCTTGTCAGAATTCTAGGCAAACGATATAATCGCTAACAATAAACCAATGTCGACTCACCAAAATTGATGTCGAGCACACGACTAAATGAAAAACATAACCTCATCAGACAAATTTGTGCAAACGACATATTTCGCTTTTTGTGTTTAACCTAATCCACTCAAAAAAGAGGAGAGTTCATCCATGTTGTTCGATACTGCAACGCTACTCGACGCACTTTATTCAGTAACAACCATCCCCATTGTGCCATATATGAATGGGCAGATCGATTTTGTTGGTCATAGAAAAAATGTTGAATATTTGATGACAAATAACCATCTCGATCAAGGTCGTCCGCGTGTTCTATCGATTGCTGGCACAAGCTTAATTCACCATATTGAATCTGATGATCAGAATTCTCTGTTTGAGCAGACCGGGCGTGTAATGGGTAATGATGGCGTGCTCATGTCAGCGATCGTTCCCAACCCCATTGGTACGGCGGGTCGACTGATCGAAATACAATCTCAATTCCAGCGCCCTCCAGATGTCTATTTGATTATGCCTCTGGGCGGAATCTATAGCCCAGCCGGACTGTATGAAACCTTTATGCAATTTGGCGAAACATATGGGAATTCCTGTGGTGCGCGTTTTCTCTACTATTTCCGACAGCCCCGAGACTTACCTCAAGTCATTCAGCTTCTAAATGATTCACCACATTTTATTGGTGTCAAAGTGGGCACAGGTGTTGAGCACGTACGCCCGTTGATTGAGGGGGTGGGTGATAACGCAATGGTGATCTGGGGAATCGGTGATCGTAGCACAGATGCCGCGGAACTCGGCGCAAAGGGACATACATCTGGAACAGCCGTTGTGGCTGCCCGAACTGCTGATGAAATCAACAATGCTCAACGGCGTGGCGATTTTGCAGCAGCCCGTAAATACGAAGCAATTCTGAATGCATTAGAAGAAATTCGGTTTCGTGATGGTCGAAAGTACAACTACGCGGCTGTCGTCGAGGCTCTCAATGTAAGTGGCTTTGAGGATATTGTCGGAGGCGATGGTGGGCCGTTTAACCCGCATGTTCCAAAAGAGGTAAGCGAAGAGGTTAAAGCTGCCGTGGATGCTCTACGCGAATATCACTAATGAATCATCGTAGAATTATCGTAGGTCACTTCTCTGAAGTGACGGACACCAAGATCCCTATCGCTTCACTTGGAGAAGGTCGATCCCTTGACACTTGTCCCGCCAGAGGCGGGACATATGATAAATTGTTATGATTTCGATTACACCATTGTCACTTCTCTGGGGTAACGAATAGACAAGCCAGATAAACCCTTAAGACGTTTCAGAGAAGTGCTTTGGGTTTGCCAATCCCATGGGTTCCCAATGAACTACCAAGGCAATCGGAGGTGAATATCTCATAGGCCGCTGCTCGCCTGCGCCATTGCGTAACAAACCGTCTGGAGCTTGCGAACCTGCCAGAAACATTGGCACCAAAGTTGTTGCCAGAAGCAACGAGATGATCGTCGGCTTGGTTAAAGCAATTTTTGACAATACACTAGCATCATAACGGAGATCTAACTACTCTACTGATGGTTCGGATACTGGACCATCCTGCAAAGTTGAACTCTGTGACTGCATCTTCTTTTGTCTTTATATAGATTTCGTTACCGGATTTATTTCCACCGAATTTTGCTTGGCTGAATCTTGCTTGGCTGAATCTTGCTTGGCTTGCTCAATCGTTTGTCGTTTTGCCTTTAATTCCTCTCGACGCACCAACATCAGATAGCCAAATCCCAGGATGAGCGTAAATGAAAACCACTGTACCGCATAGTTTGTATGCATCATCGGGCTACGCAAATGCATGGCAGGATGACGATCTTCTCGGACGGGTATTTCAGTGAATGGACGTCCCTCTTCGGGCAATTGATATAAGAAAAAGGGGAACAATTGATAGGGCATTTGACGCTGAATCGCATCGATATCTGCTCGAAACCATTCCTTCTGGAACGCTGAAGATATCGGCAGCAAACTTTCCTCGTCGAGCGTCTGAGATTCTTGGGCCAGCCCAACCAGATGCCTGATCTTCGGTTCATCAAATTTCAGCCACTCTTCTGGGGAAGAATCAGCAAGTGGAACCCAGCCACGCGCAATGAGAATGGCGCGTGGTTCAGCTGTATCTATATCCTCGAGAATGAAAGGCGTCAATAGTTGTATACCTGGTTGGTTCTGTACATTTTGATTTTTCAATGCGACTTGATGGGCAAAATCATAAGAACCTGATGCCTCAATCCGTCGGAACTCCATCTCCGTCAAATCCCCTGGCATCTCTTCCAAATTCAAATTCAACGGTTCCTGAGCCCACCGTTGAAAGACTATTCGATTATATGTTTCTCTTTGGTCTCGTCGCTCCAGTTGCCAAACGCCTAACCAGCTCAAACCGAGCATGCCGAGCAATACCAGGATCGTCGCCCACCACCAACGTTTGTTGATAAGCTTTTTTAATACCCACATAAGATGATGATCCTCATTTATGCACACCCACAAAGCGCCTCGAGACGATCAAGAGAATGAGCGCTAAAACGCTGCCACTCACCATCAGCCAATTGACTTCGAACAATTACTTATTCTCCAGATTCCGCCACTTATTCTGAATCACGCGATGCTCTAATCCTGGTGCGACCAAAGCTTCTTCACTATTCCATTCACGTTGCTTCAATTTTTCTTGTTCTGCCCGACTCATTTCAATAGCCAAGATGATCAAAGCACCAGCAAAAAACATCATGCTTCCAGGTATCCACATAATCGCGCCACCCAACTGCTGATCTTGCATCGTGCTCAGTCCCCAAATCGGTGGCACTGATTCATAATATGTGTAGATCGGTGTCCCGGCAAACGAGATAAATACACCAGCGAGCATGTTGGGGGGAATTGTCGCGATCAGAAATCCTATACGACCCCACGCAGACAAACGCTTGCGCAGGTATGGTGCGGCATCAACCACATGCCACCAATAAATCAATGCTGCCCCAAAAAAAGTGATATGTTCAATATCGTGAACCCATCCCCGTCTCAAGGCAAGATTGTAGAGCTCAGGCTCGTGCCAGCCCAAGTAGAAAATGACAAAGAGCAACCAGCTAAACCCTGGAGAAAATGCCTTGTTCAAAAATCGGGCAAGAGGCGCATCGTGAAAAAAAAGGCGGGCAACGGATTTGCGAAGTGATTCTGGGACCCCCCATAGAGCAATCGGAAATGGTTCAGATAGCCAGATCAAAGGTGCAGCAATCATGATTGTCAGCAGATGCTGAATCATGTGCATAAAAAAGAGCTGGCCACCCAACCAATCGATAGGAGAAAGCAATGCCAACGCAACTGCTCCCAAACCAACCAGATAGGACACCAGCCGGTATCTTGTTGCTAATTTCGCCTCTTTGCGACGCAAGATACGCCATCCTCGCACATAGAGTGTCCCAAAGATCAGGAGCAGCAGAATAATCTCTGGTCGCCAGTCCCAGCCGGACAATAGTGCTTGGAGGATTGGATGCATGTTAGCCAAATAAAGTCATAAACAGAGCATGGTGTGCTTCAATCGGTGTGCCAATCAGGTAAATTGCGGGATAGAAAAAGATCCAAACTAAATCAACAAAGTGCCAATAAATAGCGCACGCCTCAACGCCCCAATGCTCTTCGCTGCTATAGTGACCATTGACACCCAAATACCAGACAATTGCAATAAAGACCAAACCACTTAGCACGTGAAGCGCATGCATACCGGTCATCATAAACACAATAGCGCCAAATGCCCCATCCGAAGGTAAAAGATGGCCTTCAAAGATCGCTGGGAACATACCCCACTCAAAGATCATCACACCGAGTAGAAAAATTGTGCCAAGGATAAACGTGCTAATCATCCCAATGGAAAAGGTGCGTCGGTCGTCATACTCCATTCCGGTCTCTGCCATATTCATGGACCAACTGCTGACCAGGAGAACCACAGTAACGATCAATCCGACGATCTGGTCCAGCTCAGGACGCACGATTTGACCATGATCGACCCACAGATAAAATCGAGCCGCCAATAGTCCGCCAAATAGAAAAACTTCAGATAAAAAAAAACATCCACAGCCCAAAACGACTGTTTCGCAGATGGACAGCATATGAATCTGCTGCCGAAGCGATTGCACTCATTTGCTCCAGTGACTCCTTGTTCTGATCATCACACCCATATTTTTCGCGCTTGATTCGCGCTCAATGCTTGCCCGTGGTTCCACTAAGGCTTTTCCAACAATTAAAATCCGTAATAGTGACATTTGTCACCCTAATTGACAATTTCAAGGGTTTGTAGAGGGTTCGCACCTCAAATTTGTCATGTTGTAACCTTTTTGACGCTAACAGACCCTCAGAGGTGTTCTAAGGACTCGCTTGTATAGGGTTTGAACACCCAAAATCAGGGACCAAGGTGACAAATGTCACCATACGTAATATGATCTGGAAAAGCTCAAGCCATTCCAGAGAAATCGACTTGGCAATTTAGGGATTTATTTCTCTGGAATGGCCTAATGCCCATCGTCCGACCACAAGCGCGAGATATGCATAAAATAGACAACCACAGCGTATCCCTTTACCAAACCAAGGAGTAGTAGAATAATCGCGCTAGAGGTGACCAACGCCGCAAAATATTCAATGACAGTGACAACACCCAAAATGAGCGCTACTGTAATACTCAATCGATACGCGGCGCTTCGTCTCTCGCGTTTACTCACAGCATTCGCCGAATGGCTACTCATAACATTCTCCCAATATTTCAGGAAATTTGATCAATCATTGCCAGCAGTGACAGGTGCTGTGCTAGCAGAAAGCGTCGTAACATAAGTCGAACCAACCAATCCATAGTCATATGGCTCACCAACAACCTGAATCGGTTCGGCAAAACTATGTTCAGGAATGGGGGAAGGAATTTGCCATTCTGGTGAGCGGGAACGCCACGGATTATCAGCAGCAATTTCGCCGAGCTCGGCGCTATTAAAAAGATTGTAGATCATGATCAGAATAGAGAAAGCAATTGCAAAGGCTGAGATCGTAATCATCGTATGCCCAAATTCAACCCAGCCAAACCCTCTATAGACAACGACCTCCGTTCCATTCACAACTTGCACAATTGGCTCCCATAAGTAGCCACCAAGCAGTTGGTCATAATCGGCAATACGACGTCGCATCCCCACAATGCCCACCGACATCTGACCAATGCTCATGATCCAAAATGATGGCGTCATAATCCAGAAATGGACTTTGCCAAGCAGTTCACTATACATACGGCCCGTAATTTTGGGATACCAGAAGTAGACTGCGGCAAAGAAGGGAAAGACAAAACCGCCGAAGAACGTGGCATGGAAATGTCCAACGACAAAATAGGTATCATGTAGGTGTATATCAGACGCGACTGTGGCCAGAATAGGGCCGCTTAAACCTCCTATCAAGAAGACCGAAATCGCCCCCAACACAAAAAGCATCGGCGTTTGGAAAGTCAGTTTACCGCCCCACATTGTGCCCAACCAACTAAAGAACTTGACACCTGTTGGTACAGCAACGAGTAGGGTTGCAACCATGAATGGGGTGCGCAAGTAAGGTGAAAAGCCTGACGTAAACATGTGGTGACCCCACACAATAAAGCCAACCAAGCCAATGGCCAAACTTGAAATCGCAATCCAGCGATAACCAAAGAGTGGCTTGCGACAGAAGACTGGTAGAAGTTCGCTGATGATCCCCAATCCCGGTAAGACAAAGATATAGACTGCCGGGTGCGAATAGAACCAGAAGAGATGTTCAAACAGAATCGGGTCGCCACCTGGAATGCCACTATCCGGGTTGAAGAACCCCATACCCATCGCTCGCTCTAAAGCAACCATAAGAAAAGCTTGGCCAATTAACTGTGTTGCTGTTAGCTGTATGATGCTGGTTGCCAACATCGCCCAACAAAAAATCGGCATTCGGAAAAGGCTCATGCCTGGCGGTCGCATCAGAATCATTGTGGCAATGATGTTTAGACTACCCAAAATTGACGAAAGCCCCAACAAAAAAATGGCCATTAAGAAAGGCTGAAAGCCAACCGATCCTCTTGTACTCAATGGTGGATATGCCGTCCAACCTGCATCCCAGCCCAGGACAAGACTCGCCAGCAGCAAGACAATTGCGGGAACGTTGATCCAATAGGCAAAGGCATTTAAGCGCGGGAATGCCATATCCTCAGCACCAATCATGAGCGGCACAAGATAGTTGGCCATGCCTCCAATGCCGATTAGGATGCCCATAATCGCAGCCCACCCATGAATACCAATAAAGGTATTATAGGTTGTTGCATCAAGAAGCTGTAGCCCAGAACGAGCAAGTTCGGCACGAAAAATTACTGCAACTGCTCCACCGACCATGAGCATCAAAAAGCCCGTCACAGCATACTGGATACCAATTACCTTATGATTATAATCAACACTAAAATAGCGCGTCCACGCAGACTTGTCCTTGGGAGGACCATGACGGAGGGGAGGAAAACGGCCAATCATCCATTGTCCCCAATCAGTCAACGCACCAACTCCAATTAAAAAGCCGATGCCCCCCAAGGCACCACCAAGCAGCCAAGCACCCTCATCGTACCAAAGCTCCTCGTATCCCATTAACGAGCGGCCGGCCATGATCAGGGCAACCCCGACAAGTGTGCCAAGTAGTTGGCCAATCAAGCCGCGAGTAATCCCTAAAGACATCAATGGCATATATCGTACTCTCTCAATTTATATATCGTTCAAAATAATGGTATAGATCCTCAGATAAAGATTTTTCGTAGGGGGATGAGGTCGGGCGGAAAACGAGTTTCAAATACACCGTCATCTCCATCCGCCCGTCCTCGTGCCCGTCGTCCCGTACGAAACTCTTTTCCCGATGTCCATAGAACAAACTGGTAGTTCGTTCATCATCACCAAGCGGGTACCACAAAGTGTGTAAGGAACACTGCTCAGTCAGAAAAACGCTGCATTTACACACTTTGGGACACACTCTCGATAAGCAGTTTGTCATTGATCTACTGAATATCGTCCGTCTGCTGCGCCAACGACGGATCAAAGTCAGCCATTGCTTCGCTTAGCCATTGCTCATATTCATCTTGTTCCACGACTCGGAATGTGGCTAACATCCCATAATGATTTAGCCCGCATAACTCTGCGCACCGAAGCTTGTAGTCACCTGTTTTGGTTGGCGTAAAGCGAACGATCGTTTCCTGACCAGGTACAAGATCTTGCTTCACGCGAAATTCTGGCACCCAAAATGCATGTAGAACATCTGACGAATTCATCTCCATTCGCATTGGCTGGTTTACAGGAAGTACGACCACCGAATCAGGTGTTGTCGAATAGACCATCAAACCTTCCTCATATTCGAAACTCCAGCTCCATTGTTGTCCGATGATCTTTAGCACCATTTCCTCGGGCTGTTCACGCATGACGATATTAAGCGTCCAGATCCCCAAAACAATAAAGACAATCACAAAAATTGCTGGAATTCCCGTCCAAGCCATCTCCAGGGTACTATTGCCTTCGAAATGCTCGCCATCTTCTTCATCGCCCTCTCTTTTGCGGAAGACGACAATCGCATAGAGCATAAAGACAACCACAACAGAGAAAAGCAGTGCGATCATAAAGAGGTGACCACCGATCAACCGATCAATGATCACCGCTTGTGTACTTGCTTGTTCCGGCAATGGAAGACCGGCTCGTAACAACAAAAAGATGACGATTGTTGAAACAAAAGTCAAAATGCCACCAATGATAAAGTGGCGTGGATGGGAAGAAGATTGTTGCATTTGTATCTGCATCCCTTACTTCGTGGTGATCCGAAAAGCCTGGTACCGATCTCTTGTCGACGACATGCAGGAACAAGAATAGCTTGAACATGCCACCCTGAGGAACCAGGAAATCTCATGCCCAAGTATCTCAAATTCTTCGCTTCAGTAATCACGGCTTTTCAACTAATACTTGTAGTTCTAGGTTACGTCTTTGTTCAAATGAGCCTCATAAAGTCGAATAGACACCAATGAAGGCCAACGTCGCGAACAATGGAATAATCGACCAAACCAAAGGACATGACGCTGATTTCGATTGTACCAAAAATCACAAGTGGTGTCTAGTTGGATCTATTCCTAACCAGCAATTCCAAAACTGTCAAAATTTTTGGCTCATCAGAATCTCTTGTAATCGACTCGCTTTGGTTTTGATGCGCCTCCGACTGCTCAACTGGCGCTCGTCTTCCTTGCCTTTGTCAACCACGTGAGCACCCAAAGAACTCCAATTTTAATAGGCTCCTAGTTCGCGTAATCGCGCATCGCTAATGCCAAAATGGTGGGCAACCTCGTGCAGTACAGTCCGCCGAACTTGATTTCGGATAACTTTCTCGTTTCCCTGCGGGCATATTTGTAAAATGGGACCCCGGAAGATCGTGATCTTGTCTGGCGGGACGAGATTATAGCCCCGCGAACGTTTTGTTAATGGCACACCTTCATAAAGACCCAACAATAGATGTCCATGCCTCATCCCAACTCGGTCCATCTGGGAACGACTGGGCCATTCTTCGACAAACACAGCGATGTTGCTTGTCGCTTCCCACAAGGCATCTGGAATGCTCTCGATTGCTTCCTCAACAAGCTCTTCAAATCGCTCGGGCGAAATTTGGTCTCTGTAGCTGAGCATAGATGTTACTCATTTGATCATAATATTGGCACGGTGAAATTAGGGTGTGTACCACAAAGTGTATAAATGGGGTAGGTTCTTTGACTGAGAGGGCTCCATTTACACACTTTGGGACACACTGTCGTAAAATTATCTTTTGACGCGGACCTCTAACTCTTCCATTGTACGTGGCCAATCCTTTTTCAAAAGACGAGATAAAGCGCGATCTGCGAGTAGTTTGCCGTCCGTTTGACACATAGGGCAATAGTTTGTCTCATTTGAGGCATACCGAATCCGCTGGACCTTGGTTCCACAGACGGGACAAGGTCGATCATACTTGCCATGAACAGCCATCTCATCCCGAAACGCCGTAACCTTTTTCGGCCATCCATCTCCAACTTCAGCGCGCAAACGCTCCGTCCATTCTGTCAAACTGTCACGTGCGGCATGATACAATCGCGCCAACTGGTCATCACTCATTCGCGTCGTCCACAGGATGGGTGATAGCTGCGCTCTATGCAAGATCTCGTCGGAATAAGCGTTTCCGATGCCGTCAATAATCGTCGGATCGGTCAACGATCGTTTGACGGTATGATTCTCTGACCGCATAACTCGACTGAATTCGGTGAGAGAGGCGTTTAGCACATTCAGTCCACCGCGATTAAATGTTTCTAAGGCAGAAAGGCCAAGCACCAAGTGTAACGAAGCTCGCTTCTTGGCAGATGCTTCAGTAATGAGAAGCGAGCCGTCTGGAAAATCGAGCGCCCCCAACCCACGTTTGGGCGGAATCTTGACACTTGATGCTTGCCATTGAAGACGTCCACTAATCATCAAATGCAAGACGAGGAAATATTCGTCTTCGAACGCGAAGACAATGCGTTTCCCAATTCGCTTGATATCGCACACAACCAAGCCCTCTATCGATTTGATGGGTGGTTTTGCTGTGCGAAGCAAAAAGGGGTTCGCAATGCGGATCTGTTGGAGAGGTTGATCCTGGATAAAATGTTGAAGTCGTTCAACATAAACTGTAATGTCTGGATATTCGGGCAAATTGCGTCTACCCCCTTACCACCGTGATAGTTCTGTTTGCAGGCGAATCGTTCTATTACAAGAGTCTATTTCACTATGCGGTTCTTTATTTCTAATGATGATTTTGGTTCTAACTTATAGAGAAGTCACTTAAACTTCGTACATTCATAACCTCTTTCACTCCGAGCCAATTCGGAATGAATGCACGAAGTTTAAATAATGTGATTATTAGAAGCGCAGCAGCCTTGTTCAGGTCAGGTCACAGTAACGTCCATTTGATTATACTGTTTATACAACCCCTTGGTGACAACGCTCTCTATCCGCTGCATCGCGACAAAAATCTCTTCGTACGAAGTGTAAAGCGGCGCGATGCCCAAACGGATGTTGTCTGGTTGACGGAAATCCGGCAGAACATTCATCTCATGAATTAATGCCTGGTCGATGGGCCAAGCATCTTCGTGACCCAACGAAATGTGAGAACCACGTTGCGCCGCATTGCGAGGTGAATTAAGCTCAAACCCGAGCGGTTTCAACATAACTTCCCACAGAGCAATCAGATATTCAGTCTGCTGTACCGACTTGGCACGCAGCTTTTCGATGCCTGCTTCCAACAATATATCAACGCCAGGTTCGATCGCACTGACCGACAGAATCGGCGCAGTCCCCGTGAAAAAGCGCCGCATCCCATCGGCAGGCGAAAATGCATATTGGAAGTCAAACATATTCTGCTGCCCCATCCAACCAGCCACCGGATTGCGCAGCCTTTCTTGCAGATCGCGTCGCACATAGAGCCAGGCAGGTGCACCTGGACCACCATTCAGATACTTATACGTACAACCAACGGCCAAATCTGCCTGTGTGGCACTTAGCATCCCTGGTACCGCACCAACCGAATGACTCATGTCCCATAAGATAAGTGCGCCTGCCCCATGTGCCAACTGGGTAATTTCTGCCATGTCATATGTGTAGCCACTCTTAAAGCAGGTGTGCGAGAGCGAAACAAGGGCTGTCTCCTTATCGATTGCATCAGCCAATGCATTGACCGGACCATGTATGCCATCCGCCGATGGGGCAACCACGATACGATAATGGTGACCGGCTAATCTGCTCGCACTATCCAGAATGTGGATATCCGATGGAAAATTCATGTCATCGGTCACGATCTTGTGTCGTTTCGGTTGCGTCTGGAGGGCAGCGAGTGCGAGCTTGAAGAGATTGACGGATGTCGAATCTGCCAGCACGACCTCATCGGGTTGGGCACCGATCAGTATGGCAATTTTGCTTCCAATTCGTTCTGTTAAGGTAAACCAACCCTCGTTCCAACTACGAATCAAGCGTGAGCCCCATTGTTCCTCTACCACATGGTGGAGGTGGTTTACCGTTTCATGTGGCAGGCGACCAAGGGAATTGCCATCAAGATAGATTAAATCCGGATCCCCCACGACAAAGCAATTTCGAAAGTGAGCGAGCTCGTCTTGTCGGTCTAAGGTTTGTGCGTATCTGAGTGACGTAATATCTGTCATGGGGCATTGAACCCTGCTCAGTCAGAGAATCGGCTGCATTTACCCACTTTGAAGCACACTCCCGATCCGCTGCTGTGTTTTGGTAATATCAATATGAATCAGATAATCTTTTGTTAAAAGAAAATGGCTCATGAATGAAAATAGGTGAAATGGGAGTCAATGAGAGAGCGAAGAAAGGAGTCATTGACGAATTTGAGATTGTGAGTCCATTCAAAGATGGCAACATATTGGGCAAGATAACGTTTATGAACACCCCGAAAGGGACGCAGAAAATTGCGTAGACCAGTCCAAATGCCTTCCATGGTGTTGCAGTGAACTTCCCGAATGCCGTCGCCATCATCATCGCGAGCCCATTCGTACCGGGAGTGACAAACAGTGGCATGAGAGCGACCAGTCTCCGCAATGGGATTGTAGGCGTTGCACTCGTCGGTATAGAGAGTGGTGCCAGGAGAGCAAGCAACAACTAAAGGAACAATGGTTGCTTGTTGTGTGTTGTCACAGACCGTGAACTGGACTTGGCCAGAGGTTCGTCCCACAACGCCCAGAATCGGTGGTCGGTCGTTCTCCATCGTCCCTCGTCCACGGCGCTTGTTGGCTCGAGGTCTGGGCGGGTCATCTGGATCGGGATGGTAATCGCCTTTCTCTCCTGCATTCTGGTACAGTTCATCGGCTTCAGCTACAGAATCGCGAAAAAGGGGGAAGCGGCTGCGGCTTGGAGCAACGCCGTATTCTGGATCCGATGGCGACGCTCCAACAACGTACTATAGTTCAGAGACAGTTCCTCTGATAGATGCAGCGTTGGTGTCCCTTGAATGATGCCTCGCATCACTAAGACTATCGTCACACAATTGTAATGCGTTCCAGACCAGACTGTATTCGTAAAGGCATCGTATACTTTGCCGCATTCTCGGCATCTGTACTTATTCCCCGGGGCTCGCTCTCGACTGTGAGGCGCTTGCCCTTCTGGCAATCTATGTCCATCTGGACATTGCATCCCTTCTGGATGCAAGATCTCTAACAATCTCTCATAACAGCCTTCTTCGCTCATCAGTTCTTGGATCGGATATCGCATTTTCATGGCTCTTTTTCTCTTTTCTTTTTTCTCATTGACCTCTTTCCCTATTTTACATACTTTTCACCTACTTTCATATATGAGCCAAGAATCTATTTCTCTAATCGGATGCTTGTTTTCTTCGATTTCTACAATCTCTAATCTCCCAATCTCTAAACTCACTGCTTATTCCTAAGTGTTTTGTCAGATAAGTTATGATACAGGTTGGTCATCAGAATCGGTATCCAAAACAGGATAGAAACGCTGGAACTTCTGGCGAGCGAGAGCGGGGGTAAATTGCCATTGAATGGTAGCGGATTGTTCATTGCGCTCGTTGACAAGAGCAAGGACAACAGTCTCAAGAAGCTCTTTGGAATCAATGCGGCGATCAAGAACTTGGCGAGTGATAACCGAGAGTTCAATTTCAACCATATTAAGCCAACTCCGTTGACGGGGTATAAACCATCTGAAAGTGCTGAGCCAGAGCGAAAGCTTCCTCGAAAAGATGGTGTAGAAGGAACTGGGTGAATGAATGTTGAGATTATCCTGAACAATCTGTAATGAATCGGCATCAGGATTGTGTTTCGTTTTGAGATCATGCATGAAGCGAGCATACTCTTGGCCTCTGCGCCGTTCGGTAATCTGAACAACCCGCTGTCCAGTGTGTGGCTGGTAAGCAATCAAGATGTAACAGATGCCCTTGCGTTCATAGTGATGATCATAGCGCCATTTCTTGCCTGGTTTCATCTCAATCGGCACGATTGTATCGCCCAAGAGCTGACAAGGTTTTTCATCGTAACACCCACCAGAGAGGATTCTTGGGGTCATAGGGCTGTGCATAGAGGTCCAAGATTTGTTCCATGTGCCACAAGTATGTAGGTGTTAACTTTCCGATACACCACTGCACCTTCAAATGGGGTTTCAGTTCGTTTTTTTTCAGAATTTCACTCACGGTTTCATGCGAAATGTCTTCCACAAACTTTAACTCAACCGCTGTGGTTGCTAGCAGCCTTAAAGTCCATCGGCTTCGCCCATCTGGTCCTTTCGTACACGCTAGTGCCGTGATTTTGGCTCTGGCTTCGTTACTAATCTCGACTGGTCGTCCGCTTCTTGGCCTCTCTTCTAGGGCTTTGGTTAGCCCTTCCGTCACATATCTTTTGCGGATTCGCACCACCGTTGCTCGCGTCACTCCCACTCGTTCCATGATTTCTCTGTCTGTTTTTCCTCCATCTGACAAGAGCAGAATATGTGCCCTTCTTATCTTTCTTACGTTCTCTTTTCCTTTTGCCGTTATTCGCCTTAATTCATTTCTGTCTTTATCACTTAGTTTAACTTTATATACTTGCTTCATTTCTCTCTGCCTCCTCGTTTTTTTAGTCACTTTCTGGCAGAGTTTACCGTATTATAACTTATCTGACAAAATACTTAGTGCTTATCCGAAAAGTTCTGTGACGATCTATTCTCGCTCGAGAAACTGATCGGACTCACAACCACTTTTCGGATAGGTTCTTAATGTAGATCACGCGGCACAGCCGAACCAGACTGACCAACTAGAAAATCGAAGTCTGCTCCCTTGTCCGCTTGCTGCACATGGCTTGTGTAGAGGGACACATAACCACGTTCCATATGGGGTGCCAGTGGTTGCCATAATTCCCGCCGACGCGCCAACTCTTCATCCGAGACATCAAGATGGAGTCGTCGTTCCTTCACATCCAGCTCAATCATGTCGCCATTTTGCACCAGCGCCAACGTCCCACCTACTGCCGCCTCTGGTGCAACATGCAGAATGACGGTACCAAAAGCGGTTCCACTCATACGGCCATCCGAAATGCGCACCATATCGCGAACGCCCTCCTCCAACAGCTTCTTCGGTAACCCCATGTTGCCAACTTCTGCCATACCTGGATAACCCTTCGGTCCCACATTTTTGAGTACCAGAACAGAATTTTTATCTACATCCAGCTCAGGAGAATCGATTCGTTCATGATAATCATCAATATCTTCAAAAACAACAGCTTTGCCTCGGTGCTGCATCAGTTCGGGTGAAGCAGCAGACGGCTTGATTATTGCACCATTTTCACATAAGTTCCCTGTGAGCACAGCAATCCCCGCCTCCTCAATGAGAGGCTGCTCCACGGGGGAAATCACATCTCGATTATAACAGGGTGCTCCTTCAGTGTTCTTACCAATTGAGTGACCAGTCACGGTCAAGGCATCTAAATGCAATCGATCTTTGAGTTCCTGAATCACAGATGGAAGTCCTCCAGCATAGTAAAAATCCTCCATCAGATATTTCCCTGAAGGCATCAGGTTGACCAAAAGCGGTTGGTGGCTCCCAAGCCTGTCAAAATCATCCATCGTGAGTTCAATACCGGCGCGACCAGCAATTGCAAGCAGATGGACAACGAAATTTGTGGAGCCACCAATGGCAGCATTGATCATGATGGCGTTCTCAAAATTTTCGCGTTTCAGGATCTTGGATGGACGTAAATCTTCATGAACCATCTCAACAATTCGGTTACCTGCTAGATGTGAAAGTCGTCTGCGGCGAGAATCAGCAGCGGGAATGGCTGCATTTGTCGGGAGCGTCAGGCCAAGTGACTCGACCATGCAAGCCATTGTGGATGCCGTGCCCATCGTGTTACAGTGTCCATCACTTCGCGAGCCACACGACTCTGCTTCCATATATTGCTCTCGAGTCATAATGCCAGCGCGTAGATCATCTGTAAACTTCCATGCATCAGTACCCGATCCAATATCTCGACCATGATACTTGCCGTTCAGCATGGGCCCGCCAGAAACCACCATCGTTGGCAGGTCGACACTGCACGCGCCCATCACGGTAGAAGGTGTTGTCTTGTCACACCCCGCCAGAATCACAACACCATCTAAGGGATTGGCGCGAATGGTTTCTTCGACTTCCATGCTGGCCAAGTTGCGGTAGAGCATGGTCGTCGGACGCATCAAGATCTCGCCGAGCGACATCACCGGGAACTCAAGTGGAAAGCCTCCCGCCTCATAAATACCCCGCTTGACTTGTTCGGCCAATATCCGAAAATGAGCATTGCATGGCGTTAGCTCAGACCACGTATTGCAAATGCCAATAGCGGGACGTCCATCATACATATGATCGGGATGTCCCTGATTTTTGGTCCAACTACGACTGACAAAGCCCATCAGATCATCGCGCCCAAACCATTCCCTGCTGCGAAGTCCATTTCCCGTTGGTTCTGTCGATTTTCCTGCCATTGAATCCTTCCCTTTTTATATTTAATGTTCAGTTGTTACGGAGAGAATTTGCCATCTTACTTGATTGTAACCAAAAAATCCAACTGATGTGCAATGTAAATGAGCTCAGCCTCTTCAATCTGCCGGTGTCGTTGCGCGATCCATTCTTCAAAAGGTTTGTACTGTAAGTAAGGATGAGCAGCAAGAGCGCCCTGCATCGTCTTCACAATGAAGTGTAGGAAATATGCTTCATCCTCCCGATATCCATTATGGTATGGAAAGACAACCCAGTCAGAACTACCAGCTTCCAGGACGCGAAATCCCGCCTGAGGGAGAGCCGCAAAGAGATGCCGTCCTGTTTGGCTGTCACCAGATGGAAACCCATTAACGATGCGTTTATCCATTGTTTCATGGTAGAGTTTCTCAATCAGGACATCTAATTTTGGCTCAATTGTAGGTTGTAAAATTGTGGCACCATCAAAATTGATGCTGAAATATCCATAGCCACCTGGATTGAGAAGACGTGCCAATGCGGGAAGAGTACGGGAAAGATCGACCAAATCAAGAAATGCATGAGCGATCAACAGATCATATGAGCCACTAATCTCTGGCCGACCGAGAAAGTCAAAGAGATCGACCGCCACGAGATTTACTTGAACGGTTCTCTCTCTCCTGTCATGTTGAAAGAGCAGCGTTTCCACATTCGAATCATGCTGTTGCTGACCGATCTGCCGTACAGTCCAGTCATCCCTCTGATTCCACGCAAACAGCCGCTCTTGTGCAACGTTGATATTTTCAAGGCTTGCATCGAGGGCAGTATAGTGGCACGACGGTAAATTCGTGTTTAATAGACGCTCAAGCATGGTGCCAACGCCCGCTCCGATTTCCAGTATACTAAATGGTCTTCTCTCGAAACCAGATGGAGTTTTCTGCAAGATATTCTGCAAACGCTGCCAAACTTCTGCATTGAGCGCTCGATCATCGACGCTCTTTTTGCTGGTCAAATAGCGGATGAAGCTATATTCATGTGGTTGAGACATAGGGAACTTACGAATGCGAATTAAATTTAGTAAGTTACGTATGTCATTCTCGAGTGAAACGAAGAATCTATGCGCAACTTATTGAATTTTCGTTCCTTGCGATTGATGATTACGTATAGTGACATTTGTCACCTTGGTCCCTGATTTTGGGTGTTCAAACCCTATACAAGCGAGTCCTTAGAACACCTCTGAGGGTCTGTTAGCGTCAAAAAGGTTACAACATGACAAATTTGAGGTGCGAACCCTCTACAAACCCTTGAAATTGTCAATTAGGGTGACAAATGTCACTATTTTGGGTTTGCGATTTGCTGCGAGAGCCAAAATCGTCTAGAAAATGTCGAATTCTTGACATGCTTTGCTCCCACCTTGGATGACGATCATAAGTCTCACGAGCGGCCAGGCTCATCTTGACCAAATCGTTCCGCTTTTCATGCAACAGATGGATAGATTGAGAAAGTGCATCCAAGTTGGCAGGATCGACCAAAAATCCATTCGTCCCATGGGACACAATCTCATGTGCTGCACCCGTCGTTGATGCAATGACGGGTAGACCAAAGCTCATCGCCTCCAAATATACAATGCCAAATCCCTCATATGAGGGTAAAACCAGAAGATGGCTTTGCATAAAATAGTTACGCAAAAGATCATCATTGACCGAGCCAACCAATTCGATAGAAGCATCAAAGTTACCGTCCCGAATTTGGCGACGGATGAGGTCAACGTACGCAGGATCGACATCGACAACTCCCCACAACAGTTAATCGCCAGCTTGTCCGCGACAGGCGGGACAGTGCATCCACGACTCTGTGCAGACCCTTGCGTTCGATCAGATTGCCCACAAAAAGTACCCGTAACGGCCCATCATAGCGATCATTTACATGCTGTTTGATGAAGTGAGCACCTGGCGGGTTTAAATGGTCCGCAGCAGGATAAGCCACAATGGAGGGCTGCGTTGCTGACCCTCTATTCGTGATTTGCTCAACTGTACGTGCTGTCGTGTGGCTATTATAAACGAAACCATCGACGCTGTGAAGGTAGCGGCGTTCGATCCAGCGATAGAGAGGGCGCCAGGCAGGTGGATGGTTTTCACTTGAGCGCAGGTGATGGACAATGCTAACGATGGGTAAGCGAGGAAACCGTTGCTTCAAAGCTCGATTCAGCGTTAGCAAAGAAGGATGATTGAGTTCATCTTCAAGCAGTAGATCAAGATGATTCTCTTGGACACGTCCTATCAAAGAACGATTCAAATTATCGAGCAGGTGTCGGGAATAGTTGCGCCAAGGAAGTGAGAAAATCTGAACTTGGTCGCCACTGGCTTGCAGATATTCTACGAGCTTTCTGTCATAGAGATAGCCTCCGGAAACGGTATTGAGAGCCCCGTAAATAATGAGTCCAATTCGCACAAGTTAGTCCAACACACTTAAACTTTACTTTCTGGTAAAAGAAAAGAGATGAGGTGAGAAATGTGACAAAAAGCGGTTAGCAGTTCATCCTAAAGGTAGAGAACCCAAAAAGGAGGAAGGAATGCTAACCGCGCCAGAAATAACTATAGCAGTACTGATGAATGTATTGCAAGTAACGCCGATGGGAACAAACGTAAATGTAATGCGTCTGATGTGGGCAATGCTGAATGGGTCGTTTCTGAAAAGTCGAGGAGCAATCCATAGCGCATTGAAAGAAAGCGGGTTTGAAGATGAGGAGCTCCGGCGAAGCTGGTGGAGCTTTCGATATGGATCATGGGATATCACAAGTCTGCTGGGGTCGTGGCAAGAAGAAGTGGAAAGGGAATGGGAGGCAAAAAAGTTAGAAGGGTACCGAGTGAAAAGCATAGATATCACAGGGTTCTGGCGACCGAAGCTGCAAGGGAAAGTGAACCGACTCTATAACTCAACGGCTCGTCGGGCATTGCCCGCTCATCTTTGGAGTGATGATAAGCTCGGGGAGATAGGCGGGAAGCGAGTGCCACTGCTCAAGGCAATCATGAGATGCACGGTTGGAACAAAGGAAAGTGAGTTTCGGAAAAAGCTGCTGACAGAGACGAAAAATCACTGGAGTCAGACGAAGTGGCGGTGGTCGATGCCGGGTTTACAATCAGAGAAATGCTAGAAAGCGGCATAGACCGATTTGTCCTGCGGGAAGCCATTAACTGCACAGTGCGCCGCAATGAGTTCCCCAAACGCAAAGAAAAAGGCAGACCACCTGAATATGGTGATATTGTGCGTCCGCTCTCTCGCAGCTATAAGGGAAAGCGACTCGAGGCTACAACTCCGGACTCGTCTGGTCGCTTTCTCTATAGTGGTCGCCTGATTTGCTATCAAGCATGGCACAATCTCGTCCCCAGAACAACCAAGGTGGATACAGCCAACCGTACCTACTCGATTTACGTCATTCAGGATCCGGCCTACAACACACCTTTGGTTTTGGCGACCGTTATGACTTTGCAGCCTGAAACCATTTATCTTGTCTACCTGGAACGCTGGCCTGTTGAACATCCCCCCTTGGCTTCCAAGCATGATGATTGGCTTACCTGAACTGGGGAATCTTCTTTCCCATTTAGCCGCTTCTCTTCCTCCCATACCGACTGGCTACTGGGATCGAGAGCCTCAAGCCACTCCCGGCAGGCTGCGCCGTGTTCTCTCGAGTGCTCTTTTTCCAACTCCTGACCAACTCGACCCTGACTTTCGGAAAAAGGCCTCGGTTTCACACCATTTCCCTAAAGGCGTTCTCGCTCATCGCCGCCTCAATGCCGCTGCTTAAACTAGCCGAGCACTATTTTTACATTTTATCCCGTTTTTTCAGGGTGGATTCTTTTTTCCGCCCCTTTCGGTTTGCCCTTTGTCACTCAAGCCTTTACCAGAAAGTAAAGTTAACGGATCCTCTAAATAAGTCACCAACGTTTGCATAAACTGCGCCCCCCGTGCTCCATCCACGACACGATGATCACATGATAGGGTCAAGGTCATTATGGGCTGAACAGCTGGCTGACCATTAACGGGAACGATGCGATCCGTGATTGCTCCGACAGCCAGAATTGCCGCTTGGGGTGGGTTGACAATGGCGTTGAATTTTGTGATACCAAACATGCCGAGATTGCTGATGGTGAATGTGCCACCACTCAACTCTTGTGGCATCAACTTCCCTTCCAGGGCGTTGTTGACCAAGTCTGCACGACGGGAGGCAATGGCCCCCACCCCCAACTGGTTCGTCTGATGAATCACTGGCACCAACAACCCATCCTCTACCGCAACGGCCAAACCGATATTGATTTCATCATTCGGCACAATCGATTCGTCGAGCCAGCTGGCATTGAGACGGGGATGATTGCTGAGGGCAGCGGCAACAAGCTTTACCAACAGATCGGTTATCGTCACTTTTTGCTCAATGCGCGACATAAGTCTCTCGTGCCAGGCCATCAATGCGCTGGCATTCACCTCCCGCTCCAGATAAAAATGCGGAACAGTCGCCCAACTCTCTTGTAAACGCTGCGCCATGACTCTCCAAAGCCGGCTCATGGGCAAGGGATCGGAGGCAGGAGATTCAGATGAAGCTTCGAATGCAGGACTCAGAACCGCTTTTTCGACATCGGCCGCAAGCACGGCGCCATCCGGGCCACTACCGGCAATCTCGGCCAGATTGAGTTCATGTTCTTGGGCAAGTCGGCGTGCCTTGGGTGATGCAAGTACGCGGCCATTTGTCGATGCTGTCTGATTCTGCGTATTGAGATAGGCCAACACATCTTCTTTGTGAATGCGATCCCCTTTGGCTGGCACCTGACTTAACACAATGCCATGTTCGGCAGCAATGCGTGCGGCGAGCGGGCTGACTGGGAGCAACGGTTGGTCAGAGACAGCATTTGGGACGGCTGTCGCGGGTTGAGTCGAAACCATACTAGATGTTGCAGGCGACGCTGCTGAGGTAACTGCTGGTGCACTTTCACCTGGTGCCAAAATTAGCGCAATTGCGTGACCGACCGGAATCTCGTCACCGGGCTGGGCTGTCACGTTCGCCAACGTTCCCGATGCATTGGCCTCGATTTCGACTTCGGTCTTATCGGTTGCCACCAGCATGAGCGGCTCGCCTTTTTGAACTTCTTCGCCAGTCGCCTTAAACCATTCAACCAGTACCCCTGTTTCCTGGGCAATACCGAGTGCAGGCATGATCACTTCTTTTGGCATGGCAATTTCCTCTATTTTTTGCTCATCAGACGAAAGTATTCAATTCACTGATCATTCGACAGTTTGAGCGCATATTTGCACACTTTTCATAGATGAGCCTTATTGTTTCCCACACAACATTTTGGCCATCCCAACAACGCCTTCGGCCGTGGGAATGGTCTGATCTTCAAGAATCGGCGAAAAGGGGACGGGAACATCCATTGCTCCCATTCGCTTGATGGGTGCATCGAGATAATAAAAAGCACCATCGGCAATAGTGGCAGCTAATTCGCCCGTCACGCCATAGTTCTGATGGCCTTCGTCGATGATGATTGCACGGCTCGTTTTCTTGACCGATTCGATCAGCGTCTCTCGGTCAAGGGGCACAGTCGTACGCGGATCAATCACTTCGGTGCTAATCTCCAACTCGGCTAATTTGTCTGCCGCTTCGAGCGCAACAAGAACCATGCTGCTCGTTGCCACGAGAGTGATATCTGTGCCAGTCCGCTTGATGTCGGCAACACCAAACGGGAGCGTGTACTCATCTTCTGGCACGGATCCCTTGGTCTGATACATCATTTTATCTTCGAAGATTACTACTGGGCTATCATCGCGGATTGCGCTTTTCATGAGCCCCTTTGCGTCGTAGGGAGTGGCTGGGATGGCAACTTTGAGGCCAGGAATATGGCTCATCCATGCGTGGAGCGACTGAGAATGTTGTGCCGCTGAACGGCGTCCAGCCCCCATTGTTGTGCGGAGAACCATTGGTACCTTTAACTTTCCTCCCGACATATAATGCGTCTTGGCCGCCTGATTCACCATCTGATCCATGGACAGAGTCATAAAATCACCAAACATAATGTCCACGATCGGACGCATTCCCGTAATCGCAGCACCGACACCCAGCCCCGTGATGCCTGGTTCTGAAATGGGCGAATCAATGACGCGTTCGGGACCAAATTCATCAACCAATCCTAATAAGACCTTGAAAACCGTACCTGCCTCGGCCACATCTTCACCGATAATGAAAACACGTTCATCGCGACGCATTTCCTCTACAATGGCTTCCTTCACTGCTTCGCCAAAGGTGATCACGCGTTCAGTTATCATATTTGCTACATCCTCTTATAGCCACATCATTTAAACTAGCCGAACGAGGTTTCAAGAACCCTCATTAAACATTCAGCAATTTAATAATTCGGCAATTCGCTAGGTTTTTATGCATAGACATGTTGCGTCACTTCTTCCGCAGCAGGATATGGTGCATTGAGTGCATACTCTACTGCCGCCTCAACCTCTGCTCGCACTTCTTGATCAATTTGCTCGAAGACGGTGCGTTCGGCTAGATTGTCAGCAATCATCCATTCCGACAGGAGTTTGAGCGGATCGCGTTTTGTACGCCAATACTCCTCGTCTTCCTTCGAGCGATAATATTCTCGGTCGATATCTCCCACGTGATGTCCATAGAAGCGATACGTATGACAGAGCAGAAAGGCTGGCCCTTCACCATGACGAGATCGGGCAATCAATGTGGACATAGTCTGAACCACATCGCGTACGCTTTGCCCATCCACTTCGACGGCGTGAATGCCAAACGCTCTAGCACGATCAAGCATATTGCCCGCTGTTGTTTCTGAATTATGGGTATATTCGTTGTAGAGATTGTTTTCGCAAACGTAGATCACGGGAAGGGTCCATAACTGGGCCATATTCATCGATTCATAGAGTAGTCCCTGGCCCAAAGCCCCATCGCCAAAAAAGCAAATCGCAACCTGATCCGTCCCGCGCATTTTGATCGACATCCCTGCTCCGGTTGCGATGCCACCGCTGCCACCCACAATGGCGTTCGCTCCTAGGTTCCCAACTTCCTGATCAGCAATGTGCATGGAACCACCTTTACCACGGCAGTACCCCTCAGCCTTGCCCAATAACTCGCAGAACATACGCCGTAAATTTGCACCTTTGGCCAAACAATGTCCATGACCGCGGTGGGTGCTGGTGATATAGTCATCGTTGCGCAGCGCTTCGCAAACACCAACGGCAATTGCCTCTTCACCAACGTACATGTGGGTCAATCCAGGCATCTTGGCGGTTAGATAAAGTTCATTCGCATTTTCTTCAAAGGCACGAATTTTACACATCTGCTCATACATATGCAGCCATTGTTCACTATCAATTGGTATTGGATCAATCGGGGCCGATGATGTTGCAGGGGAAGCAATGGATGAATTACTCATAATCATCTCCAAACCGGTCCAAAAGCGCTGCAGGACCTGATAATATTATTTTGACAGTTGATGGACCTAAATAGTCTACATCGTCTTCGGTTTCTGTGCCAACTATTGCTTCTGATTGAGGTAGATTTCAGGATTGCGTGCCAGATATACTGAGCAGCGCCATAAAATAACACTTTTTAGTCGAGGGAAAATGCTATAATGTGCTGCTGCGGAGTATAATTGAGAGCCACTTATAGGTTGGCCTATCAGGGCAAAGGGGATTGTCGAAGCCCATTAGGTGGTGGGACCAGACAAACGGATGGGATGGATTCGGGTGCAGAAAGTTGAATTGATTGTAACAAAGATTACTGCGCCACGCCTGGTTTGGAAAGATTTTCGAGATAAGAACGTCTCTATGTATACAAAATACGAGCGTTTTTCGAGCTTAAATAGTGGAAAGGAAGGTAAAAGATGACAATTAGATTGTACACGAAGTCTGTGGTCTGTGCAGCTTTGTTGGCGACGCTTTTGTGTGGCTGTTCGTTCTATGTTCCGAAACAAGGAAAGGTCATCGTCGAGGTTCGTCATGATGAGGCGTATTATGCGGGTTTCTTTCGTGCTTGCGAAATCCTACATAGCCAACATTTCGAGGGTCACTATATCCAGGTCAAAAGCAGACGAAATACCACAGGTTTCAAACCAACAGATCAGTGTCTTCAGATGGTTCAGGAGATGATGGATCTGAATGCGGCCAGCACCTACAGTCGCAACTGGCCTGGAATGCAGCCCTTATCGCCAGGCTACAATCGATGGTCAGAGAGCGACATGCCAACAAGAACCTATTAATTGTAAAGGTCGCGGTTTGTCTATCTAGTTTGAGTAAATCTCCCGGATACTCAAACATGCTTTGTAAATAAACCCGAGAAAGTATTTGGACACGGATTGATTGGATTTTCAGGATTTAATCCGCGTGTATCTGTGTTAATCCGTGTCCTATTTCTAAAGACTGTCTGGAGTTGACCTAATAAACCTTGAAAAGTTTTTGTACTTAGATATCTCAGATTTCCAGAGCCTGCCCTGAGCTTCGAAGGGATTTATCTGAGCGAATCTGTGAAATCTGAGTACATTTATGGTTCAACTGGATCTCAGGGGGTTGACAAAAAAAGAACCATATTTACCATGAAGGAACTGAAGAGATTGAAGGATTGTCTGCTTCTTCTTCTATTCTTCAGTGCCTTCGTGGTTTGAATTCGTGTCAACCCCCTGCGATCCGATTGAGCCATAATAATTCGGATATTCATCAATCTTTTGATACAATCGTGACGCCAAAAATGGACTTGCTTCGTTTAAAGATTGATGGATGAGGATGGCTTCAGTACGATAATGCTTCATTTTCTCAACAGTCCAATGTGCAGGTGGTGGCTGGAGATTCGTGATGCGATCCGCCATCTTGACTATCCACACTTCAACTGGTTGTTGCTGAATACGTCGAAGGCTATCCGCCATCTGTTTCTCTTTGTTGGGCAGCTTTTTGTCTTTGCTCAACGCCAGAACGCCGTCTGCAACATAGAGGCCAAAATACCTAACCAATTCCTGATACGTTACGTCCGTATCCTCAATTGTGTCATGCAGCAACGCACACTGAAGCGCCAGATCTGGTTGCTCTACCTCAGTGACAGCGAGGGTGGCCATGATCTCCATTGTAACGTTGCTGATATGGACAATATAGGGCAACTCGGTACCGGGCAACTTTTGTCCCTGATGGACATCTGCAGCAAACAACCATGCTTGCACATACCTGTCTTGCGACCACCGTGATTTCATGTTTGCCTCTTATGAATCATGCTATGGCAATAGCGACACCGTTCTCTTTTCCGATACACTCAACAGAGCTGAATCCACAATCTGTTGACCAATCCGACAAATATCGGGAGAAAGCGGTCCACTCACAGGCTCACCAGTCTCGATACAATGAATGAAGTACTGGAGAGGTCCTTGCACAGGCGGCTGCAACTCATCGACAGAAATTTCGAATCCTTCTGGGCGGTCAGTCGTTTGGACGCGCACGGTCTGTTCGTAATCATAGCTGCTGATGGTACCGGCTGTTCCTTTGAGGACAAAGCCGCACTTGGGCTGTGGCTGTAGGGTCCAGGGATCCGTAAATGTACCCCAGCGTGTTTCAAACTTAGAGAGTCCGAAATCGTATTTGCAGATCGTAATGCTATGCTCATCCACCTCTAATCCAGGGGGATCATCAACGACAGATGTCACCTCCAACGGGCTGCGTCCATCTAAAAACCAGGTCCCTAGAGTGACGCCGTAACCCAAATAATCGAGCAGTGATCCACCACCTTCTTTTGCCTGATAAAACCAACTCTCATTCTTGCGAGCGCGGTATTCCTCATCTGTCTCATCTTTATCCTCACGATGAAAAAGCGGGCCACGATTGCCATCATAGTAGTGAACTTCAATTAAGTCACCGATGATCCGTTCGTCTATCAATCGTTTGGCTGTCACATGAGGTGGATACCAGCGCAACGGCCAGTTGATGGCGAAGAGGCGATTTCGATTCTGCATAGCAGACAACATTGCGTCTGCTTCTGATAGTGAAGCAGCAAAAGGCTTTTCAAGCAAAATGTGAACATTATACGGCGCAAGTTTGGCGACCCATTCGCCATGTGTGGCCGTAGATGGACAGAGAATTACCACCTCTGGATCTGTTACAGCCATGCACTGTACATAATCAGTAAAAACGCGCTCGGCAGAAATGTCCAGCTTTTCAATGATCGTAGCCATTCGCTCACGGTCAACATGGCAGACGCCAACAATCTCGGCATTGGGATGCTCATACACTTGTCGCAGAAGATCACCCATATGCATATGGTCAAAATTGATGCCAGCAACTCTCCAGGTTTTCATAGAGGTTCTCCTTAAAGTTGTAACCTACTGGATGGTCTGTTTATTTTGGAATAGCATACATCAAAGAACGCTCTACCTGCTATATTGAGCGGTTTCAAAAAAATAATTTACAGAATCACAAGTTCCTTCAATACACCCCATAAATTGAATTCACAAAAAAGTGTAACGAATTCCCCTGTTGAAAGACTATATCGATAGGCTCAGTTGTTGCCATCTCCCAATTGACATTTCGCCGTAGATTCAGATGGGAATGATTGCCCGTTTATCTTTAGTGATCAATATTGAAAGGAGCTTGAACGATGAGTACACTTCGAATCTGGATTCTGCCTCTCTTGTTCGGTCTGATATTTGGGCTTTTGGGGATCCCCACCAACCCAAATGTGTTTGCAGCGGACCTGGTTGGAGTGGAAAGATTCAGCGATGATGATGAAGAGTTTGAGGGTGCAGTCTATGTAATGACAAACAAGCAGGATGCAAATACCATTGTGGCTTATGGACGACTACGCGATGGGAGTTTGCGCAAAATTGGCGAATTTCCAACAGGCGGTATGGGGACGGGTCCTCTACATCCACCCGCTTTAGATGAATCAGACATGCTTGATCCGCTCATCTCTGCCAACGCCTTAATTCGCGTCGATGAGGATTTTGTGCTAGCCGTCAATGCAATGAGCCACACTGTTAGCTCCCTACGCGTCAACGAGGACTATAGCTTGACCCTTGTCAACACTGTTCCTTCAGGTGGAAACTTCCCCAATAGCATTGCGTTCGACAAAGACCTTGTCTATGTCACCAACATCGGTACAGGCGAAGCCAATACGGGCAACGTTAGCGGCTTTACCATTAATTACGATGGCGTTCTGTCACCAATTCCCAATTCGACCCGCACGCTAAGTGGTCCATCAGCCCGCCCATCTGCTGTCTCCTTTACACCCGATGGCGAAATTCTAGTGGTCAGCGAGCTCAACACAGGCAACTTCTCCACCTTCCTGGTCAATAAAGGCCTACTCTCCAATCAACCAGTTGTTGCACCGCCACAAATCGCCGAAGGACGCTCAGATCCAAACCCCATCGGCTTTCAAATCGTTCAGCGACGCCGCAAGACGTTCCTGATCGCAACCGAAGCGCGAGAAATCCTCAACGGACAGCTCAATCTGCAGGCGGGGTCTGTCTCAACCTATCTGATAAACGGAGATGGCTCCCTCACTCTAATCAGCAGCGATGAACGGGCTGGCAACCAGCGCACAACCTGCTGGATCGGCGTGACGCCCAATTTGAAATTTGCCTACACATCGAATGCTGTAGATGGCTCAATCTCTGCCTTTCGGTTCAGACCCAATACAGGTCGGATCCAGCTCAAAAAGGAAATCGCAGCCTTCGTGACACCGGCAGATGGAGCCCCACCTCACCCCGCCACGGGCGTACCCACCAGTGGTTTGATCGACCTAAGCATCAGCCCTGACGGCAGATATCTGTACCAGCTATCGGGTCTAAAGGGTGGCGTCAGCGTCTACCGTATTCAGAGAAACGGAACTCTCCGACATGTCGATGAGCGCCTGGGCGACCTACCCGTAACGGGTACACAGGGGATCGTGTCACTATAAACTCAATGTCGTAAAGTTAAGAGCGATTCGCGGTAGAATGCCTCCTCCTCCACTAACTTAATGATACTCAGTAGATCCAAATTTCAGGTTTTGAGAGAGAATTCTGGCTAAACAGTTGACATAAATACAAATTTGCCGGTCGATATCTAGTTTTTGCGTTAGATTTGGGCGATTTTCAGATATGAAATAGGTTGTTTTCTGTAACCGAAATCTGAATAAATGACTCCAAAATCCCTGCAATCTCGACTGAAAATCGCCAAAATCGCCAAATTTGGATCTACTGAGACTGACTATAAACTTATCGATCTGAAGCAACGGTTGATGAACATTCAGAAAATAATCCGGTAAACGAGTCCAGTCAGCACGCCTCGTGCGGGTCTTGACGGGATGCTACCCGCACGGGGCGTGCTCGCTGACCAGGGTTAGCGCCTTCAGTCGCTCCTCTTGGTAACTGCCATGACTTGGGAGGCCGCGCTACCTCTCCCACGTCATGGCAGGATAATCTCGATAGAAGCCAATTGACTCTAACATCGAGGCTCCATCACCCTCCAAGACAGGTTGGCCATTCCATTCCTTTACGGTCACCCGCTGCATAAAGCTGCTTGCATGCTGGAGCCACACCCTGATGGCATGTCGCATCATACCATCACCTGTACCTTTCACTGTCGTTAGGGATGCGCCCGTTTGCTCCACGAGCAAGATTGGTAACCCCCAACTTAACACGAGCCAGGTTGATGGTAGCCGTGAAAAGGCGAGTGGTTTTCCTGTCTGAGTCAAGGGGGCCATTTCGTTGGCTGGACCATATAGATTGGCAGGATCACAAGCATTCATGAGCACCAGTGCTTCCGCTTCGGACGCATCGTTCTCACGGCGAATTTCGCTCTTGAATTCGCTGCTTAACTCGCGGAGACGCTCAACCACTTCGGGCAAAGCAAATTGAACACCCGTCAGCCCGTGAACAAAGATGCCGCGCCGAACTTCGCCTCGTATCTCCAATCGCTGCAGCTCTTGATAAATCATGTTCCATTCCCAGGCACCCGCTTCGTGCGCGAGACTCTCGCGGGTAACGACACCGTATCGGGCGAGCAATTGATGCGTCTGGCGTGCGATTTGCTCAGCCAAGGATAATTTCTTCCCCATTACGCCAAAACGGTGGACCAACGTCCAACGTCCCTCGCTCTGACTTACGGCTGGCGTTATGTCCAGATCCTCCGCCAGACGTTCGCGCACTCGTTTTTTCGCAGCCCGAAATTCGCTACGACTGGGCCGGCGCAGCCCCCCTGGCTGGCTGGAACGTCTGGAACGCGAACCAAGCCGCTCAGCAAGCTGAGCTTCAAGTGAACTGCTGGAACGACCTGAGCGAGGTCGATTTGCATTTGCGTGCTGAACCTTCTGCCCCAGAATGCGGCGCAGAGCAGCCAGGCTATCATTTGTCACCAATCCTGCCATTGCCAGCTCGGTCAAGGCGTTTTGCGCCGCTTGATTTGTCAAATCTAAACCATCTCGGATGTCGGCTTGGAAAACAGCCCCCTCACTTTTCAAAAACTCATAAACTGCTGTAGCATCTGAACTGAGCGTTTCAGGTTCTTGTGCATTCACTTCCGATGGTTCATCTTCCGTATACGAATCTGTATCGGTTCGTGTTGCGATGTCGGTTGGAGCCTGTTCCAGGTATGTATTCCCTTCTCCTCGGAAGAGAAAACGAATCCTTCCCCGGCGCGGATTCACGCCTCCTGTTCCAACCCAGACGACCTCACCGCTATGGCAGAGCGTTTCGAGTTCGGATGTATTGCCATCGGCAAGGCGCAACCGCAACACATCGCGCTCCCATACAGTTCCAACTACTGGTGACACACGCAACTGCTGAAGCACCTGACGCAACGCACCTGCACCGTCTAATCGCTCATCAGGATGGAGATGTTGCCAACGGGTCAGGAAGTCAGCATAGACAGTCAACGGCACGGGACGCACTTCTTGGCGCAGAATGTTTAAGGTGCGTCGATGGATCTGCTCCAACGTGCGTCGATCCACAAACTCAGCTTCGGCTCTATTTTGATCGCTTCTTTGATCATCACTTTGAACAGATCCATTTTGCGGACGCCCGGCGACGGGCGAGCTGTCGGTTGCCGTATCCATCGCAGCAGGTGTAAAGTGACCATGAACAAGGTCGCGATTTTCGACAAGACACTCGAGCTCTCTCTGAAGCCAGTCGGTTGGAAAGGCATATCGGGCCAAAATCGTCGTCATCGTCACAGGCCCAATCTGGGTCAAATAACGCGTTAGGATCCGCTGTCGTGCTTCATCCTGAGACAGAAAAGCCGAATTGCCTTGTGAAATGTTTGGGCTTTCCGTTGCGAATTCTCGCCGTTGGGGGAACTGCTCTGATAATCCAAAAGCAGTGATATACTCGAAGGCATATCCCGCATCAATCCACCGTTCCTGAACACCTTGACTGGTTGGAATCGGGAGCTGAACAATCCGTTGTCCCTTATCGAGCTGAGCCAACCACCCGTAGGGTCGACGGTGGTTCGGTTGGCGACTTCATCAAATGTTAAATCTCCCAAATCTTGAAAGAAGAGGGCCAATTCTTCCGCCGTGCGCGCGCGGGCCGTGGACATTGTGCTGCAGGCGCTCGCGTACAGACTGAATGGCTTCTGGGCGTAGCAAATCGGCCAAATCGATATCGGTTAACAGATCTTGCAGAAGTTCCCGATTTACAGAGAGAGTCTGTAACTGCCGCTCTGCCTTGGGTGTATCCCACTCATACATGTAGAACTCGACGAAATTCCACATCAAGCTTTGGGCCACGGGGGAGGGATGAAGCGATTCAAAAGTGACTACTTCGATGTCACCTTGCTGGATGCCGATTAAAACTCGCTCCAAGTGTGGCAGATCCATCACCTCTTCCAAACAGTCACGATAGGTCTCTGCCACGATGGGGAAATCGTCGAATTGGCGTACAATTTGCAGCAGATCTTTGGCCCGTAGCCGCTGTAGCCAGAAGGGTGTACGCTTGCCCACCCCCAACCCTGGCAACAACAAGGCACGGGCTGCATTCTGACGAAACTGAGCGCCAAAAACTGCCGTATCCGGTAATTCGCGCAGAATCAATTCACGCGCTTCGCCCGGTGTCATTTGCGTGACCAGATCCAGCGGAAACTCTGCCTCAGCATCTGGGAAACGAAAGAGAATACCATCGTCGTTTGTTTGTACTTCGACTTCGACGCCAGTCCGCTCACGCAGCGCGCTGGTGAGTGCAACGCCCCACAATCCATTGACGCGGCCACCAAAAGGCGCTTGGATGACCATACGCGGATCGCCCACGGCATCTTCAAAGACCTCAACCAACACGGTCTTGTCGGATGAGATTGCCCCGGCATGATCGAGCTGACTCGCCACATAGTCGATCACGTGCCAGGCAGAATTAGCATCGAGCGCATACTCTTGCTGCAACTGCTCCAGATAAGACAGAACGGCTGGTTCGTCCTTGAACTCAAAAATCTCGCGATAGCTTGAGAGATCAAGGTTCGAACGTAGCTGGTCCAACTGCTCGGCCACAGTGCGGCGAAAGGCCCCCACTCGCGAGCCTAAATCATAGGGACGCCAGGGAAAATCTCCTCGCCAAAATGGCATGCGCGGCGTCGCACCAGCCGCATCTGCGACAACTACCTTGTCATCGGTTAAGTCGACGACGCGCCAAACCTGAGAGCCAAGCATAAATGTATCGCCGATGCGAGTTTCGTAGACAAATTCTTCGTCCAATTCACCCAACTTGGTCTTGCCGTCGCTCAGATAGGCACCAAAGGTTCCTCGATCGGTAATGGCACCACCGTTGGTTAATGCGAGTAGACGCGAACCCGGCAGCGCAGCCAATTTGTTATGCACCCGATCCCAGACGATGCGGGCCCGCAAATTGCGATGGGCTTTTGTTGGATAGCGCCCCGAGAGCATGTCGAGAACAGCCTGGAGCGCCCGCAGCGTCAGGTCTTCGTAGGCGTAGGCACACCGCACCAGATCATGGATTTCCTGGACCGTGCAATCTTCGACAGATATCATGGCCACGATCTGTTGGCAAAGAACATCCAGCGAGTTGCGTGGCGTTTTGGTGGGTTCGACATCTCCTTGCAACATGCCTCTCGCCACGGCTGCGGCCTCCATCACATCCTCACGATGCGTGGGAAAAATATGCCCCTGGCTGGTCTGACCAACTAGATGCCCTGAACGTCCCACTCGTTGCAGGCCTTGGGAGACCGTCTTGGGAGATTGAAGCTGTATGACCAGGTCGATGGTGCCGATATCGATCCCCAATTCCAGGGACGATGTGCCAACAAGTGCCGGCAGACGCCCCGCTTTGAGATCTTTTTCCAGCTCAAGCCGTGTCTCTTTGGACATACTGCCATGATGGGTGCGGATGGGATTGGCCTGCGTTCCTTTGCTGGCTGCCATCATGCCCAATCCTTTGGCAACACCTCGTTCCGTCAATCCAGAATTGTCGCCTCCCGCATTGGCCACCATTTGCTCATTAATGCGGTCGGCAGCCCGCTCAGCAGAGCGCCGATTGTTGACGAAGATCAGTGTCGTGTTGTGGGCATCGATAAGGTCGACCACGCGCGGAATGATCGAAGGCCAGACCGAACCATCCGGCAGATCACGAAAGTCTTCAACAACCGTCTCAACATGCAAACTCAATTCCTTGCGATAACCTGCATCAATAATCGTCACAGGCCGCGGCACCAAAACCCTGCTGTCACTAAGTAATTCCTCCTTCGTCTCACGAAGGGAAACCTCACCAGAATCTATATTTCCACTCTCTCCTTCTTCCTCCGCCTTAGCCTCCTCCTCAGTCTCGTTCCATTCATTCCCTCCCAAATACCGCGCCACCTCATCCAACGGTTGAATGGTTGCGGAAAGACCGATTCGCTGAATCGGCTGGGTTGCGACCTGCTGCAATCGTTCCAAACTGAGCGATAGATGTACGCCTCGCTTGGAGCCAGCCAGCGTGTGAATCTCGTCGACGATCACCGTTCGTACCGTTGCAAAGATTTCGCGCGCCTTGGGGCTGGTCAACATCAGATAGAGCGATTCCGGCGTTGTGATGAAGATGTGAGGTGGCGTACGCAACATGGCTTGTCGCTCACGCTGAGGTGTATCGCCGGAACGGACGGACACGCGCAGTTCTGGATAGTCTAACTCCATGCTTTTGGCCATTTTGCGAATGCCAGCCAGGGGAACACGAAGATTGCGATCAATGTCGTTATTGAGCGCTTTCAGCGGCGAGATGTAGAGTAGGCGCGTTTGGGGCTTGACCTTCTTTTTGTTTTTGCTAGATTTGTTCGACTGTCCAGATGATTCTGGGTGCGCGACTGTACTCGCTGAATCTTGCGTCAACTCGCGAAAAATCTGGTCGATTCCCCATAAAAAGGCAGAGAGTGTTTTTCCTGAACCAGTGGGTGCCAAAATCAATGTATGCTCGCCACGCTGGATGGCGGGCCAGCCTTGTGCTTGGGGCGGCGTGGGTTGACCAAGCGTTTCCTGAAACCAGGCGCGCGTTGGGGCCAGGAATGGTGCGAGCGGATCAGGATGTTGGTTGGGTTGTGGTGAGATCGCTGGTATAGACAAAGCAGGGTTAGACATGGTATCATTCCTTTATCCGAACATTTGTGCGATTGGGGATATTATAGCACATGCACTTAATATTAGCCCTCAACGACAAGTTCGGGTTGATACCAAGGTATCTCATATTTGAGACTCATCCACCGTTCTGAATTGACCGCCGTTTCAAAACCGAATTTCTGATACAGTCCGTGGGCGTCGCGTGTTGCGAGTGTAAATGTGCGGATTCCGTCGAGGGCCTCACAGTTTGTTACGCAGTCGATCAACCAAATCCCCAATCCTTTTCCGCGGTATTCTTGTAAAACGAAGACGTCTGCCAGATAAGCAAATGTCGCATAATCAGTAATGACCCGAGCGAATCCAATCTGATGATGCCCATCATAGAGACCAAAGTTGAACGAATGTGCAATTGCTTTTTCCACAACATTTTTGGGAATCCCAGGTGACCAATAGGAGTGGGTTAGATATTCGTGAATGACTTCCAAATTTAGACGTGCGGGATCCGTGCTGATGGTGAATGGTGGACGATGATATTCGTACATAAAGACCTACTGAATTGTCAATTGCTGAATTGTCGAATGAGGGGTGCTTGGAATCTTATTTGTCGTATGGACAACTTTGTGTTGCTCTTGAGCACTTATTAGACCAGCGGGGTTAGATCATACAAGCGTCCGTTGTGGTGAGATTCCTGTTCCAGACGTTTGATGATCAACTTGCTAAGTAGCTCGATGCCAGCGCGGATTGCTTCTGGCGTTTGATTACCGAAGGCCAAGCGCAGATGGAGGTGTTTGCCTGGATGGGTCAAAAAGACTTCACCCGGTGCGAGGGCTAGCCCCAATTGTAATGCCGAGTGGTAGAGATCGCGTAAAGAATGGACGCGTGGCAATGTTACCCAAATACAGAAGCCGCCAGCCGGTTCAGTCCAAGTGACGCTATCTGGCATGTAGCGTCGCAAAGCATAAAGTGCTGCGTCACGCCGCTTGCGGTAGATGGGCAAGACGCGTTTCAGATGACGCTGCATCCCTTTGTCGTGCAAAAATTCCGCCAATGCTCGTTGTAAAATCGGAGGGTTGCCCAGATCCGTGGCGCGACGCAACGTGAGAAGCCGATCGTGTAAGGGCCATGGGGCGATGACCGTTCCAACTCGCAAACCGGGCATCAGTATTTTGGATTCACTGGTAAGATAGATCACTGAGCCACTATGGTCCATTGACTTGATTGGAAGAGGAGGTGGACCATCGTATGATAAACGCCCATAGAGATCATCCTCAATGAGCAAGAAGCCATGCCGTTCTGCCAATTGCAGTAGCTCTTCCCGACGCTCTTGGGAGGCACACAGACCGGTCGGATTCTGATAACTTGGTGTTGTATAGAAGAAGCGGGGACGATGCTGGATCACAGCTCGTTCCAGAACATCAAGTTGAGGACCATCATTGTCTAGTGGAATGCCAATAGGATTCAGTTTTTGTGATTTCAGAATGTTGAGGAAACCCAAATAGGTTGGCTGTTCGACAAGCACCGTGTCGCCTGGCTGTCCCAATGCTTGCGCAACAAGTGCCAGACCTTGCGTGACGCCCGCTGTAATGAGAATTTCATCTGGACTTACCAATAAACCACGCTTCTGCAAGAGATTGGTCATCTCGACTCGCAAAAGCGGATCGCCTTGCGGCGAACCATATCCGACAAGTGACATCGCATCAGGACGAAGACTGATTAACGAATCCCAAAATTCGTCAACGGGGAAAAGCCTGGAATCAGGGGATGCAACAGCCATTGAGCGCACACCGCTGGCCTGATCGATTTCTAGTTGATGAATCTGAAGCAGATCGTTGATGACTGCATCGGCCGTCAACTGTTGTCTGGCGTGAGAGAGCATATTTTCGGCTACCGCTTGTGGCCGAATCTTGCCACTGACAAACGTTCCACGTCCAATTGTGGCTTCAACCCAACCATCACTTTGCAGCTCACTATATGCATTTTGCACAGTTAGGCGCGTCACCCCAAGTTTGGATGCTAAATGGCGAACGGTCGGGAGCTGGGTTTTCTCGGGCAATCGTCCATCGCTGATTTGTGATTTTATCTGCTCAACGATTTGGCGATAAAGTGCTTGATTTGTCTGGCGGTCAAGTTCAACGACGACTGTCATGATATTTCTGGTTATCTGAGAAATTGTGTGGTTGCCGGTTGGTTTGTTGGTTAGATGGTTGGTGAACAAACGAGCAAACCAACAAACCATCCAACGTTTGCCCCACAAAACTTCAAAGAGCCGATATTTCTTACTTACTGCGTCAAACAGTATAGCCTCTCACCTCTACTCCACAAAATTTAGATAAATACATTGTACTGCGACAATCTACATACCTCTAGAGACAATATAGCAATCGTACGTAGGACAATGCTCTTAAGCAGTAAATCTTATAGACAAAACAACTTTACTTTCTGGTAAAAGAAAAGAGATGAGAAATGTGACAAAAAGCGGTTAGCAGTTCATCCTAAAGGTAGAGAACCCAAAAAGGAGGAAGGAATGCTAACCGCGCCAGAAATAACTATAGCAGTACTGATGAATGTATTGCAAGTAACGCCGATGGGAACAAACGTAAATGTAATGCGTCTGATGTGGGCAATGCTGAATGGGTCGTTTCTGAAAAGTCGAGGAGCAATCCATAGCGCATTGAAAGAAAGCGGGTTTGAAGATGAGGAGCTCCAGCGAAGCTGGTGGAGCTTTCGATATGGATCATGGGATATCACAAGTCTGCTGGGGTCGTGGCAAGAAGAAGTGGAAAGGGGAATGGGAGGCAAAAAAGTTAGAAGGGTACCGAGTGAAAAGCATAGATATCACAGGGTTCTGGCGACCGAAGCTGCAAGGGAAAGTGAACCGACTCTATAACTCAACGGCTCGTCGGGCATTGCCCGCTCATCTTTGGAGTGATGATAAGCTCGGGGGAGATAGGCGGGAAGCGAGTGCCACTGCTCAAGGCAATCATGAGATGCACGGTTGGAACAAAGGAAAGTGAGTTTCGGAAAAAGCTGCTGACAGAGACGAAGAAATCACTGGAGTCAGACGAAGTGGCGGTGGTCGATGCCGGGTTTACAATCAGAGAAATGCTAGAAAGCGGCATCGACCGATTTGTCCTGCGGGAAGCCATTAACTGCACAGTGCGCCGCAATGAGTTCCCCAAACGCAAAGAAAAAGGCAGACCACCTGAATATGGTGATATTGTGCGTCCGCTCTCTCGCAGCTATAAGGGAAAGCGACTCGAGGCTACAACTCCGGACTCGTCTGGTCGCTTTCTCTATAGTGGTCGCCTGATTTGCTATCAAGCATGGCACAATCTCGTCCCCAGAACAACCAAGGTGGATACAGCCAACCGTACCTACTCGATTTACGTCATTCAGGATCCGGCCTACAACACACCTTTGGTTTTGGCGACCGTTATGACTTTGCAGCCTGAAACCATTTATCTTGTCTACCTGGAACGCTGGCCTGTTGAACATCCCCCCTTGGCTTCCAAGCAGATGATTGGCTTACATCGTCAATTTGTTCATGCCGATGAGGCTTGTTTCCGCTTACCTGAACTGGGGAATCTTCTTTCCCATTTAGCCGCTTCTCTTCCTCCCATACCGACTGGCTACTGGGATCGAGAGCCTCAATCCACTCCCGGCAGGCTGCGCCGTGTTCTCTCGAGTGCTCTTTTCCAACTCCTGACCAACTCGACCCTGACTTTCGGAAAAAGGCCTCGGTTTCACACCATTTCCTAAAGGCGTTCTCGCTCATCGCCGCCTCAATGCCGCTGCTTAAACTAGCCGAGCACTATTTTACATTTTATCCCGTTTTTCAGGGTGGATTCTTTTTTCCGCCCTTTCGGTTTGCCCTTTGTCACTCAAGCCTTTACCAGAAGTAAAGAACAAACAAGATTCAACAGGACCTTATGTATTTGTCTATTGGTTCCATTTAACGTTTCATCAGAGGGATAAAGAACGATTGGGTGTCGAGATATAACCCATATTTTCGTCGACCAGATCCCCACTTCCGAGCACGATTTGTTTAGATTGATTTTCTGTCGTGAGATCATATTTTCCTAAATTTATGGTTACCGTATATCGATCTGGTATCAGATTTCCAAAATTACTTGCCCGCCGCATCGGTCGTCTTGGTGATAAGCCCCTCGTTTGATGACTGAAGCGCGAACTCGACATCATGAATTCCACTTCGTTATCAGATTGTGAACCACTTTGGTCAATGTCGTTAAAGACGAGAGCACGGAATGTCGCAGGAGGAATTACCTCGACTTGTGTTGAAGCGGTCGATGTTGCAGTCACGACGTTGGGGGCTAGATTCGGCCAATCTTGTGGCACTTGGGCAATCCAAGTAAAGGTTATGTCAACGGTTTGCGTGATGGACCGGGCAATGATGAACTGGCCAATCTTGCTTGGCAGCAATAAGAAGTGTTGATTTTCAGTCAATATGCCTTGGATATTGTCAAAGGCCGTATGTGTATCAAAAGGCACTTCTCCCGTATTCACGGCCCGATAGCAAAAATAGACCGTTGTTCCTGTGTTGACGGGTACATCCAATGTTGTTGCAGCACATTCATCCTCGAGCGCAGCGGTAAGAGTGGCTTGTATAGTCGGAATCGTGACTGTGTAGCGTGACGTACTCGTAACAATTGAGCGATTTTTAGGTGTAAGGTCAGTTTGATTCATTCCACCAAGAGCTGCTTTGCTGATCGCAGAGGAAGACCAGGTCGTGCTTGCTGATATAGATTCAGTGACGGTTTGACTAATGACAAGACCGAGGTCAACTGTGTTCACAGTCTCTTGGGGTCTTAGATCATACGTTAATTGACCTAAACTGCGGTTGGTGAATCCTTCATAAATTGAGTGAGTTGAATACGTTATGTTTGACAGGTTTGAAATTGTCAGGCATTGATAGACAGTTGTTCCACTGGAAACAACAATTGTATCGGTCTCAGCACATTTATTTGGATCAATGCCCACGCTGATCCCAACGATAATTCCTGGCAGAGTGGTTGTTCCGTTCAGTGTATTCATTGATTGCTGAACAGTAGAAACCGCGAACAATGTCGTCCAAAGAAGCAGAAGGAGGACGCTGGAAATCAGGCAGGGAACCAACAAATGTCGCCAAGGACGCGGAAAGACTCTCAAAAGGCACACCCAATACGCCTCCTTTCAAGGTATATTGTGCATATTTATGGCAGATCAGCCAACAATCGTACGATCAAAAAGGGTGCCGGAAAAAGAAGGATGGTTCAAATGAGACAGCGCTGCATCATCTCTTCATCATTGTCTGCTATACTGAGCACTGCTATAAGTTGAGAATAAATTTGACTGCATTCACCCGCATGGAACAATCAAATTCATGTCCGTCTATGAGTAAGTACGATATCGATAAGATTCTGATGAGCCATCGAGGAATTTTATCACCGCGGAAGTTCGTTAACGAATAAGCTCATCATTAGAGCGTGTTTGAAAAAGTCATTCTGTTTGGCAACAGATGCATAACACCCGCAGAATGACACGCTCTTATGGCCACATTATTTAAGCTTCGGACATTTGTCTCTCGCTTGAAAACGATTCGATTGTCCGAAGTTTAAGTGGCATCTCTATCAGATAAACGAACGAATAGGTGTCAAATATGAAGACGACAAACGAAATAAAAGTTACTCGAACGGGTGGTTCATTTTAGCTGGATAGATAGGTTTACACTTTTAGAAACAGAAAGAACGTTTATATTCTCTGATTTCGCCGGTTCTCAGAGAAAACGGTCTCATATAGATTTTGTCTATATATCAAAAGTGTAAACCTAATTTTGAACCACCCACTCGAACGTCTACTAACCTTTGATTCCCGTGATCGAAATACCTTCCACAAACGTACGCTGAACAAAGAAGAAGATAAAGATAATCGGTGCAATCATTGCTGCTTGCGGCCATCATTTTGGGCCACATGAGCTCTTCTTGAAAGGCACCACGGAACTGTTGTAGGCCAAGAGCAATTGGATAGAGGGGTTCTTCACTTAGATAGATCACAGGGCGAAGATAATCATCCCATGCACCCATAAATTGGAGAAGTGCAATGACCGCCAACGATGATTTAGCAAGCGGTAAAATAATACGTACTAGTATGCCTAGCTCTGAACAGCCATCCACGCGGGCAGCGTCTGACAGCTCTTCGGGAATCGTTAAGAAAAATTGGCGCAATAGGAAAACGTAATAAACGTTGACAGCAAAGAAGGCTGGCACAATCATGGGTTTATAGGAGTTGAGCCACTGTAAATCGCGAAATATCAGGTAGAGCGGAATCATTCGTACCTGGAAAGGCAGCATCATGGTAGAGATGCAGAGAATGAAGAACGTATCACGACCTGCCCAGCGGATGCGTGCAAATCCATAGGCGACCAGCGTGCTCGATAGGAGAACACCCACACTACCAAAGGCATACTGAAGTGTGTTCCATGTATAGAGTCCAAATGGGCGTGGTCAACGCTTCAGGATACGTAAGGAAGCGCATTGGGTTTGGAATCCAGATGGGCGGCACGCTATAGACCTGGGGATCGGTTTTAGAGAAGTCGAGAGCATCCACAACAGAGGCGCAGCAAAATAAAAGCTTAACACAATCATGAATAGAAAACCGTCCGACCAATCAACTGCGATAGGGAGAACGATCGGGATTTTGCCGTAGAGGCAGGAAGAATGGTCGGTCGGGTCGTATATTCGTGCTGCATTGTTTATTTCTCGCCTTCAGGCATGTGGCTAGAAATCCAACATAGTTTATAACGTTCGCAGGTTATTTTCCTTCACCTGCCCGTAAATAGCTCAACAAAATTCTCAAAACCAATAAAGCGCGCAGGGCGAATGACGTCATAGCGGGTCAGGCTATAGTAGGCAGAGGCAACAACTGGATAGAACGTAAAAGCCACGAATCCAACCAGCCAAGGCGAAATAAAGGCAAGCCCCTTCAAAATATTGCGGTAGCGCGCACGCCGCCACCAGATTCTTTGTGCGGTCATTCCTGTGCTTGCTTTCATAAACAATTCTCCGAACGTAACAATTCGGGTGTACCTGTACCACGGTTGTGGTGAAAACATGGGTTTTGCGCAACTCTACCAGACACA
>JAHBNG010000043.1 GCA_019217005.1 Chloroflexi bacterium TSY
TTCATAGGAATAGACTGGAGTGAAACAAAACATGATGTAATGATAACGGATGAAAACGGTCGTCGAATTAACTACATGACAATAGAACATAGTGTGGATGGCTTTAAGCAACTAGAAAAGTGGCGAGAAACGATGGATATCGGCCATGAAAAATGTCGAATCGGATTAGAGACAGCACATAATCTGATAATTGACTACTTATGGGATGCTGGGTATACAAATCTATATGTCCTCCCACCGAACGTGGTCAAAGCAAGTCGGCGAGGTACAATCAGAGCGGTGCTCGCACTGATGAAAGTGATGCATATACGATAGCTGAACTGGTCAGAACAGATGTTCACCGATTCTATCCTTGGCATCCAGGGAGTGAATTACTCCAGCAAATGCGCATCGTGGTGAGCATGACCGAGTTTTGGCGCAAAGAAACGGTTGCTGTCTCCAATCGCTTGCGTAGTTGTTTGCTCAGATACCATCCCGCTTTGCTCAATGTCTTTAGTTGGCCATCGCCCATTGCAGCTCATCTGATTCTGGCTTATCCGTCGCCGCAAGCAGCAGAAAAGCAACCTATGATGAATTTCAGGTCTTTCTCAAGCAACATAAACATAATCAGCCCTCCAAATGGCTCACCTGTTTTGATGCCTTGACCACACAACATCCCCGTTCAGCTCCGGTGTTGCCCAAGCTTGTCAAGTTCAAGCCCAGCAACTTGCCCGACTCTTGCTCCATACCCTCAACTCCAAGCAAGCAACACTCCAACAGTTGAACTCTCTTTTTCTGCAACACGAGGATCACCCCATTTTGCTTCCTGCCGGGCGCAGGAGAGCTCTTGGCTCCTCTTTGCTGGTCAAATTTGGCGAAGATCGCCGCCGCTTCCCCATTCCAGCATGGTCCAGACTTTAGCTGGCACGGCTCCGTTACCAACCAAAGTGGCAAAGTCCACTTGGTCCACTTTCGCCGCTCTTGTGATAAAGAGTTTCGTTACTTTTCTCAGCAACTGGCTCGTTCTTCGCGCCAGCAATCTCGCTGGGCTTCGGCTTACTTTACACAAGCTCGTCAAAAGGGCCACTCGGTCAGTCGCTCTTATCGGGCTTTAGCCAACCGCTGGCTGGCCATTCTTTGGAAAATGTGGCAAGACCGAACCACCTATGACGAATCTTTCCACATTCGTCAACGAACTATCCGTCGTCGACCACAAGCTTAGTTTTTCTGCTTTCTTTTTTTCAGCTACGGCAAAAGTCGGGTACAAAAAATGACCATAAGGGGTGAAATCCTAGAGCAGCCCTCTGTTTGCATGAAAAATTTGTACCGACTTTGCTGCTACTGTTTTTTTCTTGATTGCCTTTGATTTCTCTCTTATGTCTACTTGCTACCAGCTCAATACCCAAGTTTACATAAAGTCGGAATTGTTGATTTTTTCCGACTCTTTTCAACGCGCCTATTTGGTATCTCTCTTACTGACTAAGCGTGTCCGGGAAGTTCATGGCACTTCTTTGTCAACCCCCTGAGATCCTAGTAAAACCAAGAGAGTATTTGGACACGGATCTCTAGGATTTGCAGGATTTTATCCGTGTTCATCCGTGAAAATCCGTGTCCTATTTCTAATCTCTTTCTAGACTTTACTCTGAAGAGCCATTATAAAAAAGGAAATAATCATGAAAACTACAACAAAAATCGGGCAAGTAAGCAGAACGTTTAGTATTTTCGTCGCAATAGTTGCCGCCCTTGGGCTTCTCGTAATGGCGAATCCCAAGGACGTCAGCGCACAATCATGTGGCGATACGCTGACGACGAACACAACCTTAACCAGCGATCTGTCGTGTACTGACAATGGCCTCATCATTGGTGCCGACAACATCGTTCTGGATTGCGCCAATCACACCATTAGTGGGTCCGGTACAAAATACGGCATCACACTTGTTGGGCACAGTGGTGTGACGATAATGAACTGCCAGATCACAAACTTTGCCTTCGGTATTGCGCTCAATACCGCGAAAGGGAATGCCCTGGAAACGAACACCGTCTACAGCAACACCGATGACGGCTTTCGCCTGATTGCTTCCATGGACAATCTGCTGCGACAGAATGTCGCAAACGACAATGGCAAGCGCGGTTTCCTGATCACGCAATCATCCACGGGGAATCAGTTCAAGAAGAACGAGGCAAACCGGAACGGCAATATTGGCATCCTTCTCCAATTCGGTTCTGATGGGAACTTCCTGGGGAAGAACGAGGCCAATGACAATGGGATTCACGGTTTCCGCTTGGATACTGTTTCTGGGAACAGATTGCGGATTAACCGAGCCAACGACAACAGCCAGAACGGTTTTCACGCCGTCAATGTGCCTGTCCCCGGCAATATCTTCAGAGAGAATGAAGCCAATACGAATGGTAAACACGGCATCTTCCTCTTCGAGTCCGATGGGAATACCCTGGAAAGTAACATGACCAACCACAACAGCCTTGATGGCATCACCCTCTACACAGCGGTTGGAAATAACCTGGAGAATAACACAGCCAATCACAACGGCATCCACGGTGTCGTACTCTACCAGAGCTCCAATGGAAACACCCTGGAGAATAACACGGCCACCAACAATGTCGCCCACGGCTTCCGTCTTGACCGTTCCGATAATAACCATTTAGGGGAGAATACGGCACGCGTCAATGGGGCTGAAGGTATCTTCCTACACCAAGGGGCCGATGGGAACACCCTGAGACAGAACAGAGCCATTAGGAACGGCGCCAACGGCTTCAGAATTGACGACGTTAGCGGGAACAGACTCCAGCAGAACAGAGCGCGTGAGAATGGTGGGTTTGGGTACCAGGAGACAGCGACTTCAAGCATGAACAGATATATCCAAAACGTCTGTATAGGAAATATGGCGGGAGAGTCCGATCCCCCTGGCTTGTGCGCTTCGCAACCTTAGTGCTTATCCGAAAAGTTCTGTAACGATCTGTTCTCGCTCGAGAAGCTGGTCGGGCTCACAACCGCTTTTCGGATAGGTTCTTAGTAGGGGATAACGAGGAAAATTATTATGTTTCAAGCAATCGAGAAGCCACTGGCAGAACCAATACCCCAGCCAGTGCTCACCATCGGCACTTATATCAACAAGCAATTCCAGCGTGGTAATGCCTACTTGCTGCCTGTACGCCTTTTTCTCGGCCTCGGTTGGCTACGAGCAGGCGTGGAAAAGATCATCGAACCGTTACCAGAGATGGGCTGGTATCTCTAGCTCTTATTATACAAAGAGAAAAACAATGAACTCGATTCAAAATCACAACTCAGGATCCCGTGCTGTCGTCATCGGCGGCAGCATTGCGGGTCTCTTGGCGGCACGTGTTCTGTCTGAGCATGTCGATGAGGTCGTCATCTTAGAAAAGGACGACCTGCCAGACAAACCTGCCCCACGGCGCGGGACACCGCACAGTGCCCAGCTTCACAGCATTCATCAACGAGGGGTCGAAATTATAAACGAGCTATTCCCCGATCTGACGTTGGATTTCGACTCGTGCGGGATGCTGCCCTCCGATTTGGGGGCTGATATGCGCTGGTTCTTCTTTGGGGAATGGATGCCGCGCATTCACGCCGGCGTCTCAGTCTCTTGGTGCGAACGACCACGGTTCGAATGGACGCTACGCGAGCGCGTTGCCGCACGTCCCAATGTCGTGTTGATGGGTGGGTGCAAAGTAACGGCACTTCTCGCAGACGAGTCAAAGAGCCGTCTCACGGGTGTGGTCGTGCAAATGGCAGACGGACAGAGTGCAGAACAAGAACTCGCCGCCGATCTCGTTGTGGACGCTGGTGCCCGCGGCTCGCGTGTGCCCCAGTGGTTGGCACAGCTTGGCTATCCTAAAGCCCCCGAGTCGGTTGTAAAAATCGGCTTTGGCGATGCGACCCGCACCTATCAACTTCCAGATCAGCTTGCGCCCTCTTGGAAAGCGCTGCTCGTGTCGGCCAAGCCGGGGCTGAGCCAAAAGCTTGGTCTCATCCATATGCTGCCCAACAATCAGTGCAAGGTGCTTCTTGCCGGCTGGTTTGGCGACCACCCACCCGCTGATGATGCAGGTTTTCTGGCCTTTGCCCGCTCGTTGCCGCAACCAGACATCTATGACTATCTGCACCAGGCCACGCCGCTATCGCCCATATACACGCACAAGCTGCCCTCAAATCTGTGGCGGCACTACGAAAAGATGACCCGCTGGCCCAACGGCTTGTTTGTCATGGGTGATGCTGTCTGTAGCTTCAATCCAAGCTTTGGACAAGGCATAACCGTTGCCGCGCTCCACGCCGTCACCTTGCAGGATCTACTGCGCGATCTGGTTCGTCGTGGGCACGATCGGACTCAACCGGGCGTTGCACGACAATTCCAGAAGTCCGCCGCGCGCATCGTCCAGAATCCCTGGATGATTACCACTGGTGAAGATCTGCGTTTTCCCCAGTCTGAGGGGCCACGCCCCTGGTTACTCCCGTTGATACAGGGTTATTTGGCACAGGTTTTTGATGCTGCGCACCGCGATCCGCGCGTCGCCAAGCGCTTCATGGAAGTGATGACCTTTGTCGAAGGGCCACCTGCCCTCTTCCGGCCCGACATACTGCTGGCGCTGGCGCGGCAAGCCATGAGCAAGATGATCCCAAAGCCGGCAATCCGCCCAGACGCAGACCAGCATTCGGCAGGTACATGCGTCCGAACGCACCGTATTCAAATATTCGACAAGAATTTCAACTAGACAAAGTGGTACACAAATATATAAAGGTTTACTAAAAATAGTTTAAGGAGACAAAAATGAATATTCGTATGACAATTTTAATCGCTATGATGTCTGCAGCTCTTTTCTTTGTTGCTAGTCCAGTGAATGCAGAGGTGGATGAGTGTACAACCGCTCTTGCCCCACTGGTTGGGGATCCAACCCCCAACATGCTGGACGGCAGCGATTTGTATGAAGATACAATCATCGGTCTTGGCGGAGACGATGTACTCTGGGGACGTGATTGCGATGACCTCCTCCAGGGAGGGCCAGGGGCTGATAGCCTTTATGGTCATAACGGTAATGATACTCTAGAAGGCGGTTACCACGACGATAAGCTATTTGGCAGCTACGGTACCGATACTCTTTTAGGCGGTATGGGCAATGATACTCTCTATGGAGATGAAGATGATGATACTTTAGAAGGCGAGGACGGAGATGACGAGCTACATGGCAACGATGGTCATGATGTTTTGAAAGGCGGGTTCGGAGTTGATGAGCTTTGGGGCGACGATGGTAACGATACGCTTTGGGGCGGTCCAGACAATGATGTTGTCTATGGAAATGATGATAATGATGTTTTGCGAGGCATGGGCGGTGATGATGAACTATATGGCGGCGATCATGACGATGTGATTCACGGCGGCCCCGACAACGACACTATATTCGGCGGTCCCGGGAGTGACATTATCTATGGTGGTCTCGACGACGATACTATATACGGTGGAGATGGATATGATATATGTTACGGTGATGGTGGGTCAGATTTCATTGCCACAGACTGCGAGGTAGCGATCCCTTAAGAAGGTGTGGCTCTCCGTACTGGGACACGGATGAACACAGATTTCACGGATTGACTCTGGGATAATCCGTGTTCATCCTGAAAATCCGTGTCCTATTTTTCAATCCCTATAATGTCTAATGTGACTATAAGAATGACTTTTAAACGTTATCATTTCATCCAGGAGACAGATAAAACGATGTGGATTTGGGCGAAGGCACGACGAAGGCAAAATATCGGCTACGCTGTTGGGGTCATCATCGGTCTTTTGTCTATTATTACATTTTTCTTACCTGGGCAAGAAAAACTGATGGCTCTCGGCCCCATGAATGTGGGGCATGAGGAGATCGGCTGTAGCGATTGCCATCAAAAGGCACGAGGGACATTGGTCCAGCAAGTACAGGCCAATGTCCGATTTACCTTGGGTCTCAGGAAAACGGCCGTCGACTTTGGCACGCTGGATGTAGACAACGATACCTGTTTAGCCTGTCATGTCCGTCCCAATGACAGGCATCCGACCCATCGTTTTTTAGAGCCGCGTTTTGCTGGCGCCCGTGAAGCAATCGCCCCCCAATTCTGTACGTCCTGTCACGTTGAACATACGGGCAAGCGGGTCAATATTGAACCAACGTACTGCATGCATTGTCATCAGGAGATGGTGATGAAAAATGATCCGCTCACCGTTTCGCACGAGCAGCTGATCGCGGAGAAACGATGGGAAACTTGTCTCGGCTGTCACGATTTCCACGGGAATCATGTCATGGAGACTGAAGTCGATGTGGATAAGGCATTGACCGTTGCGAAAGTATTGGCTTATTTCGAGGGCGGCCCCTCGCCATTCTCGACAGAAAAATACCACCAAGCATTGACGGAAGAGGAGAGTTCAAATGAATAAGATATTAATAGCCATTATTGCGCTCTTGCTTGTCGTACTTGTGGCGCAATTTGTCTTTCTGGGTGACAATCCCGATGCCTTCGCGGAAGAAGGCCAAGAGACAGCCATGACCATCCCGATCGAAGCGATCTTTACCGTTGCCGAAACGCAAAACGATGCTGTGCGAAAACTGTGGACAGCGGAGATTGTGGGCAAAGGCAAGGAAGTGGGCTTAAGTTTTCACGAAGATTGGCGTAAAACGGAACTGGAAGCTGGACCGTTGCCTGCGCTCTTCTTGCGCGAGACTGGAGCCATCCTACAGCAGAGTCCAGTACCATTGGGACTATTTTTAGGATCTGATTTCCCAATCAACGATGCGAACAAATTTACCGGTACGCAAGTCGAGAAGTTCGCGCTGATCAAAGAAAGTGGAGAACCACAATTCTTCTTTGAAGAAGACACAGTTTTGTATACGGCTATGTATTCCGATATTGCTGTCGCCAAACCATGTGTATCTTGCCATAACACCCATGAGCAGACGCCGAAGGATGATTGGGCATTGGGCGACGCGATGGGAGCCACGACTTGGTCATATCCAAAGAAAGAAGTCACACTGGATGAAGCTTTAGCCATTCTGGCCGCATTGGAAAGCAGTTTCCGAACGGCGTACGATGGTTATTCGGCCAAAGCGGAGACGTTTGAAAATCCCCCCAAAGTAGGGCAACAGTGGCCAGCAGAGGGATATTTTATTCCAACCACAGACGCCTTTATGACAGAGGCCAAGAGCCATTATGCGTCAGAAACGCTGGATGTTCTCTTTGCACATATGAAGAAACGTTTGTAACAGAGCGCTCGGAGCCCCCAAATGCAAAAAGCGATATACGTTCCTAATCAACGCTCCCTTGAAACAATATGGTACCCCAAAAAGGGCTATTTTTATCTAGGGCTACTGCTGCTGTTTGCCTATTTGATGCAGGATTTGTTGGACATACGTTGGGTCTGGCTAATGAATGCGCAAGAGGGCGAATCGTTCAAACGCTGGTCAGGGTTTGTCTTGACTCTTTATATTGCCAGCCAGTGGGCGTTATCTGCGTTGAGGATGACGAAAAATGGAAAGGCGGCCAAACGGAACTATAAAATTCACAATCAACTTGGTGCTATTGCTCCGCTATTCTTCTATATCCACGCCATGAAAGTCGGTTATGCCTATCTAGCAATCTTGAGTTTGATCTATTACACCAACATGGTTGTGGGCCTATTTAATCCAGAGATCATAAATAATCGAAACAAAACATTCATCTTCTATTGGATGATTGTCCATGTAACACTTTCTGTGTTGGTTGTTCTCTTAACCTTCTACCATATTTTCATTGTTTTCTATTATCAGTAAACCGCAACGCGGAGTGAGCATTCTTCTAATGCGAACGGGACCGGCGTTAGAGATTACACGCAGTAGGATTTCTCAGAGGTAGAGCGTTCAAATGGCGAAAAAAGACGCAGTAGAGAATCTCGGACCATTTGGCACGCTCGAGTCTGTTTTGACTGAGAAATGCAGGATTATGTCTACTGCGTGTAATAGAGAATGCTACCTCCGCGTATAAAAGACACATTTTGGATCTACTGAAACTAAGGAAGAAACCTCGACAGCACTCGACTCAGCCTATATACTGCTCAGTAATAAGAATCAAAATCTATTTCCACACGTGGATTGACGAATAACAAATTTGACTGGCACGATCAAGCGAGTTAGGGAATCGTTTGTATCGGATAGTTGACGCAATAGACCTTTCATCGCTTGTCGACCGATTTCGGCTAAAGGGGGGTGAATGGTCGTTAATGATGGTATTGTAGATTGTGACTCCCTCAGATTATCAGACCCAATAATGGCTACATCGTCCGGCACTCGGCAGCCCGCGTCGTGTACAGCCTGTAAACATTCGATGGCCAGGGGATCATGGACTGCCAAGACGGCTGTTGGAGGACGGGCACGAGCCAATAGCGTCTGCATTGCCTTATAGCCATCACCTTGCTCTGTCCCAGCCGATATCACAAGGTGTGGATCAATCGCCAGGTTTGCCTCGTTTAGCGCCTGCTCGTAACTAGCGATTCGATCGCTATGCAGCTTCTCCAATACAGACTGACCGATAAATGCGATACGCTCGTGCCCCAACTCAATGAGATGGTTTATGGCCTCTATGGTTCCCCGATGGTAATCTGCGGCCACGAAAGAGATATTCGGTTGTTCGAGTTGACGATTCAGAACAACAAACGGAATCTGTTCTTTCTGTAGCAAATCAATCGCTTCTGCCAGATGCTCTCCACCCATTAAGAGCAGGCCATCCACTTCGCGTGTTTTGCAGATGCGGGATAGTTTTTCAAGTCGGTTTCCCGTTAAGGGGTAAAGTAGGACATTGTAGCCAGACTGCTCGGCTGCACTCACGGCCCCATGAATGAGCCGCGAAGCATACTCACCAATATCGACCGAAGCGAAACCATATAAGAATCCGATTCGATCAGTCTTGCAACGGCGCAAGTCGCGGGCTGCAGCGCTGGGAACATATCCCAATTCGCGGGCCGCATTCGCAACACGTTCTCTGGTTTTGGGGGAAATATGAGGATAATCGTTTAATGCTTTAGAGACAGTAGACGGTGCTAAATGGAGACGTTGGGCAATATCCTGAATGGTAATGGCCATGAACTTATTCACCCTCTTACGGAAATCGATTTCCTGAAAAAGAATCATATCCAGAAATCGATTTCCTGTCAAGAAGTCGATCTGCTTGTACCATTTCATGATTCTTGTTCTTCCTCTCAATATTCCTCTAATTACCATTACAAGCTATAATGTTTGTAAGAAGATCCCACAAGCGTTCACTCAAGCATCAATTAGGCTTTTCCAACAATTAAAATCCCTAATTTGATATGGAAAAGCTCAAGCCATTCCAGAGAAGTCGACTTGGCAAATTTGGGATTTATTTCTTTGGAATGGCCTTAGAGGGTGTTTTAAAGGTCTGACGAAAGGGTTAGCAAAGGCCGGTTGAGTCGCAAAGCGGTATCGCTTGTACTGAGTTTGTATCGAAGTGAAACCAGCGTTTGCGGGTTGACCCGTTTGGTTTCGATACGCCTTCGGCTACTCAACCGGCACTGATCTCACCTTTTAAAACACGCTCTTAGTCATCAGTCAGTCAGTATTCGGTAGGTCGGTACCCTCCATAGATGGGAACGATCTACGGGATTAGAGCACATTTGAAAATAAGGGTGTGTACCACAAAGTGTGTAAATGGAGTAGGTTCTCTGACTGAGCGGTCTCCACTTACACACTTTGGGACACACTGTCGAAAATAAGGAGAAAAGCATGCGCATTGTTACTGGCTGTATTAGCCACGAGACGAGCACTTTTACTCCCGTTCCCACGACGCGGGAGAATTTCTTTGAACGTTTTGGAGAAATACGTGGTGATGCCATTCTTGATGTGTTCCGTGGGGCCAATACCCCAACCGGTGGATTTATCGATGGGGCCGATGCTCACGGCTTTGAACTTATTCCCACGATCTGTGCCGAGCCACATCCCAGCGGACCGGCACCCCGTAAAATCTTTGACCAAATTCTCGACGAGATGCTTGTCGGGTTCAAAAACGCTGGACCGATTGATGGTGTTCTGCTTGAACTGCACGGGTCGATGGTTGTTGAGGGAATTGACGATGGCGAGGGACATATTCTCGCTGCTGTGCGTGAGTTGGTTGGCCCTGACGTACCCATTCTCGGACAGTTGGATATCCACTCTTGCATCTCCCACCAAATGGTCGAGATGGCCGATGTGTTGATTGGGCGAGAAACCTATCCAGAAGTGGATATGGCTGCACGCGGGCGCGAATGTGCTGATGTGCTCGTACGTATCCTCCGGGAGGGACTGCGCCCGACCATGGCGCTCAATCGCCTACCCATGATCTGGGGCATGAATCAGGTCACAGCGCATTCACCAATGCGGGAAGCCATTGCTGAACTGCATCGGATCGAGGCCCAACCTGGCGTGGTCTGCGGTTCCATCGCGACGGGCTTCCCGTTGGCCGACGTGCCCGACATGGGTTCGTCTGTTTATATTGTTACCAACAACGATCAAGCATTGGCTCAACGCTATGCCGATGAATTGGCCGCCTGGATCTGGGAACGGCGTGAACTGTGGCAACTGGAGATGCCCAGCACCACTGAAGTTCTCAAAGAGGCAGACGCCCAAGGCCGTTATCCGATTGTGATTGCTGATCGCAACGATAATACAGGCGGTGGTTCCCCAGGAGACAGCACGGGCATGTTGCGCGCGTTTGTGGAGGCAGAGCTGGACAATGCTTGTATTCTCTACATAGTCGATCCGGATGCAGTCACGCAATGTCAGCAGGCCGGCGTTGGCGCCACAGTCACGCTTGATGTCGGTGGTAAATCGACCCCGCTGCAAGGCGAACCTGTCTCTATGACCGTCGAAGTGATGGCCCTTTCTGATGGCGAGTTTCGTTATGATGGGCCGATGTATGCCGGACTAACGGGGCATATGGGGCCATCGGCCCATATCCGTCAGGGCACGCTTCACATCATTCTAACAAATGGACGCGAACAACCTTTTGATACTGCATTTGCTCGAACGCTTGGTTTGGATCCGAAGGAGATGCGCTATATCGGTGTTAAGTCTGCAGCCCATTTTCGAGCTGGCTTTGAATCTTGGGCTGGTGCTGTATACGTAGTTTCAGAACCAAGCGTGCATAGCCACGATACAGGAACACTTCAGTTTCATCGACTTGGGCGCAAAATCTATCCCTATGACAAATTTTGAAAGGAATCAACATGGAATATCGAAAATTGGGTAGAACCGATCTGAAGGTCAGCTCCCTTGCGCTGGGTTGTGTGACCTTTGATCGTGAGATTGATCCAGAAACCTCTTACAAAGTCATGGATCACGCGATAGAACGAGGTCTCAATTTGTTCGACACAGCAGAGGCATACTCACAGGGGAAATCGGAAGAGGTTGTCGGCAGATGGTTAAAACGAAGCGGCAAACGCGAGCAGATTGTGTTGGCCACAAAGGCTATACCACCACTGGGCAAGCGGCTGATCGTGGCAGCAGAGGCCAGTTTAACACGCCTCCAAACGGATGTGATCGATCTCTATCAACTTCACGCCTGGGATGGAGATACGCCTTTGGAGGAGACGCTAGAGGCCCTCAATACATTGGTCGAACAGGGAAAGGTACGCTACATTGGATGCAGTAACTTTATGGCTTGGCAGCTCTGTAAAGTATTGTGGAAGGCCGATGTGAATGGATGGGTGCGCATGGAGTCGGTGCAGCCCAACTACAATCTGGCCGTGCGCGATATTGAAAGCGAACTGCTGCCCTTCTGCGCCGAAGAAGAGATTGGCACCATCACCTACAGCCCATTGGGGGTCGGTTTTCTGACTGGAAAATATCACACTGTTGGCACCGCCCCCGAAGGCACGCGCTTCGATATCATGCCAGACCATTGGGACATTTACGAAGGAGCAACCTCGATGCAGCGCATGGAAGGCTTGCGTGCAAAAGCAGAAGAGACGGGACGGAGCATGGTCAACCTGGCGCTCTCTTGGGTCATCGGTCAACCGGGTGTTACATCGGTTCTGATCGGTGCACGTAAGCTGTCCCACATCGATCAGGCATTTGAAGCCGAGCAGATGGGCCTGGAGCCCGACCTGCGTGAGGCGTTTAACGCGATGTAGAGCTGTGGTATCCCAACAATGTAAAAGGAGATTTACATGACTGCCTGGCACTTTGCTGAACCAGATCGCGAATTTGTTGAGCGCCACATCGAACCGTATCTGCCCGATCGGATTTTCGATGCCCACGCCCATCTTTTTTGTCACGCCCACTATACCCCCGAGACCATGCCCTCCAATCTGGTAGATACGCCGCCGGAGATCGGCTTGGACGTTTATCACGAGTTAATTGAGTGGATTCATCCCAAAGGACGTACTCTGGGTGGTCTCTTCTTTGGGTTGGCCTTTTTGGGCGAGCGCATTGACAACAACGACTTTGTGGCTCAAGAGGTGAACCAGAGTCCAAGCGACTTCGCTGCTTATGGTCAGATGATCATTGACCCTGGTATGGATCCCGACTATGTACGCCAGGAAGTAGAGCGTCATGGCTTCGTGGGGCTAAAACCGTATCACTTAATGGCGCAGGTCGAAGGGCCTACTTTTCGGGCTCCAATTGAAGCTTATTTGCCTGAAGCTCATATTCAGGTTGCTCATGAATTAGGATTGACCGTTACGTTGCACATGGTACGAGACCGGGCGATGGCTGATCCAGCAAACCAAGCCACCATCCGGCACTATTGCGAAACTTATCCCAACATGCGGCTCATCCTGGCTCACGCCGCGCGCGGCTTCAACCCTTGGCACACAATTGAAGGCATCGATAGCTTGGCCGGATTGGACAATGTCTGGTGCGATACATCGGCAGTGACCGAGGCGGGTGCGTTTGAAGCAATTGTGGATACGTTGGGCCACAAGCAGTTGCTCTACGGCACCGATTTTCACGTCAGCCACCTCCGAGGGCGCTGCGTGGCGATTGGTGATTCTTTCCACTGGCTCTATGCCGAGGAGATGGATCTGGAGGAGAAGCACATTAATCTGCGGCCCGTGTTGATTGGATTAGAGTCGTTGCGTAGTTTGATCTTGGCTTTACACCGACTGAAACTGAGTGACCAGCAGATTGAAGATGTGTTCTATGGAAATGGTGCGGAACTTTTTTAGACTCAATAGATCCAATTTTTCGTGGAGAAGGCGTTCTCTATTACACGCAGTAGACATAATCCTGCACTTCTCAGTCAAAACAGACTCGAGCGGGCCAAATGGTCCGAGATTCTCTACTGCGTCTTTTTTCGCCATTTGAACGCTCTACCTCTGAGAAATCCTACTGCGTGTAATCTCTAACGCCGGATCGAGTCAAGTACAGCCGCATTAAAGAATGCTGCACCATGCATGGCGATTCCGCGAATATAAGCCACATTTTGGATCTACTGAGACTCATTATTATCTACCAAGGAGACTCCAACAATGCCAACCTATCCCGATGTCTCTCATTCTCTTGAACTTTATCGGCGTGCCGGTGAACTGATTCCTGGTTGGACCCAGTTGATCAGCCGCCGTGCCGATCAATTTGCCAACGGCGTTAGCCCGATCTACGCACAGCGCGCCAAAGGTTCGCGCTTTATTGATGTCGACGAAAATGAGTATATCGATTGGGTCAATGCCGTGGGGGCAATCATCCTGGGTCATGCCGATGACGTGGTCGATCAAGCAGTCAAAGAACAGATCGACCGCGGTAGTCTCTATACGCTCAATAGCCCGCTGGAACTTGAACTGGCCGAGGAGCTGAACGATACCATTCCGAGTTCTGAGATGGTGCGCTATACCAAAGGCGGTGGCGAAGCTTGCGCCGTCGCAGCGCGGATCGCCCGAGGCACCACCGGTCGCGACAAGATTCTCTTCTGCGGCTACCACGGCTGGCACGACTGGTATCAGGCCGCCAATTTTGGCTTGGATCCCGAAAGCGGAGAGTATCCCTTTGCTGGCATCGAACCGATTGGTGTGCCCAAAGCGCTGGAAGGCACGGTACTCCCCTTCAGCTATGGTGATTTGGCTATGGTGGAACAGTTATTGGAGGAAAATAGGGGAGAGGTAGCGGCCATTATGATGGAACCAGCTCGGTCAGAACTACCCGCGGCTGGATATCTGGAAGGTGTCAAAGCACTGGCCCATCAGCATGATGCCATCCTGATCTTCGATGAGGTTTCTTGTGGATGGCGTCAATCCATTGGCGGTATTCAGGAGGTAGTTGGCGTTACTCCTGATATGACAGTGGTGGCCAAAGCCATGTCCAACGGATATCCCATGGGCGCAGTGATGGGTTCGCGCGCCGTAATGGAGCCCGCCGCACGTATGTTTATCTCCAGTTCCTACTGGAGCGATAACATCGGGCTTGTGGCTGCATTGACCACAATTCGCGAACTGAAACGACGCAATTCCAATGAGCGCTTCCGCGAGATTGGTGAGAAGCTGCGCAATGCTCTCAAACAGGCAATTGACGCTTCTGGGCTTGATGGTGACTGTACGGGGCTGCATAGCAATCCGACCCTTAGCCTCAGCCTCCCATCCGATGTAGATAGCCGCCAGGTTTCTACCCTCTTTATTCAAGAGATGGCGCAGCGGGGCGTGCATACCTATCTATCGTTCAAAGCCACCCTGGCCCATACAGACACAGATATTGAACAGACAGCCAGCGCTGCAGCTGAGTCACTCGATGTGGTCAAAAGGGGATTGGAGAACAACTCACTGGAAACATTGATCGTGGCTGACCTCAAGAAAGAGCCTTTTCGTCGTCTCGTGCGTTAGGAATGCGAATTAAATAAATTCAGTCAGTTGCGCATGTCATTCTCGAGTGAAACGAAGAATCTATGCGTAACTTATTGAATTTTCATTCCTTAGGATAAAAATGGCTCGATAGCTCATATGCTAGTTCAAAAATGCCGACCAAACTGGTCCAAGAACACCCGTCACCATGCCAGCGTTGTTTTCGCGTCCATGTCCTCGGCTAATGGCGCTGACGCTCCGAGCGGAGCAGCCGTGATGGCGTCCATTGGGATAGACGCGGCGGGCGAGGGAGAAGTAGCCACAGGCCAGGTCGACAGCAGTTGCCGCAAGGCTGGAATCGTTGGCGATTTCGGCGGCGGTTGCCAACAGAATCGGGTTATAGCGCCGCGGCTGTTTGTCTTCGATCCAGTTGGGCATGTCTAGACGTTTGCCGATGCCTGAGGGGCGATGGGCGCGAAGTGGAAATGGTTCGATGCCGAGCGTCGTGATCGATTTGACCTTGCTGGACGCTTCTTCTGCCGCAGCCAAAATCTGCTGATCATAGCGATTCTTGCCCGTCACGCGCTGATAGCTACGCAGTACATCGGCCGCGGGACCGGCGTCCGGATCGTCAAGTTGGGTGGCGAGGATGTCAAGTAGGGTTTCGGCGGCCTCTAGGAAATAGGTTTGTTCTGTTAGCTGCCAGAGTTCTAAGAAGGTGTTTACGCCGTTGGAGGCGAGAAAATTTTCCGCACGGTCCACAGGGGTAATCAAGGCAGATGCTTGCCCCATAAATTCCCGATAATGGCTATTGGCTTCCTGCCCAAGCTCATAGATAGGTCCATCTTTGGTCAATCCGATGGGCAATACCGGCGACTCGTTGATGGCTTTTGCCCACAGACCAATGGCACGCTCAGCCAATTCTCGATAGCGAGTCTCATCGGTCATTTTGTAGGCCCAAAGACACAGATTGGCACAACGAAAATGGTCTGCCATGTTGACATCCATGCCGGGCTCGGTGCGCACGCTTTCTGTTCCCAACCAGAGCGATCGGAATAACCCACTCTCCCAATCGTACCAAGGTTCAACATCCACGCTCCAGTTGCCGATATGTTCGGCTGCATCAACAAATTGGGCAATGGTGTCACCATCCTTGGGGTTCAGGCGATAGAGGGTCGCCACGAAGAGTTCATAATGCTCCGTTCCATGATGCACTTCTTGTTGCTTCCAATAGCCGTGTGCCCAGGCTCCGGTCCCATTAAAGTGCTGATGGATTTGATCGCGCAGGATTGTCATAAAGTGAAGTGCATTTTGATCTTGGGTGATTTCGATAAAGGGTGCCCAGCCAGTGGTATAGGTAGCCTGATCGTGTACATCGCTTGTCGGGATTGATTGATACTCGGCCTGACAGGTGCGTATCCAATCGTTGATCTCGCTGAGAAAGCGTTCACAAGCTGTATTTAGCCCAGTTGAGTGCTCAAGCGTTAATTCTGCAACATTTTTTTGGTTCCAATTCATCGTAAGTTTGTTTCCTTATTACAAAATAGTCACATAATTTAAACTCCGTACTTTCGTCCCTAACTCTGCAAGAGTAAAAAAATGCTGCGAAAGCACGGAGTTTAAGTGACTTCTCTATAAGGCCAAGGATTGCTCGCTTATCACGACAGTAACCATTCATAACGGCTCCAACCGTGTTGAGCTTCATGACGCGAATCCTCATCAGCTCGCCCCAAAGTGCATAGATTGGAGAACCACACCTTAGTGTATTCATAGGGCAATCGCGAACCTCAAAAAAGCGGTGTTATTCGGCGAAGGAGCCACACGCAATCCCGGATTGGACCACTCAATGATCCGCTCCAGAGAGAGTTCTTGGTCCAATCCGGGATTGCTCGCCCCGTGGTTATGACCATCTAGACTTGCTTCGGACCTTGGCTGCAAAGTTCGCGATTGCCCTGGGTGTATTCACATCTGAATTTTGTCACTATCTGTTCTGTGTTATACTCAGTAGATCCAAATTTCAGGTTTTGAGAGAGAATTCTGGCTAAACAGTTGACATAAATACAAATTTGCCGGTCGATATCTAGTTTTTGCGTTAGATTTGGGCGATTTTCAGATATGAAATAGGTTGTTTTCTGTAACCGAAATCTGAATAAATGACTCCAAAATCCCTGCAATCTCGACTGAAAATCGCCAAAAACGCCAAATTTGGATCTACTGATACTAGAAAAAATACCATACTCAGTTGATCCAAAATGTTCCTTATGCTCGCGGAGTCGCAATGCATGGCGCAGCATTCTCTATTACACGCAGTAGACATAATCCTGCATTTCTCAGTCAAAACAGACTCGAGCGGGCCAAATGGTCCGAGATTCTCTACTGCGTCTTTTTTCGCCATTTGAACGCTCTACCTCTGAGAAATCCTACTGCGTGTAATCTCGCACGCTGGTTCTCGTTGGACACAATCACATTAGAGAATGCGGCCTCCGCGAGTCTGTATACCGACTTCTAAACCACCCCAACCGCGATATAGTTAAGAAATCACCTCTTCTAATTCTTAGGCAAATGTTGGTGCCATATTGTTTAATCGAAAGCCATGACCACGAACGGTTACGACATAGGCATTGTGCGGATCAAGTTCGGCGATTCGTTCGCGCAGTCGTCGTACAAGCGCATCGATTGCCTGTTCGCTGATGCCGTCAAAGCTATCCTCTGGCCAAACAGCATCCACGATCTGGTTACGTGTAACAACACCTCCATGAGCATTCCAAAGCAAGTCGAGCAGCATGTATTGAGGCAAACTCAATGGAGGGTTCAACTCTTGTCCACCAATTCGTACAGTACGACTCCCCTTCTCTAAAGTCAACCCTTTTACCGAATCATCTAGCGTAAGCGGAGCTGTCGCTCCATCATCCACAAATGCAAGCTTAAAGCGAACACCGATCTGAAATTCATCACCATCATTTAAGATCATGGCAGTGCGGCTTTCCTTGCCATTCAAATGGGTGCCATTCTTGCTTCCTAAATCCTCTAGTTGATAGAATTTACCATTCCAACTAACTCGGGCGTGAAAGCGGCTCACTTGTCGATCAACCAACGTAATATCACAGTTTTCGCTGCGGCCAATGGTTAAGGGGCGTGAACGGCTCAAAAACCATCGCTTACTGTTTTCGTCTCCTTGATCCATGACCAACATCGCATTATCTCGACCAAAATCGATCCGCGTATCGAGAAGTGGCGATGTGGTCTGCTGGAAGGGGAGACTCGCATCTATCGTTTGTTGACTATACTCCATGTTCATGACAAACTCCTGATTTGTGAGATCTATGGGTTAATTAAATGAGTGTTGACTGAAAAGTCTCTTCTGGAATGTGCTAACGTACAAGCGAGGTCATTCATGTATAAAATTTGGTTATGGATCCTTAAATACAGAGGCTTATCAACCAAAAAGCGGATGACGAAACAGTTATCAGAGAAGAAATTGGTGCTGCTTACACTTTTTGGAGATCAGCGGACATTGAACGCAGGTTTTCACAGAGGACAATGAGGCAAGAATTGAAAACCTGAAAACTCACCAGTTTTGATGTTCATAAATCTGGATACATTCAGACTTCACCTGGAAGATGAGTGAAGCATATCTTTCGGGATTTACTTGTTGTCAGTTTATAACACTATACAGACTCAGTAGATCCAAATTTCAGGTTTTGAGAGAGAATTCTGGCTAAACAGTTGACATAAATACAAATTTGCCGGTCGATATCTAGTTTTTGCGTTAGATTTGGGCGATTTTCAGATATGAAATAGGTTGTTTTCTGTAACCGAAATCTGAATAAATGACTCCAAAATCCCTGCAATCTCGACTGAAAATAGCCAAAAACGCCAAATTTGGATCTACTGAGTCTGAAAAATGGACGTATTGATGGTGTAACAATGACTATTGAACGATGACCGCCATCAGTTCGGTAATCATACGCTTACCGTACAAATCGTATGGAATATCTGGTAATCAAACGACTGACGGACCGTCCGATGACGCAACTTGTACCGACTAAGGGGGAGCCTTTTAATGCTAGGATTCAACCTAGAACCTATCCGAAAAGCGGTTATGAGTCCAACCAGCTTCTCGGGTGAGCATGCATCGCCACAGAACGTTCCGGATAAGCACTTATTGTCTATCCATAAATTCCCCCTGTTGATCCACTTGAAAAGCATACTTCCCATGAGACACCTTGCTGGGCGTAAAGGGTTTCTTCAAAGTATGCCTGTTCGCATCATCACGTGGAGTAGCTTACTATGTGTATTGATCCTTCTGACTGAAGGATGTGGTCGGGATCGTTCCCATACCACATCAATCGAAGAGGAACCGGGCTTACTCGATAAAGCACCAGCGGGAAAAGGTGAAGCATCCACTCAAAACACGAATTCTTCTCCGTTTCCCTCAGCAACGACTGTTATTACTCCATCTATTCCTCAAGTCGATACTGAGTTTTTAGACGGTATCCTACCATCAGCGTGTGACCATCCGGAAGACGTCAGCATGTTGTGTCATGTTGAACCCCATTATGTGAAGCTTGGGGTCGATATTCACGCTTCCACATTTGCACGATGGAGCTTACGCTGGCAAGACACGAATTCCCAAAGTAGCTCTCCGACAGATTCTTATTTAGCGCTTACTGGAACTGAGACCCTTTATCTGCGTGCTCGACGGGTGGGTGCCGTAAATCCAAACCTTTATCTTGTGGAACGCGATGGAGACCGTATTCCGATACGTTTGAGCAAGTATGGTTTGCAAGAAGAGTGGAGCGAGCTTTACATCCCCCTGGCAGAAATTCAAGACGAGGAAGGGCGTTCGCCTGACTTTATGTCCCTTCAGGAACTTCAGATCGTTTTTGAATGGGCCGATATGACTGGTGAAGTTGAAATTGAGAGCGTGAAGTTTAAATCCGTCTGGCGAGAACCCGTCCAAGTAGACGAGGAATCACTCAAAATGCTCAAGGCACTGGGGCTTCCCACTGGATTTCGAGCTGAAGTCATTGCAACTGATGTACGTGCAATTACCCAAATTAACTTCATCCCCAGTGGAGATTTGCTCCTCAGCCTTCAGAACGGGCGCGTCTGGTGGTATACAGATCATGATGCAGATGGTCGCTATGACGAGCGTCATCTCTATACCGCCGGACTATCGGAAGTGGTTGGTCTGCTTTATGATCCTGTGGATGGATCTGTATGGCTTGGAGGGCGTGGGCAGCTCTATCGCACATTGGATCGAAGTATGAATGGTGTAGCCGATCAGTATGACTTGCGTATTGATGGGTTACCCTGGGGGCGTCACCAAAATAATGGGCTTGTTTGGAATCCCGATCCCGATCCGTTTACCGGCGAGGCGGGTGGGCGGTGGATCTACTTTGGCCTTGGCTCGACGGAAGATTTGGACGTTGGTGGTTCTCTAAACGCCGCCATCCTGCGGTTTCCTCGCGATGGTCAGGGCCTTGAGTCTCTAGAGATTGTGAGTCGCGGTAACCGCAATCCCTATATGCTCGTTTGGGCAGATCTCGCCCATGAAACCGAAAACGGGGCTTCCGTTGCCACGTGGCAACTCTTCGCTAGCGAGAATGGTCCTGATTTTAATAACGCACCCGACGAAGTGAACCATATCCGGTGGCAGCATCACTATGGCTTCCCAGAGCGATTTGGTCCAAGCGCAAACGATACAAGTAATGCTGCCAACACCGATGAATTGTCGCAGATCGACGGGTTGCCCTATAGTGGCTCTCTCTATGCTGTTACGCCACACGCAAGTGCAAGCGGTCTGGCCTATATCGATCATCCTACTTGGCCTGCTGAGTATAGAACGCTCTATGTGTCGCTCTTTGGCCAAGTCTTTAGTGAAGAAATCGTGGGGCACACAGTAGAACGCATTGTGTTGATCCCAGAGACAACAGCGAGTGGACCTACATTTCGAGGTGAACCATCAACATTCATTGACGGTCTCGACCGTCCCCTACCCATGGCAACCGGACCAAACGGAAACTTGATTGTGGGAGATTATGCGACGGGTATTGTGTATCGTGTTTGGTATGAGGAAGAATAAAGAAAGGAGAATCTATTATGCGTGAAGTCCGATGGGAGCGAATGTTTCCAGATGAACTTGAGGCCGCAATTGCGGCTCATCCAATTGTCTATTTTGCCTATGGACTCTGTGAACCGCATGGTCCTCAGAATGCAGTGGGACTTGATGCACTCAAGGCTCATGGTATCTGCTGTCGGGCGGCGCGTGAACACGGTGGAATCGTGGCACCACCCGACTATTGGCATATTCACGAGATCGGTCTCTATGCTTCGTGGGCAGAGGAGAATGTTGGACAGGCACGCTCGTGGCTGACTGCTATGCCACCCTGGATGCACTTTAAGAACATCTGCTATCACTTGCGAGCAGCAGATGCCCTTGGATTTCATGGCACAATTCTTGTAACAGGCCACTACGGGCCAAACTGGCAGGATTTGAAGACGCTCATCGACCTTTTGCAACCCCATTTTGCGATGCGAATCTACGGTCTGCCCGATTTTGAGGCCAACAGTCCTGGCTTTGATGGTGATGGTCGCGCGACAGGCGATCATGCGGGTAAGGTAGAAACCTCTCTTCTGTGGGCATTGGAGCCAGATTGTGTCGATGTATCGCGTTTTCCTGCTGAGGATGCATCCGGCCCTCACTTTGCCATGGGCCAAAACGCGCGTGAAGCAAACCGCCAGATCGGTGAGCGGATGGTGGATGATGAGGTACGTTGGCTCGGAAATAAAGCGGCAGAATTACTCGCTGACTATGCGCGTCATACACCAGTGACCCGGAAACCGCTGACGTTCATGCAAATCGAGACGATCTGGCAGGATGAAGTCTTCCCCAAACTTGCCGATTTCAAGACAATGGATTATCTGGAACGCCCACCTCCTGCAGACGACTCTGTCTGGTGCATCAATTACGAAATCCCTGAGACATCTCAACTGCATTGAGAAAGTTTAACCACGGCACATTATGAAAAATTAGTACTTTATCAGTTGTGACTCAATGGGATCTCGAATGGTTGACATGAAAAATTAAACCATGAAGGCACTGAAGAAGAAGCAGACACTCCTTCAATCCCTTCAATTCCTTCATGGTACAAATAGCTCTTCTTGACTTTAAGTCGTTTACAAAGGAGCCATAATGGCAAGCCGCAACCCGAACCAACCCAATATTATCTTTATCCTTTCTGATGACCAAGGGCCCTGGGCATTAGGCTGTGCGGGCAATCCAGAAATCCGCACTCCCAATCTCGACCGTTTGGCCGCCAGCGGAATACGCTTCGAGAGCTTCTTTTGTACATCACCCGTCTGTTCACCAGCACGAGCATCGCTCTTGACGGGGCGAATTCCATCGCAACATGGTGTTCATGACTGGATTCGTGAAGGCAATATGGCAGACGAAGGAAAACAGAGCAAAGAAGCAATCGATTACTTGGCAGGTCAGCTAGCATATACAGAGATTCTGGCCGAAAATGGTTATCTCTGTGGATTCAGCGGCAAATGGCATCTAGGTGACAGTCTCAATCCACAAAAAGGCTTCACCCACTGGTATGTTCATGAGCGCGGAGGTGGTCCCTACTACAACGCTCCGATGATCCGTGATGGTCAACCCGTTCAAGAACCGGGCTACCTTTCCGACCTGATCACGGATGATGCATTGGCCTTTATCGAGACAAATATGGAGACGAAGCAGCCCTTCTGTTTGCATGTCCATTACACTGCCCCCCACAGTCCGTGGATCGACAATCACCCGCCAGAGATCGTTGAATCCTATGCAGATTGTCCATTTGAGAGCTGTCCCCAAGAACCTCGTCACCCTTGGGCCAATGCGCTGCAGCCTGCCCATGAAGATCCAATCCCCAACCTGCAGGGTTATTTTGCCTCGGTGACGGCAATGGATATGAACATTGGTCGGATTCTGGACCGGCTGGATGAATCGGAGTTGACCGAAAACACGCTTGTCTTTTTTACGAGCGACAACGGTTTTAACTGTGGGCATCACGGCATTTGGGGCAAAGGCAATGGCACCTTCCCTCAAAACATGTACGATACATCTGTCAAGGTTCCAACCATCATCAGTCAACCGGGACGCATCGCGCAGGATGTTGTCTGTGATACATTGCTGAGCGGCTATGACTTTATGCCCACATTGCTTGATTATCTCGGATTGGAGAATCCAATGGCGGAACAGTTACCGGGTCGTAGCTTTGTACCGCTTTTGAGCAGTGGACAAGAGCCAAACGATGAGCAGGAAGACGGTGCGACTCATGTCGTTGTTTACGATGAGTATGGTCCTGTTCGTATGATACGCTCAAAAACTTGGAAGTATGTACACCGCTACCCTTATGGCCCTCACGAACTTTACGATCTGGTAGAAGACGCCGATGAACGTACCAATTTAGTGGACGATGCAGGGTATGCTGATATTGTGAAACAAATGAAGGGAGAATTGGAAGCTTGGTTTGTGCAATATGTCGATCCTGCCCGTGATGGGACGCATGAAGCAGTTACAGGAGCGGGTCAGTTGGATCTAGCTGGTCCAGCAGGAAAGGGGGCCCCGGCATTTGCACAAGAGAGGCAGTTTTAGATAATCAGTTTCTCGGAAGAGGTCAAGAACAGCCTCGTTGGCGAACTCATCTCTGACCTCTTCCTATTAGATAATATAGGAAAGGAGTTAGAATGAGAGAGACAGAAAGAGAGAAGCTGTCACTCGGAATCGAACTCCGGCTTGGTAAAAAGGACCGCCCTCTTCCCGCGGTGCGACCGCCCTTCCCGGACCGTCCACCAAGCCGACGCCTAGAACCGTCGCAAGCGTGTAGCATCTCGAATGCCATAATAGGAAAACGGAAAAGAGCGTCCGAAAAAAATGACCAAAGGCAATCCTCAAGTGAATGAGGAGGTCAAAAATGCAGATATTCATAGGAATAGACTGGAGTGAAACAAAACATGATGTAATGATAACGGATGAAAACGGTCGTCGAATTAACTACATGACAATAGAACATAGTGTGGATGGCTTTAAGCAACTAGAAAAGTGGCGAGAAACGATGGATATCGGCCATGAAAATGTCGAATCGGATTAGAGACAGCACATAATCTGATAATTGACTACTTATGGGATGCTGGGTATACAAATCTATATGTCCTCCCACCGAACGTGGTCAAAGCAAGTCGGGCGAGGTACAATCAGAGCGGTGCTCGCACTGATGAAAGTGATGCATATACGATAGCTGAACTGGTCAGAACAGATGTTCACCGATTCTATCCTTGGCATCCAGGGAGTGAATTACTCCAGCAAATGCGCATCGTGGTGAGCATGACCGAGTTTTGGCGCAAAGAAACGGTTGCTGTCTCCAATCGCTTGCGTAGTTGTTTGCTCAGATACCATCCCGCTTTGCTCAATGTCTTTAGTTGGCCATCGCCCATTGCAGCTCATCTGATTCTGGCTTATCCGTCGCCGCAAGCAGCAGAAAAAGCAACCTATGATGAATTTCAGGTCTTTCTCAAGCAACATAAACATAATCAGCCCTCCAAATGGCTCACCTGTTTTGATGCCTTGACCACACAACATCCCCGTTCAGCTCCGGTGTTGCCCAAGCTTGTCAAGTTCAAGCCCAGCAACTTGCCCGACTCTTGCTCCATACCCTCAACTCCAAGCAAGCAACACTCCAACAGTTGAACTCTCTTTTTCTGCAACACGAGGATCACCCCATTTTTGCTTCCCTGCCGGGCGCAGGAGAGCTCTTGGCTCCCTCTTTGCTGGTCAAATTTGGCGAAGATCGCCGCCGCTTCCCCCATTCCAGCATGGTCCAGACTTTAGCTGGCACGGCTCCCGTTACCAACCAAAGTGGCAAAGTCCACTTGGTCCACTTTCGCCGCTCTTGTGATAAAGAGTTTCGTTACTTTTCTCAGCAACTGGCTCGTTCTTCGCGCCAGCAATCTCGCTGGGCTTCGGCTTACTTTACAAGCTCGTCAAAGGGCCACTCGGTCAGTCGCTCTCATCGGGCTTTAGCCAACCGCTGGCTGGCCATTCTTTGGAAAATGTGGCAAGACCGAACCACCTATGACGAATCTTTCCACATTCGTCAACGAACTATCCGTCGTCGACCACAAGCTTAGTTTTCTGCTTTCTTTTTTTCAGCTACGGCAAAGTCGGGTACAAAAAATGACCATAAGGGGTGAAATCCTAGAGCAGCCCTCTGTTTGCATGAAAAATTTGTACCCGACTTTTGCTGCTACTGTTTTTTTCTTGATTGCCTTTGATTTCTCTCTTATGTCTACTTGCTACCAGCTCAATACCCAAGTTTACATAAAGTCGGAATTGTTGATTTTTTCCGACTCTTTTCAACGCGCCTATTTGGTATCTCTCTTACTGACTAAGCGTGTCCGGGAAGTTCACCCCCTTCTATTCCGGAAGAACCAGAAAATTACGTAGATTCTTCTTGCTGGACGGGTCGAACGGGCGGCGCATCGATTGCTGTGCGAACTAGCGATAGATGATCTCACGGATCTCGTCACTCTGCAATCGCACAGTCTGACTATCGACGCGTTCGACACCTGGTTGTGACGCTGCACTATCAGCACTATCGGTGTGAAAGTAGCGCTTTTCCAGTACGAATGGCCCTTGCCAGACTACGGGCAGAATGGGTTCGGTGCGTTGTTTCTTGATGGCTTGCTTGATGCCTGTGCGGATGCGGATGCGCGCTTCCTGAGCCGAAAGGGAAATAGCTGATCCGCGGCCCAGCCCCCGTTTCACGGACACGGTCGTGATGCCATCCACCAGATCTTGTGCTTCTCGGCAGGCATCTTCTTCTCCACTGAGAAAGATGAGCGGCAGGCCGAATGAGCCAAAGTAGAGAGCAATCTGGGCAATTTCACCAATGGGTTTCCCGTTAAGTTTATAATGGTCGATGGTACGGCTGTTCTGGGTGTGGTTCTGGTTGCTGGTTGGTACGCCTGCTCGGGCGTGCTGACCGATCATCACACAGACGTCATATTCTGCAATCACTTCGTTGAGGCGAGACCAGGGCGGTGAAGGGCGTCCATGCAATAATTTTGCGGCAGCGTGCAGATCCTCAAAATTGATGCCGCCAGCACCATGTCCGTCCCATACCAGAATATCGTTAATACCGACATCCAGCAGCCCATCGACAGCGGCGTTGACTTCAGCAGTCTCCAATTTCTTTGCCTGCTCATAGTATTGACCGTCGGGATAGGATTGTTGGGCAAATGAAACGACTCCGGCCACACCTTCCATATCGGTTACCATAAAGACTTTCATTCCTATGAGCTCCTTATTCATGAGTGTGTACCACAAAGTGTGTAACTGAACACTGCTCAGTCAGAGAACAGCTGTATTTACACGCTTTGGGACACGTTCCCTTATTCGCAATGAAGAATAAGCACACTGGTCGATTCTTCAAATCGCATGATGGAGAATCCAGTGAAGCTTCGCCTCAAACCGACAAGTGGTCGTCCAAGGCGGATAGTGGATAGTGGCTTGTGTGACCACTATCCACTATCCACTGTCTACAAAACTTGACTCCTTTGTACGGATTTTTCTATATGAAGATTCCTAGTTAGACTCACGACCACTTTCCGGAAAGGTTCTTCGCGAGAATCTTAGCATTTCATGTTGGAAACTGTCAATCAGTTTTTCAACGTGGAGAGAGATAAGTCCGAGGAATCTACGGCTGGTTGGCTATGGACCATTGGGTAGCAAAGTTGACCATTTTGTAGAAGAATATCCTGTATAAAGTGCGCATTGACGATTCAAAAATAGTGTGTTAGATTACACACAGATGTTCGTTCGAGAAGCGAACACACACCTCTTCAGATTTGATAATGTCCACTGTCTCGTTGATTCATAGAACCACAATCCAAAGGAGAAGAACGATGAGAAACAATCTGAGTCGTCGTGGCTTTTTGCAAACGCTTGGTGTGGGAACGGTGGGGATGGCGCTGGCCGCTTGTACCCAGGTTGCCCAAGCACCCACTGGCGAACAAGCTCCGGCGGCGGCCAAGACGACGACCTATGTGTTTGACTATGATCCGACAGGCACAGATGCCTGGGTGGCCGCTGATGCGGAATTCATCGACTATTTCACAGAGAAGTATCCAGACATTGAGGTGATTCGCGATCAGTCACCGTGGACTGGCTTTACTGAGAAGCTGTTAACCTCGATTGCTGGTGGCTCCCACTATGATGTACTCTACGGCTATTGGGAATGGTTGCCGCTCTTCCGCGACAACAATGTCGTTGGTGCCTTGGATGATCTGATCGCCGCGGATGGTGAACTCTCGGCTGATGATTTCTATGACTACGCCACAGAAACGGTAGACGGAGAGATTTACGGTCTGGCCTGGTTCATCAGTGGCTGGCTGCATTGGTATAACAAAAATGCAGTAGCGGAGGCTGGACACCCTGATTTGAAAGAACTGGAGTTAGAGGGTAAATGGGATTACGACGCCTGGTATAGCTTTGCCCAAGCCCTTACAGGCGAAAAAGATGGAGCTCCCCTTTATGGCTATGATATGAATAACATTCGTAGCGTCACAGTCTACATTATGCTGGCCTGGGCATTTGGCACCGAGTACTGGAACGATGATTTTACAGAGAACATTATCAACTCAGAGGAAAACGTCAATCTCTGGAAGTGGGTCCAACAATTCTACAGTGAAGGGTTGACGCCAACACCGGGTGCCGGTGCACAGGATCAGGCTCCGGGGTTTACCAATGGGCGCGCCATGGCCACCATGGCTGGACAATGGTATACGCGCAACATTGTACAGGAAAATACGACCGAACTCTTTGACGTTGGCATGGTGCGCTTCCCCAAAGGACCCAGCGGTCAATATTCGGTGGCGGCGCTCAACTCCTTCTACTTTGCCCGCGAACCGCAAGAGCCCCAGGCTGCCTGGACCTGGTATAAAGAACGCTCCTTCTCCGAGGAAGCAACTAAGATTTATGCCCAAATCGGCGGCGGGCGCTTCCCCTCTCGCAAAAGTGTATCCCCTCAGACAGTCTACGAGTGGGAGGATACCGAAGTCTATGAATCGGTGCGCCCCATCCTACGTACCTACCGTACCAGCCCCAAGGAATCGGAGTGGACAGCGCTCTATCAAGCGGCTTATGACGAAATGATCCTGGCCACGCGCCCCATCGAAGAGATTCTTGGCCAGCTCGCCGAAGACGCCACTCTGCTCGTTCAGGGGTGAGCAATTGCGATTTATCCATCAGTTTCTTGTATATTGGGCAAGAAATCGCTGAGCGTGACAAGATGATTGAGATGAATAAGATGACTGAGATGAACATCCTATCATCTCAGTCATCTTATTCATCTTGCTCTTTTGGTTCTGGCTTGGTAGCGAAGCGGCCTTGTCCAGGTTAGGACGATAGATGATTGCCACCGCAAAACCCAGACGTGGCGTATTGGCCCGACGAGAAGCTTGGGAAGGGCGACTTTATGTGCTGCCCTGGGTCTTGGGTTTCTTGATCTTCACCATCGGCCCCATGCTGGCCTCCGTCTACTTTTCCTTCACTGAGTATTCGGTGCTCTCGGGTGCTGAGTGGGTGGGAGTGGACAACTTTGCCAAAATTCTGGGCAACGATCGACTTTTTCGCCTAAGTCTCTACAATACGATCTACTTTGTGGCGCTGTCGGTGCCGCTCAATCTTCTGATCTCCTTTCTGGTAGCGCTCTTGTTGACCATCAACGTACGCGGCATCAATTTCTACCGCACGCTCTACTATCTGCCCGTTATCACGCCAGCGGTGGCCAGTTCGCTCACCTGGAGTCTGCTCTTTTCGGGTGAATTTGGACTGGTCAACGCCGTGTTGCGCTCGCTGGGCTTGCCTGTCTTCAACTGGCTCTTTGACCCCCAGATTACCAAGCTGATCTTTGTGATCATGGGGCTGTGGGGGATTGGTGGCAGCGTCATCATCTTTCTGGCGGGATTGCAAAATGTCCCGCGCACGCTCTACGAAGCGGCAAGCATTGATGGGGCCAATCTCTGGCATCGTTTTCGTCACATTACGATCCCCATGATGACGCCCCTCATCTTCTTTAACCTGGTATTGGGCATCATCGGGACCTTTCAGGTCTTTACTGGTGCCTACATCATCACGGCGGGCGGCCCGGCCAACTCGACTCTTTTTTATGTGCTCTATCTCTACAACAACGCGTTCAAGTTTTTCAAGATGGGCTATGCATCGGCACTGGCCTGGCTGCTCTTCATCTTGATTCTGGCCTTTACCTTGCTTCAATTGCGCATGGCGCGGCTGTGGGTCTTTTACGAGGCGGAACGATGAGCGAACAACCTTTGGCGCGATCGTTACCCCAGTCCGGCAATAGACCTGCGACAGACCTACCGCGCACCCTGACAATGGGTCAATGGCTGCCCAACCTTTTGCTCTACGTCCTCTTAACGGCGATTGCCTTGATTTTTCTCCTGCCCAGCTTCTGGATGCTCAGCACTTCGCTCAAGCCACCAGAAGAAGTCTTTGCCTATCCGCCCCGCTTTATTCCCCAAGCAGTGACCTGGAGCAATTACCCGGAAGCGATTCAGAAATTTCCCTTCTTTCTCTATCTGCGCAACTCGGTGATTGTGACAGTGCTATCGACTTTCGGCACAGTGCTCTCATCTAGCTTGGTGGCCTTTGGCTTTGCCCGGCGGCGCTTTCCTGAACGAGAGTTTCTGTTTGGCGTGCTGCTCTCAACCATGATGCTTCCCAGCATTGTGACACTGATTCCGACCTTTGTTCTGTTCACCAAACTGGGTTGGGTCAATACTTTCTTGCCGTTGACCATCCCTGCTTTCTTCGGTGGTGGTGCCTTCAACATCTTCTTGCTGCGCCAATTCTACCGCACCCTGCCCTATGACTACGATGAAGCGGCCTACATCGATGGTGCGTCCAGCCTGCGCGTCTGGTGGGAGATCATTGTCCCTTTCTCCAAAGCACCGCTGGCTGTCATCACCGTCTTCACCATCCTGGCTGCGTGGAATGACTTTATGGGACCCCTCATCTATATGAACAAACCCCACATGCGCACCTTGGCCTTGGGGCTACAATTCTTCCGCGACCAGTTTGTCACCCAGTGGGGCTATCTGATGGCTGCATCAACCTTGACCCTGATTCCGGTTTTGATTCTCTTCTTTGCGGCGCAACGCTATTTTATGGAGGGGATTTTGTTGACGGGGCTTTCTGGGCGGTGAGGTGGTTGCTCCATAATGATCCGCGAAATCACACGGAGACACGCGAAGTTTTGTTGTTCTTCGTAAAACTTCATGCCTCTTCTTACAGACAAGACAAATAGAAATCGTACTTTGCAGAGAAGGCGTTCTCTATTACACGCAGTAGACATAATCCTGCACTTCTCAGTCAAAACAGACTCGAGCGTGCCAAATGGTCCGAGATTCTCTACTGCGTCTTTTTTCGCCATTTGAACGCTCTACCTCTGAGAAATCCTACTGCGTGTAATCTCTAACGCCGCCCGTTCACATTAGAGAATGCTGCGCCATATATGGCGCGCCATGCATGGCGACTCCACGTTTGTACGGGTTTATTTGGTTTGTCTATTAGATCCTTATTTTTCGGCCTGTTGCAAACACCTTTGCACTCCTTATTGCAAACCCTCCTGCACATTCCACCCTGCTATCCTTGAGTCCAGCAAGTCACAAACATAATCTTGCAAACGTCTCAAAATTTTACGTTACGACAGATTCTTAAAAAATGGAGCAAAAACATCATGTTTACTTTGCATAGTAATCACAATCAGAGTAAAACTCGTAACAGCGTTCGTTTCTACACGCTCAGCTTCCTGTTGTTAGCCGCAGTCGTTCTCTCGGCCTGTACGATCAATCTGGTGGAACCGGTTGCTTCTGGACCAGCCGTCATCAGCAAGGCCAACATTCACGTCTTTGGCGACAATACCAACGACATTGCTGGTGCCTCATCTGTGCTAGCACGCACGGCAGATGGTGTTACCGTTAGCATCGACACCGTCGATCTGACGCCAGGAGAGGCTTATAGTATCTGGTGGATTGTCTTTAACAATCCGGCCGCTTGTGAAGGCGCAACCTGTAAAGGGTCCGAGTTGAGCAATCCAGAGACAGTTGGTATGGTTGGGTACGCCACCGGCGGCATCGCCGATGAGAATGGGGTTGCCCACTTTGGTGCCCACTTGGCTGTTGGCGATAACTCAATTGCATTGGACAACGCTTCTGGCTTTCCCTACGAGTTGATGGATCCCGCCCCTGGTCTTATCGATCCGATGTCAGCAGAAATCCATACTGTGATTCGCACACACGGTGCGGCGCTGCCGGATCCAACGCTGCAAATCACTACCTTTAATGGCGATTGTAACCCTGAGTGTAAGAACATGCAGGCGGCCCTTCATCTGCCTAGGTTGGTGGCCGCACGCTAACTTGTTAGGAACATGACTTTTCCAGAATTTTATGCTTTTCGTGGGGAGACGATAAATCGTCCCCCACGAAAACTCTGTCAACGACAGGTGGTGGTATTCTAAGTTGTGTAGATTTATTTTCCATCTGAGAAACAAAGTAGCTGTTACACAATTTGTGGTATACCGCCTTACAAGGACATATCAATATGAACGAAGCACAACAAAAAGCCAGAGCTACCTACAACGCAGCTGCTGATACCTTTGATCATCCAGCCAATGCGTACTGGGAACGTTATGGAACAAAAACAGTTGAGCGGCTGGATCTGTCCCCGGGGGCACACGTCTTGGATGTGGCTTGCGGAACAGGCGCTTCTGCACTGCCTGCTGCGGCGATTGTAGGACCGTCCGGTCACGTCATTGGTGTCGACCTATCTGAAAAGATGCTTGTTCACGGCCGCAAGAAAGCTGTGATGCGCGGTCTGCGCAATGTCGACTTTCACCACAGTGATATGGCAGAGCTGGATGATGCCAAAGCCACATTCGACGCTGTGGTCTGCGTCTTCGGTATCTTTTTTGTGCCAGATATGGAAGCGCAAATTCGCAAATTGTGGCGCATGCTCAAACCTGGCGGGAAACTGGCAATTACGACCTGGGGACCAGATCTTTTTGAACCCATGTCCAGCCATTTTAAGGCCGCAATTGCAAGAGAACGACCAGACCTAATCCCGACCTATCGCCCTTGGCAGCGATTGACTGTACCATCTGGTGTCGAAGCGCTTCTTCTCGACGGCGGTGCTGAGAATGTTGCAACCGCAAGCGAAGAGGGTGAGCAAGAGTTATACGATCTGGAAGCGTGGTGGAATATTGTTTTGGGGTCGGGTTTGCGAGCGACAGTAGAGGCGATGAAGCCACAATTGGCCGCTCAAGTCCGCCACCAAAATCAGGCAACCATTATTGAAGAAGGGATTGGCGCTGTGACGACAAATGTCATTTATGGCGTGGCCCAGAAAGCAGTTTGAAAAATGAACGGGTTAAACAACATGTATCTATAATCAGTAGACCGTAATCGTGTCATTCTCGAGCGAAGCGAAGGCTTGCCCTGAGCGAAGCCGAAGGGATCTAACGATTGCGATCTACTGATAATTTGATGCGGCAACACCTTCCCTTGTACGACCTTGTGCTACAATATGCTAGATTCACGCAATTAGCGATTGTCAGCCAATGCAAGGAAGTTCCATGCCGCAATTGTCTAAAGCTGTCTACACTCTACGTCTCCTTGGTTCTTTCGAGTTGCGCGTCAACGGCGAGATGATCTCTCTGCGCCGCAAAACGCGTGGGCTGCTCGCGTACCTGGCTGTCACGGAAACGCCGCCGAACCGGTCAATCCTCTGCGATTTCCTCTTTGCTGAATCCAATAATCCACTGGGCGCATTGCGTTGGCAACTGAGCCAGATCCGCAGCAATCTTGGAACCGATGCACTTGCTCAGGGCAGCGATCTCGTTCAGTTGAATCGGGACACATTCTGGATCGACGTCACCGAGTATGAGCAAAAGCTAACGCAAAGTTTGACGTCCAACGATCTGGCTGAATTGCAGTCAGCTGTTGACATACCGCGCGGCGAATTTTTAGAACAGTTGGACATGCCCGATTCGCCTCAATTTGAATTGTGGCTGTTGAGCAAACGCGCTGAGTTTCATCAACGTCAAGGGCAGGCGCTGATGAGGTTGGTGCAGGGACTAATCAATCACAGTCGGTATGTAGAAGCACTGAGCTATGCGCAACAACTGCTACTGCTAGAACCGCTGCAAGAGGAAGCGCATCACCATCTCATCTGGTTCTATGCACAGACCGGGCAACGCAAAGCAGCCATACAACAGTTTGAAAAATGTCGCGATATCTGGCATGCTGAATTTGGCGAAGAGCCATCTGCCACCCTGCGCACGTTAGTAGCCGAGATTGCCAGTCGTCCGGTGATGGTTGAAGAGATCGCGATTGCTTCAGAAATAGAGTTTAGCGGACGATCAGAACAGGTTGGTTCAAGTGCAACGGCGCTCATGACCACCATTGCTCCGCCTCTTGTTCCATCCAGCCCATATGTGCAGAAGCCCCAGCCCTCTGTGACATTTGTCCACAATCTCCCGACAGATCCGTTACCCTTTGTCGGGCGTAAACAGGAGATGGCCGAACTTCATCGGCTGCTCGTCAAAGAGACGAACTGTCGCCTGCTGACGATCGTTGGTCCGGGCGGTATGGGCAAGACACGGCTCGCTATTGAAACTGCACGCGCATTTCTGCCGACGAGCGAGCCAGCGCTCATCTCAACCCCAAGCGCGGATACACCAGATCGGCTCTCGCGCAATGATGAGCTTTCCTTTGCCGATGGCATCTTTTTTGTGCCGCTCAATCCCGTAGGAACAACAGAGGAAATTACTGCCGCGATTACGGGTGCTGTCACAGCGGCGACTGGTGACTCATTTTACGCCGAGACCCCACTCGATGCGCAACTTCTGAATTATCTGCGCGAAAAAAACCTCCTTCTCATACTCGATAACTTTGAGCATCTGCTCGACGGCGCGCCCTTTGTCTCCAAGATCCTCGCCACAGCACCAGATGTTGCAGTGCTCGTGACCTCGCGCAGTGCATTGAATCTGCGTGAGGAATGGTTCTATCCGCTGGAGGGGCTGGCCTATCCAACCGAAGATGGCATAACCTACGGAGAAAGAACAGCCTCACCTAACAGTGAACGCTTGCTGGAAGAGATGACACGCTACGACGCCGTCCGTCTCTTTGTGCAGAGTGCCAGCCGTGCAAATGTTGGCTTTGCACCGGCAGCGGAGATTGAACACATACTGCGCATCTGCCAATTGGTGGAAGGAATGCCCCTTGCGCTGGAGTTGGCAGCCGTCTGGTTGCGGACATTGCCAGCCTCAAAAATAGCCGAGGAGATTGCCCGCGGACTGAATTTACTTACCACACGCCAGCAGAACATGCCCCAGCGCCATCGCAGTATGCGCCTTCTGCTGGAAGAGTCGTGGCAGGTGCTATCAGCAGAAGAACAGATGGCGCTGAGTCGTCTCTCGATCTTTCGCGGCGGTTTTTGCGCCGATGCAGCCGAGACAGTCGCGGAGATATCGTTTGGCACCATCGCGACGTTGGCAGATAGCTTTCTCATACGCTTCAGCCAGAGCAACGTCCACGCACAGAATTGCCCTCCTGAGAGACGCTACCGTATCCACGAACTGCTGCGCCAGTTTGCCTATGAACAGTTGCAAAAAGAGCCTCAATTACTCGATCGAACCTGCACGTTGCACAGTCATTACTATCTTGACCAAATTGGGGGCTATACCAACAAACTGAGCGGGAAGGAGCAAGCGGCAGCACTGATGGCCATTGATGACGAAATCGGCAACGTCTATGTGGCCTGGCAGTGGGCCGTTGTGCAAGGCGATTTTGACCGATTGGGAGCCGCCACCGAAAGTTTTTATCAATATCAACAGCTGCGTGGACGCTATCGTCAGGGGCAGGCCACGTTTGAGCAGGCGCTGGCCGCGCTGTCCAGTCAAGAGCAAGCACATGCAACTGAATCAGTGGGACCATCGGAATCGACAGAATCATCGCCTACAGCGCCTGCTCAGGTGGCCGTCCTACGTTGTCTGTGGCTGGCACGCCTTGGTGCGTTCTGCAACTTCACCAATGAGCACGATCAGTCCATTGTCCATCTAGAAGAGAGCCTTGCCTTGGCCCGGCAGCTAAACCGCCCAATAGATATCGCCTTTGCCCTCATGTTCCTGGGTTGGACCAAGGGCTGGCAGGGGGAAGAGAGCGAAGGGATCAGGCTCTTGCAACAGGCGCTGGAGATCAGCCGCGGGCTTGATGACAAGGTAGCGATTGCAGAGACGCTCTGGCAGCTTGGAAATCTCTATGCCCATACGGACCGTTATACAGAAGCCAAAGCGGTGGCGTTGGAAGGGTTAACCATCGGTCAACAGTTAGAACAGTTTGGTATCATCATTCGAGCATCCGATACACTGGGCTTGCTCTGCTTTCGCCTGGGTGAGAGTGAAGAAGCCGAACAGTATTACCGCCAAGCCCTTTCATTAGCGGAAGAGATTGGACACTGGGATGGGATCATGCGGGCTGCCGGTGGGTTAGGCTTGGTGGGTCTGGGCGGTGATGAACAAAAGGCACGCGCCATGCTTCCTTATGTCGAGCAGAGCCTGGCCATCAGCCGCCGCATGGGACATCAGTTAGAGATTAGCGCACGGCTCAATATTCTGGGGCAGCTTCATGAAAAGTTGGGCAACTATGCCGACGCAATCGCCTATTGTGGCGCAGGCGTACAGGCTGCGCAGGCTGCAGATAATCCCTTTTTCACCTGCTTCAATCTCAACGTGATGGCCACTGTCGCACGTAAGCTATCTGATTTTGCGGATGCCAAACAATACATGGTGCAATCCATTCAAACCGCAATTGAAGCGGATGTTCCAAAGCTGATGCGCACAGGTCTATCGCAAGCCAGCGACTTGTTGCTGGCAGAAGCCGAGTTCGCAACAGATGAACAGGAACAGATGGAAATGCGCATCTTTGTTCTTGCTCTGCTTACTTGTCATGTACAGTCACGCACACCCGACATCGCAGCGAGTTCCCACGTGCAGGAGCAGATCACGCTGCTCGAAACACTCTTGCCAGCCTCAGTTGCCAACGATGCGACCGCTCGTGGACGCGGCTGGACAGTCCACGATGCAGCCCATAAACTCCTCAATCAGTTCGCGCCTTAAAACCTATCCGAAAAGTGGTTGTGAGTCCAACCAGTTACTCGAGTGAGAATAGATCGTCACAGAACTTTTCGGATAAGCACTTAGTGCTGGGAACTCAGCATACCTCACCCCTCTAACCATTCTATAGATGTTCAGATAATGTTTTTCCACGCGAAACAGTAGCTTGTCAGCATTTCAGCCGGTCAGCCAGAGAGCTGAGTCGCTGACTGGCTGAAATGCCATCAACGACAGGAAAATCTTTTTCTGAAAGGCTAGAGAATCCTCATACCCCCTCCATGCTGTGTAAACATCAAGTGCATAGATAAATGCAGATGATGATTGTCTTCATGAATCTGGTAGTCGTTTATCAAAATACGTTTGCTTGCTTTGCTTCATACGGCCGTTCCAGAAAATAAACGACCCATGAGGCATACGTATTGCGTGATGCGTATTCCGTGATACCCTTCGAGAATCTGATTGGATTGCAAGAGTCCATCTCGCTCGTTGGGGATTTATTTTTTGGATTCGCCTACACAGTTGCAAACGCCTCCGCACATCTTCCCACACACTCCGTCCTGCTATCCTAAAGTGAAGTCAGTTTGAAAACGCTCGTTCTGAATCTTCCCGGAAGGGGTCAGATATTGTAGGGTAAACGGGTCGATTTGTGACCCCTTCCGGGAAGATGGGTCAGCGAAACTATCGTTCTCCATCGGATTTCACTGTAGAGTTTGGTGCATAATTGAATGGCACTGAAGATAAGGGACAAAAAGTACAATGCCCACAAAACAGAACATCCACAACTTTATCTTGTTTGGCTTTGTCGGCCTGATCGTCTTGCTTGCGGCGGCGCTCTGGCAAGTCAGCGATGTTGCTGGCTCGCCAGCCGTGCAGCCAGCAACACCAACATCTGATCCAGCCTATGAACTGACACATGTCGTTTCAGCTGATGATGGTTTTGTGATCGCTGATCTTATGGGACTAAACGATGCGGGCGACATCCTCTTTGCAGGAACTTCCGCAGAGGATAGTCCCGAGGCACTCTATATTCGCACTCACCAAGGCGAAATAAAGATGATTGCACCACCCATTGCGCAGCGTGATTTTTTGCATGGCGATATCAATAATGAACACAACATTGTTATTGTGGATGAGGAAATAACGCAACATGGGAAGCTGTGGCACTTGCGGTATGGTGCCAAGATAATTGACGGGCCCTACGAGTATGAGAAGCTTGCCATCGGGTCTCCCCATTCTGGCTTCAATCCACATTTCAGGTATTCTATTTTCGATACGGCTATCAACGACCACAACCACATTGCTTATAGAGCGCACGGAGCCACTAAAAACACCAATACAATCGGTTGCGAAAAGTCGACTTGTGCTTTTTTTACAGTAGCAGCAAAAGTCGGGTACAAATTTTTCATGCAAACAGAGGGCTGCTCTAGGATTTCACCCCTTATGGTCATTTTTTGTCCCCGACTTTTGCCGTAGCTGTTTTTTTACGCAATGCACAGATGGCTCCTGTGCAGATCCTACTGCATTGTATGATGCAGTATTTACGAGTCGCGGCATCGACATTGCCAATAATAGTTTCGCTACATATAAACAGTTGGTCCCTTATGACGATTTCATAGATGACAAGATGGGAGCAATTATTAAAGTGCGTAACTACTTTAGCAGTGAAGAGGAAATATTGGCCACGCATAAGAACGACGGCTACTTTACCGGAATTTGGGACACCTCGATAAGCAATGATGGACAAAATGTCGTCTTTAAAGGCATACTCAGCGCCAATGGTGCTAGGGAATTAGGGGGAAGCGAGCACGAGTGGGGAATCTTTATGGGCGTTTTCACACCACAGGGTTGGGTCTTGCGCCCTGCCCTGTTGACCCACTTTCAGTCTCAGATGCGTGTCGGTCCACCTATTCTTTGGTATGATTCCCCTGGCATAAACAATGCGCGAACGATTGCTTTTCAAGCAAAGGACACGACAGGGCGCTGGACGATCTATGCGGTACAAATGCCCTTCTTTTCAACCCATCCAACGGATCGGTACAGCTTTCAACCTGCATCTGCCCCCCATGTGGTAGCGCAAGAGGGGATGCCGCTGCCCAGTGGTGGTCGGATGGGTCGGGTACAATTATCAGTATCCGACAAATGGAAGTCTAAAACGTTAATCAATAATCAAGGTACAATTGCATTTGCCGAAGTCAATAATGGTCGTAGGTCAATCTGGTTGGCAAAGCCGACTGGTAACAACAACGCATATGATCCAGAGCAGCCAACCACCTACATCAACAACTTTGATGCTGGCCCGCGCTGGGATTTGCCACGTGGTATTTGGCGTCGATCTAATGGCATTCAGGGATGTACGGCCATTGGCGGCAATGCCGGTGGCGCGGCTGCGCTAACGATGTTGATCAACGCGCTTGAACACGACTGGGCTCTACAGCGCAACGGTCCGAGCCCATTGGCTCAGGAAGATTTACGCAACGTATACGACAAAACGGGCATCACGCGTGGCACCATTACCAATCCTCGCAATCCGTCCGAAACCTGTTACAACCGCCCCTTTGTCTGGCGGCTAGCACGTGACTACATCGAAAGCGCAGGATTTAACACCCGGCTTGAAACGAATCCAGCCGATTCCGAAGCATTTCTTAACGAAAATTTGGCCAAAGGTTCGCCCGTACTTGTCAGCACACGGTTCAGTGCCCGCCGATGGTTTCGACCGGGTCCAGGTCACGTTGTCCTCTTCTGGGGCCGTAGTGGTGATGGCGATTATGTGGTTAGTGATGCGGCTGGTGATTATTTTTCGTCGGGCACCAACCATTACGGTCCAGGCAAATATGGCGGCTACAAGGTCTACAAAGAAGAGTTTGTCAAGTCAATGATTTTGGGGCGACCACTGCTAGCAGTTGATCCCGTTGACCGTGAATCGGCCACACAAGTGATGGCTGCCAGCGCAAACCTGACTGTACGACGAGTTTTCGGTGTCACTGCCTATGAACGTGACGACAACCATGCGGCTCTCCGCCTGTGGGTGGAGGATGGAAGCGGTCGGCGTAGCGGCATCCTGGCAAACGGTGCGCAAGTCACCGAGATTCCTGGCAGCAGCGTCTTCCGCGAGCCACTTGCACCCGCAGATTCGTCGCTGCCTGCGGAGCATGAAGAGCCATCATTGCAGGATCAACTGGCCATCAGCATTTCGGTCGATAATCCACCAGACGACCTGCATGTGGTCGTTCACGGGCTGGAAGCAAGCGAGTACGAACTAGACATCACCCTCTTTGCCGCCGGTGGAATGGCGGCACGCAACACGTCCGCGGGCAGCGTGAACGCCGGACAGCAGAACACCGTCGATGTAAGTGACCTACTGGCGACCCCTGCCTTGGTAACCGATAACAATCGCTATGAACAAGGCCAGTCCGTTACGGCATATTTTTTCAATGCCGGTGGCGCGGGGGCCAAGATCGATCTAGTCAAAGCGGGAAGTAAAGAAGTCGTCCAAACACAACTGCTGAATGGCTCAATTGATGGAGATCTATCCTTCGACACCAATGGGCTAGAGGCTGGTCCATACGAACTGCGTCTCTTTACGGCTGGTACTGAGAGTCCAAGTGCCATAGCGACCGTCGAGGTACTCGCAGTACCTGAACCAATACCAACACCGACAGCTACGCCGCCATCAGCTCCAACACCGTGGCCCACGCCAGGTACGCCTCTGCCCGCTCAGGGCAACGGCGTATCACTGCCAGGGATTGCCCAATTTGGGTTGGGCCGGTTGCACGCCGTTGCGCTTGCCGTCGATGAAACAGAGGTGGCTCTTGGTGATGACCGCGGCAATGTGGCCCTCTTCGATCTGTCGACGCAGCGTATCACCCGGCGCTTTGATGGCCACCAGAGTGCACCGATCCGGGCGCTTGCCTTTGCACCCGACGGTCAACACTTGCTTTCGGGTGGAGATGACAGCACCCTGCGCCTTTGGAATGTGGCAACCGGCAAGCAAGAACGCATTTTTGTCTATGATCGGGAATACAGCGTCTACGCCGTTGCCTTTACTTTGGACGGTAGCCAGATCGCTGCCGGTGGAACGGGACGCTTGAGCAGCGATTACACGCTGGCCGTCTGGGACGTTGCCACTGCCAGGCAAGTGCGGACGCTGCCTGGTCACAACCGCCAAGTCTCTGCCTTGGCTCTATCACCTGACGGCACACGTCTGGCCAGCGCTTCCCATGATCAGTCGATTATCATTTGGGACACAGCAACGTGGGAACAGGTACGCTCGCTCAAAGGGCACACGTTTCGGGTCGAGGACGTGGCCTTTGCCGATAACACAACCCTGGCGTCGGCATCAAGCGATAGGACTGCACGCCTCTAGAACCTCGCAACGGGCGCTTCGACCCTGCTGGCCAGCGATTCCATGCGCGAGACGGCTAGCGTCACGTTCTCGGCGAATAGTCAACAGGTTCTGTTTGGTGGCAAGTTGGGCAACCTCCACATCTGGGATGTGGCAACTGCGACGTATGTAAATACACTCCTCGGTCACACTGGGCAAGTTTTCGATCTGGTTGCGTTGTCGAATTCAGGAGAGATACTATCTGTGGGCGAAGATGGTACACTGCGCCGCTGGCCCGTGGCCGATCCGCCCGCTGCTTACGCCGATCCCACCAACAGTTTACGCTGGGTATCAGAGATCGCGCTTTCACCCGACGGAACGCAGTTGCTAACGCTGGCACCAAACGGCTTTGGCACCGAACCACGTCTGTGGAATGTAGAAACTGGCACCATCGAACATATCTTTACCGACGTCACAACAATGGGCAATGACATCATCTTTAATCACGATGGTCGCGAAGCCTTCTCCGTTCACGGCAACCAACTCTATCGCTGGGATGTGGCCAGCCGCACTCTGATCCACACCCTAACATCGACTGGTCTTACTGGCTTGAACGCTCTCGCACGCTCGGCAGATTCGGCTACACTTGTGGTTGGTGGAAGTCGCGGCGCAGCACTCTATCGATATGACGAAAGTCGCGGCACGTATGTGCAAAGCGCAACGCTCAGCGGTTTTAGCCAGCCTGTGAATGCCGTTGCCATAACGGCTGATGGTCACCGTTTTGCGACAGCAACCACAGCAGAAATTGTGCTTTGGAACAGTGCTGACGGTACCGAAATCGCTCGCTACACAGACCCCGTCCAGTTTGTCGGTGGGATGGCCTTTGCCCCGGATGGCGAGACGCTGGCGATTGGGAGTCGCCGACCAGCGCTTTGGAACACCACCAGTGGCAGAATTCAACCGATTACGACACAGGGACGCACGATCGTCGATCTCGCTTGGCACAATGATGTTCTGATGCTGGTCAATCAGGCAGGTACACTCTCGGCCTATAACACACAGACGCTCAACGAAATCGCAACTTGGGAGCGAGAGCCAGGGATCGACTTCTCTGCCGTGGCGCTCGCTAGGGGGAATGCTGTTGATGGTATGGTCGCTGTGGCGGGTACCAACGCGGGGCAGGTGGTCGTCTTTGATCTGGCAGAACATGCACATAAGATGCTCTTTCGTGGTGGACAGATCTTTACGCCGGAAGCAATCGAGTTAACCGCCGACGGAACGCACTTCATTACTGCCGGATTTAGAGATGGTCGTGCACTGATCTACAACACAACGACGCGCCAAATTGAGCAAACGTTGCGCGTACCCGCTAGACAGACGAATGTCTATGCCGCGTCCCTGAGTGCAGATGGTTCTCTTGCCGCCACAGGTGGTATCGAAGGAGTGATCCATCTCTGGCAGGTGTCAGATGGAACGTTGCTCCACGCCCTACGTCATCCCACACCCAATGTTACAATTACGGCGTTGCGCTTTTCTGCAGACGGACGCTATCTGGTCACAGGTGACAACGGAAACGGTGTACACTTGTGGGATGTCGCCGCAAGAACGCATATACGCTCATTTGCTGGTCATACCGACGTGGTGGATGCTGTGATGATCAGCACCGACAACAGTCTGATCTTGTCCGGCGGTCGCGACAATCTGGCCTATCTCTTTGACGCAAACACGGGAGCCGTGCGCTCGACACTCAGCCACGATGACGACGTCACCGCTGTCGATCTATCTGCCTCTGCACAAGTTGCCTTGACCATCGGCAAGGATGGTGCGGCGACCCTGTGGGATGTTGCAACCGGGTCAGCACAACAGACGTTGCACAACCGCTACGATGTAGTTGACAATCAAGGCCGCAAGTCAACTGTGACAGTTGGCTTAACTGCAGGTGCCTTTTCTGCAGATGAGCGCTACATTGTCACGGGGGACGATAATGGCGTGGCCCAGGTATGGACCGTTCAGGAGGGGCAGCTCTTGCGCACCTTTGAGGGGCACGGCAACCCCATCGTGGCCGTTGCCTTCGATGTCGAGCGTAACCAGGTGATCGTTGCCGGAACGCTCACTGGCGAGAAGCCTACGACTCTGTTGCGCCACGCGCTTCATCTGCCCGACGCATTGGCTTCTGGTCCAGGCTATCGCAATCGCGAGGGTGATGCAGGCAGCATTCAAGCCCTGGCTGTGTCGCCGAGCGGACAGCATCTGGCGGCAGCGACCTGCAATGGCTACGCCACCGTGTGGCACGTGGATGGCAGTAATGGGCCGGTTCAGATTCATGGCGGTGGTGCGAGCGCGTGCGTTTGGTTCGTGGCATTTACGCCTGATGGCAATGAAGTCCTCGTTGGTGATACGGATGAAGTTGGCTTATACAGAGTGGACAACGGCGATCTCATCTACCGCCTGTCGCCCCACCGCTGGGCGATCCGTGGGGTCGCGTTCTCTCCGGATGGTCGTCTGCTGGCGACTGGGGGTGGTGACTTTGGCCCTGGGCAGAATTGCCAAGACAACTGCGGGTCGGTCAAAATCTACAATGGGATATCGGGTGAGTTGATTCATACAATCCCTTACCCATTTGAGGTGACTGCGTTGGAATTTGTGGATGAGCGCACACTCTTGGTCGGTTCGGCCGATGGCAACGTCGCTGCATGGGACGCGGCGACAGGACAGCTTGGCTTCCGCTATCCCAATGCCGCCAACAAGGTGACGCAATTGACGGTCTCGCCAACTGGTCACTACTTTCTGATGGATAGTCATGCGAACATGGTGTTGCTGCGCGACTTGCGCACGGGCGACGTCCTGCACACCTACATGCACGCCGAACCGGTGCAAGATATCGCTTTCCATCCAAACGGAGAGAAATTTGTTGTTTCGGCGGGACATAACGCCACCATCTGGCAACTCGATGGCACAATGGTGACGGCTTATGGTAGTCTGGAAACCGTGCATACAGCCCGTTATTCGGCTGATGGCAGCGACATATACGTTGCTGGCGGCAACAACGGTGACGATTTTGTCCAGGAACTGATCGGCACCGACAAGACAACTGATGAAACGGTTTACACCATTCGCGGACGCGTCACCAACAGTGCTGGCGCGCCAGTGGCAGGTGCCTTGATCACCTCTGCAGAGCAGAGCACCACAACGACAGCAGATGGCACCTATCAGCTAGAGGGGCTCCTGACGGGGACCTATCCAGTACGGGCGACGCATTCTGACACCATCTTCACACCTGGTGAAAAACTCGTCACGCTGCCAGGGGCAAACGAGGCGAATTTTAGCGAGGTGGCGCTTTATACCATCACTGGTCGCGCGATCGACAGCAATGGTAGACCGCTAGCCGATGTGGTTGTTCGCACGGATGGGCAGGAGACAGCAACGTCAGATAACGGGACCTATGCGTTGATTGATCTTGCCGCGGGGCGCCAGGTGGTTCGTGCGGACCACCTGGCCTATACGTTTGCGGAAGGTCAAAAGACAGTGACCTTGTCGTCCGCAGATAGTACGGTTAATTTTGTTGCTCTCCTCGATGAGTCACCAACTGATGATCTGAACAATCGGTTTTATTTACCGATACTCATGCGATAGGTACTTTTGCAAAACACCCACCGTGATTACGTGAATAAATTCGGGTTCAACAGGATCTTATGTGGTTGAGAGGAAAAATCGAACCATGAAGGCACTGAAGGGATTGAAGAAGAGGTAGATGATCCTTCAATCTCTTCATTTCCATCATGGTAAATGTGGCTCTTTTTTTGTCAACCACTTGAGATCCGGTTGAACCTAAATTCGAAGGGATATGGCATGCTGTGCCCCTTCGAGCATTGAGTCTGTCAGGACAACAGGAATCAGACAATGCTCATCTTCTTCTGACTCAAAAGTGGTCAGGGTGGGATTGCATCAAGTTCTGTTGGGTTGATATAATAGAGGAATAGCATAAGATTTATTTCGTATTGAGTAAGAGTTCATGTGCCGCCATCGTTGGGTGGAGGATCACAAATTATGACGCTAGCTATCGATGAACGAAACTTGTTAACGCAACTCTTGCGCTCGCCGCGGCTACCACAGTTAGTGCGTGAACTTGAAATTATTATTGACGAGGAGGCGAACCGACGCAAAGCATTCTACAACCAAATTACCGAAGGTGACAAAGCTGAGTTTATCAATGGAGAGATCATCTTTCATTCTCCAGTCAAACATCGTCACAATGATGCAAGTAGCAATCTCCATCTTCTGCTCAAAGCGCACGTTGCTCGTCATAAACTCGGATATGGGGAAATTATATCTACTTTACTTTCTGGTAAAAGAAAAGAGATGAGGTGAGAAATGTGACAAAAAGCGGTTAGCGTTTCATCCTAAAGGTAGAGAACCCAAAAAGGAGGAAGGAATGCTAACCGCGCCAGAAATAACTATAGCAGTACTGATGAATGTATTGCAAGTAACGCCGGTGGGAACAAACGTAAATGTAATGCGTCTGATGTGGGCGATGATGAATGGGTCGTTTCTGAAAAGTCGAGGAGCAATCCATAGTGGATTGAGTGAAAGCGGGTTTGAAGATGAGGAGCTCCGGCGAAGCTGGTGGAGCTTTCGATATGGATCATGGGATATTGCAAGCCTGCTCTCATCGTGGCAAGAAGAAGTGGAGTGGAAAGGGGAATGGGAGGCAAAAAAGTTAGAAGGATACCGAGTGAAAAGCATAGATATCACAGGGTTCTGGCGACCGAAGCTGCAAGGGAAAGTGAACCGACTCTATAACTCAACGGCTCGTCGGCATTGCGCGCTCATCTTTGGAGTGATGATAAGCTCGGGGAGATAGGCGAAACGAGTGCCACTGCTCAAGGCAATCATGAGATGCGAGGTAGGCACAAAGGAAAGTGAGTTTCGGAAAAAGCTGCTGAAAGAGACGAAGAAATCACTGGAGTCAGACGAAGTGGCGGTGGTCGATGCCGGGTTTACAATCAGAGAAATGCTAGAAAGCGACGTCGACCGATTTGTCCTTCGGGAAGCGATTAACTGCACAGCGCGCCGCAATGAGTTACCCGAACGTAAGGAAAAAGGCAGACCACCCGAATATGGTGATATTGTGCGTCCGCTCTCTCGATGCTATAGGGGAAAGCGACTCGAGGCCACAACTCCAGACTCGTTTGGTCAATTTGTCTATAGTGGTCGCCTGATTCGCTATCAAGCATGGCACAATCTCGTCCCCAGGACAACCAAGGTGGATACAGCCAACCGCACCTATTCGATTTACGTCTTTCAGGATCCTGCTTATCACACACCTTTGGTTCTGGCGACCGTCATGGCTTTACAAGCTGAAACCATTTATCTTTTCTCTCTGGAGCGCTGGCCTGTTGAACATCCCCCCTTGGCTTCCAAGCAGATGATTGGCTTACATCGTCAATTTGTTCATGCCGATGAGGCTTGCTTCCGCTTACCTGAACTGGGGCTGCTGGCTGGCAATCTTCTTTCCCATTTAGCCGCTTCTCTTCCTCCCATACCGACTGGCTACTGGGATCGAGAGCCTCAAGCCACTCCCGGCAGGCTGCGCCGCGTTCTCTCGAGTGCTCTTTTTCCAACTCCCGACCAACTCGACCCTGACTTTCGGAAAAAGGCCTCGGTTTCACACCATTTCCCTAAAGGCGTTCTCGCTCATCGCCGCCTCAATGCCGCTGCTTAAACTAGCCGAGCACTATTTTTACATTTTATCCCGTTTTTTCAGGGTGGATTCTTTTTTCCGCCCCTTTCGGTTTGCCCTTTGTCACTCAAGCCTTTACCAGAAAGTAAAGATCTACAGATTGAGAACAAGGACCACATCATGCAAACAGCGGTAACAAAGCCACGCATTCACGCAACCTACGGCGCAGCCAGTGCGAATGGCACACCCGGCGTCCTCCCTACACCCTTTCCACGCACCATGGGACCAAATTGCGCCCAATATCTACAAGAAGTGCTCGACAGCGGCATGACGGTCGACATGATGGGCCGCTTTGAGAAAGCCTTTGCCGCAGCGTTGGGGGTGAAACATTGTATTGCCACGCCTGGCTGCACGCCGGCCCTGGGTGTCCTCGCCGCGGCCTTGCCCTTTGACCCTGGCGATGAGATCATCCTCAGCCCCATTACCGACTTTGGCACCATCCAAGGGCTTTGCTTGGAAAACCTCATTCCCGTCTTTGCCGACACCGAGCCGGGTACGGTTAATGTCAGCGCACAGACAATTGAACCCTGTATCACCGACCGCACGCGCGCCATCCTGGTGGTGCATAAGACGGGCATCATTTGCGACATGGATCCCATCAACGAACTGGCACAGCGTCACGGTCTCTTTGTCTATGAAGATGTCTGTCAGGCGGTCTTTGGACGATATAAGGGACGCGTGACCGGCACATTGGGCCAAGCGGCAGCCTTTTCCTTCGATCCAGAAAAGACCATGGGGGCGGATACTGGCGGTTGCATAGTGACCAATGACGATGAGATGGCCGAGCGCATGCGTTTTATCGGCCACAGTCGCGGAGGAGAGATGGTCCCCCACTTTGGCCGCGTTCATGCTGAGTTGGGCTACGCTTATCGCATGCCCCAATGCACGGCGGCCATCAGCTTGGGACAGTTGGAGATTATTGACGAACAGGTAGCTCAGCGTGACCGCATGGTGCGTCTGTTGACCAGTCTCAGTAGATCCAAATTTGGCGTTTTTGGCGATTTTCAGTCGAGATTGCAGGGATTTTGGAGTCATTTATTCAGATTTCGGTTACAGAAAACAACCTATTTCATATCTGAAAATCGCCCAAATCTAGGGGTGGTTCATTTTAGCTGGATAGATAGGTTTACACTTTTAGAAACAGAAAGAACGTTTATATTCTCTGATTTCGCCGGTTCTCAGAGAGAAAACGGTCTCATATAGATTTTTGTCTATATATCAAAAGTGTAAACCTAATTTTGAACCACCCCCAAATCTAACGCAAAAACTAGATATCGACCGGCAAATTTGTATTTATGTCAACTGTTTAGCCAGAATTCTCTCTCAAAACCTGAAATTTGGATCTACTGAGTCTACTAGCTGAGATTCCCGGCATCACGCCGCTCTCCATTCCAGACTACATGGATATCTATTCGTGCTGGATGGTCGGTTTCAGCATTGATGCGAAGGCGTTCCGCTGTACTGCCGAGGAATTTGCGCAACAAGTGGCTGACGCCGGAATCTCCGGTGCTGGTCAGGGCAAATATTATCTCATGCCCGCAGCCTGCACTTTCTTGCAGAGACGTGCGGCGAACCAGACCCACCAGTTCGCCATGCCTCCAGCATCTCGTGAATATGCCTACAGTGGCGATAACTGCCCCAACGCGCAAACCTTTTTGGAGACCTTCATCCGCTGGTCATCGTTCTGCGAGAAATACCAGCCTGAGCATTGTGAATTGGCGGCAGAGATTGTGCGGAGCGTTGCGGACCGCAATCGTTGCTAGATTAAGCTACGTGGTGCGTGATGCGTCGTACGTGGACTGAGTGGTGGAGATTTATCGATGAGTTATCAAGAGTGGTTGGCTGAGGTTCCCAAAGAGATTACTGATGATGCAATTTGGCGCACGGAAGTATACCGTTTGGGCCTATTTTTGGGTGATCTGGCGTGGCATGATGCATCAAAATTATCGATCAAGCCACCTACGCGGTCTCTGTCCAACCAACTTTATCGAGCAGCAGGAAGTGTTAGCGCCAACATTTGCGAAGGATATAGTCGGGCATCAGGCAAAGATCGAGCAAGATTTTACGAATATGCGCTAGGTTCAGCCCGCGAGACGCGAGATTGGTACTTCAAATCTCGACATATCTTGGGACCTGTAGTAACAGATCATCGGATAAATCTGTCTGCCAGGGTCATCCAGCATCTGCTCCGTATGATTCCGAAATACCGAGGCAAATCGGTCCAAGAAGAGCAAGCACTCTACCTAGCCGAATCCGAATCAGAACTCCTTAAAACTATACCGATTCCAGAGCAATGACCAATGATATATCCCACAAAGATACTATCATCACAACCAGAACTCAATCAGTTCACGCACCACGCACCACAGGAGATATCTATGACCATTCAAATTCAACCATCGACCTGGAAACATGGCAAACGATGGGCCTACACGGTCACCTACGACGAAGCCCTGACTGAGTTATTCGATCACGTCGTCCCACTGCACGAGGAATTGGGCATCCCGGGTCACATGGAAGTGGTCGTTGGTCAGATGGGCCAGGTGCGCGCCATTGGCAGCTCCAGCTACAATGGCTATCACCACATGGGACCGGAGAAGCTGCGCCAGTTGATCGACATGGGTTGGGGCGTGGGCAATCATTCATGGACCCACGGTATTGTGGAAGAGAATATTGACCTAGAGATCCGCCAGGCCAAAGAAGTGCTGGAAGAGGCCATCGGTCGGCGCGTCACTGTCTACTGTGCGCCGGGTAGCAACGACAACGTTACCCCCGCGATCACCACGGCTCTGCAAGAAAATGGGTATCTCTGCGCCATGTCGGTCACCGATGACATCAATCGACCCGACGGCAATCTCTGGTTTCTCAACCGGGCCAGCAATTTGCACCGCGCCTGGACCCCTCTCTTCTCGGCCTTTGACCCCTTCCATCGACTGGCTCAAGCAGTTTCTGCATCTGGATGGGTCATCGACTACTGTCACTGCCCAGCACCCACGATTCCCCATGAAAGCAAGGATGTCTACATTGATGAGCATCGTGCGCGGCTGGAAGCTGTGTTGCGTACTGGTGGTAACGATGTCTGGACAGCCACTGTAGAAGAGATTGTGGATTACATAGAATGCCGTCGTCACACCCAAATCACACCTCTAACGGACGAGAGTGGTCAAGCTGTCGCGCAACTTGCGTTAGTCGATCTGCCTGCACCCGTAGCCAGTCGGCAGGTTACCTTTGACATTGAGATCCCGCCAGCGTTGCGGCGCAATCCGCTTCTTTATATCAATGGTCAACCACAACCAGCACTGTTGGTAACGGGGGATACCGCTCGGGTTACACTGGATTTGGCACACCCCATCACGTTGGGGATAGGAGGATCGAGCCAATGAGAACTGTTCGGTTGGCGACTGCCAGCATTTTGATCGACGAAGAACCCAGCTATCCCAGTTGCTGCATCGAACGTTGCCTGGAGATGATCGACAAGGCTGGTACCGCTCAGGCCGACCTGGTGTTGTTGCCGGAAGAGCCAGATGTAGTCGGCTGCACCGACGAAAAGCTCAACGATCTGCCCGAACCCTTGCCAGGGGGGATATTGTATCGCCAGTTTGCCGAGCGCGCCAATGCCAATCGCATCTATGTGGCCTACAGCCAGCGCGAATGTGATGGTGATCAAGTGTTCAATACTGGCGTCTTAATCGATCGAGAGGGCGAACTGGTGGGCAAATATCGCAAGATGCACTTGGCCCCCGGCGAAGAGGGAGACGTGCTGCCGGGCAACTTGGGCTACCCCGTTTTTGAGTGTGACTTCGGTCGTGTCTCCATCGGCATCTGTATGGACATTCACTACCCCGAAATGTGGCGGCTCTTTGCCCTCAAGGGTGCAGACGTGTTGCTCTTCCCCACCATGTGTCTGGACTATACTGGCGACCATATCGAGTCCATCGTCAACGCCCGCGCCATTGATAATCAGGTCTATCTGGTTTCGTCACACTTTATTCAATACCCCTTTCTCTCCGGACGCTCCATGGGCCACTCGCGCATTGTCGACCCCTACGGCCGTACGTTGGCCGATACCTCCCATCGTCCTGGGCTAACCTTTGCCGATGTGGATCTGGATGCCGGTTTTGAGACCTGGTACAGTGGGGAACTCAAAGAGCGTTACCCTACACTCAAGGACTGCTATCTGGGCATGAGGCGACCAGAAACCTACCATGAACTGATTGCACTTGAAAGCGACAACCCGGTTTGGGAAATAAAGGAGCGTACATGAGAATTGGTCTTGTTGATCTGGATACCTCCCACCCAGAAAATTGGGTGCCCATTCTGCGTCAACTTGGTCACGACGTGGTTGGTGTGTGGGACGGTGGTTCCGTACACCCAGCCGGCTATGCCGATCGCTTTGCTGACGAACATCAGATTTCGCATACCTTTGCGACTCTGGAGGAGATGGTTGGGGCTGTCGATTGCGCCATTCTTCACAGTTGCGATTGGGACACGCATATTGCCAAGGCCCGGCCTTTTGTCGAAGCTGGCAAGTCGGTGTTAATTGATAAGCCGCTGGCTGGTAATCTACGTGATCTGCAACAGATTCGCCGGTGGGTGGAAGCGGGGGCGCGTATCAGTGGCGGCTCCTCTCTGCGTTTCTGCCGAGAGACACAAGCTTGGTTGGCGCGACCCGTGACCGAACGAGGAACGCCCCACACTGTCTTTTGTGGTTGTGCCGTTGATGAGTTCAACTACGGAATTCATGCCTATTCCATGCTTAGCGGAATTCTCGGCGGTGGCGTGGCAAGCGTGCAGCATTTGAGCCAGTCCGTGCAGCGGCGCATCGCAATAAAATGGCCTGATGGATGTAGCGGGCTGCTGGTGATTGGCACGGCGGCCAAGTGGATGCCGTTCTATGCAACCATTGTCACAGAGCAAGGGGTCACGCACTACCAGGCAGATACGACCCAACTCTACCAAGCGCAATTGGAGGCGATTCTGCCCTATTTGGCGAAAGAAACGGATGAGCCACCTCTATCGCTTGAGGCATGGCTAGAACCAGAATTATGCGCCCTGGCGGCACGTCATTCCTGGCTGCATGAAGATTGCGAAGTTACATTGGACGATCTTCCGGATGATGACCCTGGCTATGACGGGGCACTCTTTGCCGAGGGCTACCGAAAGGCCAAATACCCTTAAGTGATCTCCTGCAGCGTCTCCAACAAGAGATCGATTTCTTCCTCCAGCATGAAAAAGGGAATGCTCGCCCGCAGTCCATCCGCCGAAATATAAAGCGGTTTGATGATGATATCCGACCGTTCACGCAAGGTCTGGGCCAATGTCGGACCATCCCAACCCGCTACACCAAAGCTGACCAGGCTGGCGGAGCTTTCTGGCGACAACGGCGTATAGCAGGTGACACGCGGATTGGCGGTCAGCCCTTCTTTAAGTCTGGTTGTGAGAGCCACCGTGCGAGACCATATCTGCTCTAGATCGATATTGGTCAACCAGTCGGCGGCAAATGCCCAGGTGTGAACCAGCGGCCACGACCAAGGACCATACTCAAAGCGACCGGCCGTTTCTTTGAGGGCATAGGCATCACTTGCGAAGTCGATCCAGGATTCGGCGCGACCACCAGCGTAGGTTACCTGAAGTTCGGTCAGTCGCTCCCTGCGAATAAAGAGTAGCCCTGCGGCATACGGTGCGTACATCCACTTATAGGAGAGCAGCCCCGCAAAATCACAGCCCAGATCGTGCAGGTCAATGGGGTAAAGTCCTGCCGAGTGAGCCATGTCAAGAAAGGTCAATATCCCGCGCGAACGGGCCAATTGACAGATTTGCTTGACGGGCAGACGATAGCCCAAGTCCGTCGTGACATGGCTAATGGCAATTAGACGTGTTCGCTCGGTGAAGCGCTCCTCAAATGCAGCCAGTTGTGCATCGGCATTCTCTAAGAGAGGCACTTTGACGACTTCGATCCCTTTTCGGTCACGCAAGTGAAGTGTCGACAAAAAGAGTGCCGCTTCTTCTTCAGTTGTAATCAGGATCTGATCACCCGGCTGCCACTCCAGTCCACGCAAGACAGTCTGATACCCTTCGCTCACACCCCGCATCAGACAGAGCGTCTCTGGCTTGACACCAAAAAAGTGGGCCAGACGCTGCATGGTCCGTTCCCGCCGAGGATACTCCTCCTCCGGGTAGACAATGTGCAATGGACCACGTTCCAGCAACTCCTGCATCAGCCGCATGTGTTCTCTGGCAATAACGCCAGGAGTGACGCTGACGCCTCCATTCTGAAACCATATATAGTTTTTCAGGGCAGGAATGTCATTTCGGATTGAGTGGATATTCATTGCTGCGCGATTACCAGATGTGCTGTCGGAGGACTGTTTCAGGAGTTTCGATAAGATTGATACTTTTCTTCACGCTACGGCATAATCTGTATATTGCCGAAGTTCTGGGGGGTGAAATCCCAGGACGATTTGCGTCTTAGGTATTTTGGCCTGCTCCAAATCTTCGGCAATCCCGTCTTCAGTGCCATCGCGCAAAATCCAGATTTTATCGTCGATAATGTCAATGTGTACCAGACAGCTGTGAATTTGTTTGTCGCCTTCCCAACCGACATTGACTAACAAGTAACGATTCTTGGCACGATCAAAAACTGTTTCGGTTTGGATATTGCTATAGGCATATGGCACTGCTGCGTATTCGGTTAGAATTTGTTCGATAATCTCGGAGTAGCGATCCGGCGTTATTCTATCCATTCCACAATCTCCTTCGTTTCTGGAGCAAAAATTACTAATCGCAATCGTTTGTTCTTGAGCCGTATCTGCCCAATCGGTTCTTCAAATAGATCACGATATACTGTATAGCGAATAGCGAGATACAGAGTGCGGTCCGGATCTTGCTCACTCAAAATATCTTCATACAGTACAAACTGTCCAAGGGCTTTCTCCAAATCTTCTACACTGGATTTACCCACGAAACTTTTCACTTCAATAGCTATCTTTTGCTTGCCTTTTTCGGCTGCAATTAGGCGTTCTGCACCTAAGTGCTTATCCGAAAAGTTCTGTGACGACGTATTCTCGCCCGAGTGACTGCCTGGACTCACAACCACTCTTCGGATAGGTTCTAAGTCAACATACAGATCTTTCTTACCAATGCTCATTCTCAAGTAGTCATGCGTAATCGTCCAACCATCGTCGATAAGAGCGGTTCTAACGTGATCGTGATAAATGTCTTTGGCTGCCATTGGTTTGTTTCAATTTGGTGCAACACTCAAAGTGTCCTGTCTGATTTTCAGATATGTTATACACCACCGCAGTAATGAGCTGCTGTTAAGGCATAGACCTGAGCACAGTGAACCAATTGTGACAGCGAAACCCGCTCATGGTTTGAATGGGCCGTTTCGTGGGCAGGGCCATAATAGACGGTTGTAGCCCCTCCATCGTTGGCGTAAAGATTGGCATCTCCCACTAGTCCCATACCGATGAGATCCGGCACTGATCCTGCGACGGTTTGACCGGCGCTTTGCAAAGCGTTGATGATGGGATGATCGGGTGGGGTTTCAAAGGGTTCGCGTGCGGATGCTGCTTCCAACGATAGCACAAATGACAAGCCGGATTCTACAGACAACTGCTGGCAGAGGTCTTGCAATTCAGACTGAACATCGTGTAACGTGCGGCCTGGAGTCCAGCGGCGCGTGCCGGTCACTTTGATCGAGACGGGCAGGCGGTTGAACCAGTCGCCGCCATGCACCATACCGACGTTGAGCTGGTCGCGACCGCAGAGGCGGTGGCTGGTTGTCACGGCAAAAGTTTCTTCAAGCTTCTGGAATTCGGTGAGCAGGCGACCAGTCCAATAGGCTGGGTTTTCGACGTATTGGGTCTTGATGGTGTGAACGGGCCCGCGGTCGGTCTCAATCGTGATGTGAAAGATCGTTGAGCCCAGACTAGCTGCCCAGATTGCACAAGGCCCCTCGACAATAATAATGGCATCGGTTTTGATCTGGCCCGACTGCAGATGTTCAATCAGCCGTTTGGGACCTTCTTTTTTGCCAACCGGGGTTTCGTGGCCGATCACGCCAGTGAGCCAGAGATTGCCCTTCAACTGCACACCCGCTTTGCGCAGCGCTGACGCTCCATGAACCATCGCCACCAACCCACCCTTCATATCTTCAGTGCCGCGCCCAATCAACCAGTCGCCATCACGGCCTGGCGGTGTCGAGTTGCCAATGGGGATTGTGTCGGTGTGACCATTGAAGAGCAGGGCGCGTCCTGATGCGGGCTCGATCCCTTCGACCATTGTATAGACATTGGGACGGTTTGGTTCCACCTCCTCTGTCCTGACGGTAAACCCTTCACGTTGGAGCAAGTCGGCAAGAAATTGGCTGCCCTCACCCTCTGCTCCCGTCTCACTGCGTACTTTGATAAAATCGAGCGTATCGCGGGCAATTGCTTCGGGATCGATGTGTTGAAAAATGTTGGATGGATTCATGGTTCGCTCACTTATCAAGTATACTGAGCAGCGCCATAAAATAACACTTTTTAGTCGAGAAAGAATGTTATAATGTGCTGCTGCGGAGTATAAATCGGAGTTGAATGGTAAAAGTGTAGCATATCCAACGGGAAACAGGGAAAGAAATTAGAATTCGGAAGCGGGTTTTTACGGATACGCGAGGAATGCTCAAACAGAAATAACTCTTATGTGGAGTAACAAGAAGCCCCTATCTACTGAAAAGAGCAGGGGACCCATTGACGTATCTGTGCTCTTTTCAGTAGATAGGGTTGTGGAGGGAAAAGCGGCAGGTTAAGGAACTAGATGCCAGATAATCTCTTGATCATCTGGGCCAACGGTCATGGTAAAGGTCGGACTAACCCAGTTGTTGCCGACAGTCTTGTAGGTGATGTCAATATTCGCAGGGAAGAAGAGCGAACCGCCATCAGGTATCGTACCAACCCCTTCAATTTCTGTGCTGAGTAGAGGTGCAACATCAGTTGGCAAGTCGAAGCTGAAGGTGACATCAGAAAAGGTGACATCCCACGGTTGCGTGCCAAGGGCAAATGTAGTGGTTTGCCAATCACCGATGATGCTGTTGTGCAGACCACGGTATGTGACGGTTGCGTTGGGAGGGAAGCGCATGGCTTGCCCTGTTGCAAGTTGCGCCACATTCTCAACCTCTACCCGATACGGATCACCCAGTGGTTGACCTCCACCGATGATGGTCAGTTGAGCAGTAGCAAAGTGAGCGTACCAATTCTGAAGACCGGGCTGATCAAAGGTAATGCTCTGCCAGGGTCCAAGGATATTGCTCTTGCGCAGACGATAGGTGATAGGCGTGCCAACCGGCAGGTACAGGAACTCATCACTAACGATCTGCTCAACATTTTCTACCTCCAAGCTGAGTCCTGGTCCAATCACGTTGGCATTGGTGAAGATTTCCGCCACGTCGCAAGGATGACCATCGCCATCCTGATCCCCGTCTCCATCGCTGCAGAACTGGACGGCTGGAGCAGCAAAGTGAAAGTACCACGGCTGGGGTGCAGCGTGAAAGCCCTCATTACCTGCATTGGGTAGATTCAGATTGCCTTCTGGTTGGCTCTTGTCAACGTGGAGCCAAGGACCGACATGCATCCCTTTGATATGACGGAAGCGCACATCTGCATCGGGAGGCAGCCGCATGATATCGCCGCTGACCACAACTGCCAGATTTTCTACCTCGCCAGCAGGGTATGGACCACCAGCATCATCTCCATTGGCAAAGACATCACTCGCATCGCAGAGATGACCATCGCCATCCTGATCTCCATCTCCATCGGCACAGAGTCCAATGGTGAGACGAGCAAACTGGAGGAACCAGTCATTGACGCCTGGAGCGAAGTTCGTCTCCTGCCAAGGGCCAACCACAGCACCTGTGCGTAACCGATAGGTTGTTGTAACGCCTGCGGGCAAATAAATCGTATCTCCGGTTGTAAATTGGCTTATGAGGGCAAAGTCCACGCTGGGCCACGGCCCTTTGGCAATATCGGCATTGGTGAAGATATCATCTGCTTCACAGCCGTCGCCCTCCGGATCATCACAGAGCTGAACATGGACGCCAGCAAATTCGTGTCGCCATTCGCCATCAGTCAGATCATCGGGGAAGGTAGCCTGAAGCCAATTGGTCGCCACACCATCGCGCCGCAGTCGATAGTTGACGGTCGTACCGTTGGCTACAGTAAACGAATCGCCAGTGCGGAACTCACCTAGCCCCTCAACATCGATCAATGCCGGATCGCTACTCGAAATGACGTCGCCACTGTCATACCCATCACCGCTGCTATCACTCCAAAGAACAACATTGACTGTGGGACTGACTGGTGGGCTGGGTTCGATAAATTCTAACCCATCGACAAAGCCATCCGGGGCACCTGGTACGGTAAAGGAGGAAAGCAAGTTTCCATCTAGATCGATATTACGGACTGTTGAATCGTCTCCCACCCACAGTGTATCAGTCTGTGGGTCGTAGCCCAAACCTCCTGTGACGTACCCGTCGGCCACAAAGAGTGTTTCACTATAAACACCTGTATTGGGGTCGACGATGATGACGACACCAGAATTGAAGTGGAGGCAACCGAATTCACAGAAAGAGACATAGAGTCGATCACGTTCCGAATCATAGGCAACCCCTAGTGGAGCCATCTGGTTGATATTGCTTTCGGGAACCGTGTCCGGCATCTCGTATGCAGCCTCTCGCATTTGGTTTTGCGGATCGATCTTGGCCAATGCTCCCCCATGCTCAACCCGCCACAAACGTTCGCGTGTAGAGTCCCACGCCATATCGTGACAGCAGGCATCTTCTCCCGTTAGACCGGCCACAAATGTATAGCTTACTAGCTTACTGGAACTGTAAAGGTCAACTGAACAGTCAGTCCATCTGCTGAACGCTTTTCGATTTTGCCGTAGACATCGCTGAAGTAGAGGTCCTGACCATCGAAGGCAATGCCTGAGAGAGGTAGATCGTTCAGGGTTTGGAGGACGTTGCCACTTGTATCCATCTGAAAGGCATCGTATCCAGTGGTTGGCGTCTGGGAATTGTTTCCGATCCAGAGAGTACCAGAAGATGTTGTTGTCGCGCTCGTTGTCACGTCTAAAGCCTTCGCGGAAAACAAGTTAGATGCACGCCGATTATTTTGTAGGTTATTCGGAGTGAAAGAAACCAGGGGATATCTTTCATCTATACTATAGTACTTAGGCTGAATCGCAGTCGATTCGCCCGAATAAGTCGATGATTCCTGCACGGTTTTGCCGTTGGAATCTGCGGACGCCACGGTCACCAACCCGAACGCCAATAGGATCGAAATGAGAGCACCAAGCCCCTTCGTCTTTAGCCGTTCCAGAGAAATAAATCCCTGACTTGCCAAGTCGATTTCTCTGGAACGGCTTGAGCTTTTCCATATCAAATTGGGGATTATAATTGTTGGAAAAGCCTTAGACACTGTTGTTGCCCAGAGAGCGTCGATGCGTGACGCACAAATCGACGCTCTAAACCTTTGCTGATTGCAATTGGTCATTTTATTTTCCCTTTCAAGTGATAGATTTGGCCAGTTCAAAGTCATCACATACCGCACTCGCTCATAAATTTATGGGCTCATCTCAGAAAATTGTGTAAATCGGTGTTTTTGACAGAGACTAAATCTTGCATTCGCACACTTTCGTCTGATGAGCGAATTTATGGCAGTGCTCAGTATAGCGTGGAACCATTGACGGTTCGGCAGTGAAGGCATTGACGATTCGTCAATATTGATTCATCACGGAGGCATACAATCGTGAAGATCGCTCAACTTGAATTTGAAGATCGGCTTAATACTACTGTGCATCAAGTAAAGGCTCGATAATGTTCGATTTTTGCACAAGATAATGCGAGCGTTTAGCGGAAGCAAGACGACGTTGCTTGTAGCGAAGGCGCTCGATAGTCTCAGCGAGTGTCAAGACAGGTTTAGGCAGAACGGCATGGAGAAGTTCAACAACCTGTGGCAAAGTGAGAGCGGGGGCATCATATTTGAGGAAAAACTGAGAACGAGCCAAGAAACCAAAGGCCAAAATGACTAAGGTCATATGATGATGCCAACCGAGCCAACTGCGAGTTTCATATTCGTTGAGTCCGAGAAACTGCTTGGCTTGTTCAAAATGGTTTCAATGGGCCAACGCAAAGCAGAAACAGTGGCGAAGTCATCCAAGGAAGTCTCAAGGGTGCATTGGAGAAAGTATTGCAGAGAGCAATCGGGATTGCGGCGGACGATGAGCCAGAGAGCAGAACCGGGGAGCCATTGCGGACAGAGACAATGCGGCGACAAGCAATGGAAGCAACGATGAAGCCCTTGGAGCCCTCTTTGAGAACATGCTGTTGCCACTCATGCTCCTGGAAGGTGTCAGCGAGTTGAGCAACGGTGAGAGGCGTAGGTTCACCAGGCCGGACGCGGAGCTTGAGCTTTGCGCCCGCGTCCAGATGATGCGGGCAGATAGGTCTGGGGCTGGAGGTCCAGACACGAGTCTCTTTGGGCACTTCAGCAAAGTAGCTGTAAGCGGTTTGGCCATCAATGCAGTCAAGCAGATGAGTATCTTTGCCAAAGGCTTCATCCATAGTGATCCAGCGGATGGGCAACGCACCCAGGGCGTGCGTCTGCTCAATCATGGACCAAGCCAATTCATTTTTTGTTTGGAAGGTCAGGTCAGTGGGAAGACCGGTTTTGTACCGCTTCTCTGCATACTCATCACTAAACCATTCTTGGGGGATATACAACCGACAGTTCAGTAAGGTATAGCCATGAGAGCTATTATATCCCAGGAAGACTCCGGCTTGACAGTTGGCGATCTTGCCCAGTTCGCCACACCGCTGCCGCTTGACGCCCACTGACTCTTCTCCTTGCTTGGGAATGTCGCTCCCATCCAGGAGTAAGACGCCATTTGCGTCTCCCAACAACTCACCTGTCTGTCGAGTATGTTCCGCCAGCATCGCTTCACCGCTCCAGCGGCTCTGACCCACAAAGCTTTGCAGGGGGCGTACACCCGATTCTCCTACTGTCGCCAGCGCGATGTTCTCGGCCGATTTGCGTTTGATTTCGGGGTCTAACAAGCCTCAGTAGATCCAAATTTGGCGTTTTTGGCTATTTTCAGTCGAGATTGCAGGGATTTTGGAGTCATTTATTCAGATTTCGGTTACAGAAAACAACCTATTTCATATCTGAAAATCGCCCAAATCTAACGCAAAAACTAGATATCGACCGGCAAATTTGTATTTATGTCAACTGTTTAGCCAGAATTCTCTCTCAAAACCTGAAATTTGGATCTACTGAGCCTCGCATGTAGTGGTACGCATGCTCTCTCTGAGCCACATGGCTGAAGTATGGACTATATATGGCATGATACTCCTGGAGTTGGTCGGCCAGTGCCGCCAGTTGCTCTTCTGTCAGTTCCAGCAGCGGCGGGCTTTCCAGTTGGCTGTAGTCATATTGATTGACTGCTTGAGCAAGTTTCATCTTGATTTCCTTTCATCGAAGACTGCTTCATTTTATTGGCTCTTCAGTCTCAGTAGATCCAAATTTGGCGTTTTTGGCGATTTTCAGTCGAGATTGCAGGGATTTTGGAGTCATTTATTCAGATTTCGGTTACAGAAAACAACCTATTTCATATCTGAAAATCGCCCAAATCTAACGCAAAAACTAGATATCGACCGGCAAATTTGTATTTATGTCAACTGTTTAGCCAGAATTCTCTCTCAAAACCTGAAATTTGGATCTACTGAGTCTATCTATCTCTTCCGCAGGTTTGCTGCCCGATGGGATACTGTTGGCGGCTGGCGGTGGCAAAGGGTGGTGCTATGTTTGGATCATCAATGGCACGATGGAAACTGCTTCTGATAGCGTTGATTCTAATATCGAGAAGAGGGAAGGACGCGCTACGTATCGTCACCCGCTCAAGGGGCACAAGGGGGCAATTAGAGATGTTGCTTTTCGTCCTGATACACTACAACTCGCCACAGCTGGTGATGACCGGACAGTGCGCATTTGGGATGCCCAGAGCGGACAATGCCTCACTATTCTCCAGAACCACACGGACGACGTTCGGTGTTTGACTTATAATCGTCAAGGAACCCTGCTAGCCAGCGGTGACGAAGATGGCGTGATCCATCTATGGCGTATTGACAAGTGGGGACATTATCAACTGCGACAGACAATTCAAGCAAATCATCATGGCCTGCGGTCAATGGCCTTTAGCCCTGACGGGCAGACGCTGGCTGCTGGCACACATGATCGTACTTTGCGGCTTTGGGATATTGAGACGGGTGCGTGTCTACAGGCTGCTAATCTGACCATCAGTGCATCGGCAGTCGGTTTTGATCCGAAAGGCGCGCGGCTGGTGACCGGTCAAGCCGATGGCATCATCCAGATTTGGGATTTCTCAGATCGAACCCTGGGTACTCCCACCCAGATTTTCCGGCATGCCCAGGCGGTTGTCAACGCAGTGGCTTTCAGCCCATCAGGCGAGCTGTTAGTCAGTGGTGCCACTGACGCGACACTGCATGTTTGGGATCCAACTACTGGAGAGGAAATTTATGCGCTAGACGGGTATCCTCAGGGGATATCGGATATTGCATTCTATCCAAACCACAATCTATCGGTGATAACAGGAAACGATGGCTGGATTCGACTATATGATATTGCGTCTCGTACCTTGCTGCACACTTTGAAAGCACCTGGCCCCTACGCCGGCATGAACATCACCGGCGTTACCGGCATCAGCGATGCGCAACGTGATGCACTGAGGGCCTTGGGGGCAGTGGAGGATGATGGGGTGATATAATGTCCTTTACCTTTCATTTCCTCGCCAAATTTGAAATCGTTGTGGGCACACAACCCGTCACCGACTTCTACTCTGATCGGGCACGTGCGCTTCTGGCCTATCTGGCGCTTGAACCCCGGGCACACACACGCATCGAGCTGGCCACGCTGCTCTGGCCGGAAATCGGCAACAACTACGCACGGACCAACCTGCGCAACACACTCTATCGTCTGCGCCAGTCGATAGATGCCGCCGCACCAGGCGCAGCCGACCAACTGTTCACTGCGACTCGACAAACCGTCCAGTTCAATGCAGAAAATGGCAGGATAGACGTGCTGCGCTTTCAGGCACTGTTAGACGTCACATCCAGACAAGCCAGCCAGCAACATGATTCTCCATCTGACCATTCATCATCCCGCCTCGCACAACTGACTGAAGCAGCGGCGCTCTATCAGGGCGAACTGCTGCCAGGTTTTGATCTAGCCGATGCTCCTGACTTTGAAGAGTGGCTGCTCTTGCGTCGAGAGATGCTCCAACAACAGGCAATCTCCGCATTCCGCACCCTGGTGACAGAATATGAAGCAATAGGCAACTACGCACAAGCCCACCAAGTTGCCAGCCGCCTACTCACTCTCGATCCGTATCAAGAAGAAACTTATCGCCAGATAATGCGCCTGCTGGCACAGATGGGTCAACCCGAGCAAGCCCGGCAACTCTTCGAACAGATGCGCCAACTGTTTCGCACCGAGTTAGATGTGGCACCCTCTGCGGAAATCGTTGCTTTCATGCAGCAAATTGCGGCGGACCAAGATGACATCCGATTCACAAAATCGGCGGTGACACGGTGGCGGGGTGACACCGTGATACAAGCAGACCCAATTCCCGCTACACCCAGTCACCCCTTCACCCAGTCACCCCGTTCGGCTGAGCTCACGTCGAAGCCTCACCCAGTCACCGTGTCACCTTCTCTCGATCTACGCGGCATCCCCGACCCCGGCCCCTTCTTCGGACGCATGCAGGAGCGACAGAAGATTACAGAGTGGTTGCTGGACGACCGATGCCGTCTGGTGGCGATCCTGGGGATTGGCGGCATGGGGAAAACGAGCTTGGCTGCACAGTGCGTGCGGGAACTGGCAGATGATAGAGGTAGTGCTCAGGTTGATGTTGTTCTATGGCGCTCGCTGCTCAACGCACCACCGCTGGCGGAACTGTTGCCGCCTCTTCTCCAGCGTCTCTCTGACCAGCAACTGAACAGCGTGCCAGAGAATCTCGATGAACGGCTACGACTCCTGGTGAACTACCTGCGCGAGAAGCGGGCGCTGTTGGTGCTAGACAACATGGAGAGCATTTTGGAGCCGGAACGTGCTGGTGCGTATCGGGCTGGCTATGAACCCTACGGTCAACTGATTGAGCAGATGGCGATGCTTGAACATCAGAGCCATCTGCTGCTCACCAGCCGCGAACGCCCCGATGGCTATCATCGTTTAGAGCGAGATAGCCGTTTCGTCCAGTCGCTCCAGCTGGTCGGTCTGGATGATGCGGCGGGACACGAGCTATTGGCACAGCGGGGTCTACATGGAGAGAATCGGGAAGAGACCTTGCTCGTTGAACGCTATTCGGGCAATCCGTTGGCCCTCAAGCTGGTGGCCGACACCATCGATGAACTCTTTGCGGGGGATATTGGTGAGTTCCTGGCTGGCGAAACGCTGGTCTTTGACGATATCCGCGCGGCGCTTGACCAGCAGTTTGCCCGCCTCTCACCACTGGAGCAGGAGATCCTCTTCTGGTTGGCGATTGCACGCGAGCCACTATCCGTGCCAAAGATTCGGGGGTATCTGCTACACACACCGTCACGGCGAAACCTGATGGAAGCGCTGCGCAACCTCCAGCGCCGTTCGATGTGTGAACGGGGCGAAGGCGGCTTCGGCTTACAAAATGTGATTACCGAGTATCTGACAGATCGTCTCGTCGAGACTGGGGTGCAAGAGTTGATCAGCGGTTCATTTGACTGCTTACACCACCATGCCTTGATCGTCGCGCAAGCCAAACAATATGTGCGTCAAAGCCAAGCGAGGCTCATCCTCCAACCGATTGCGCAGCGACTCGAGGAACAGGTTGGCCACTCTACACAACGCGAACATCTGGCGACCACTATCGCTCATTTACAAACCAGCAAACAGGGTGTGCCCAGCTACGCCGCCGGCAATCTCCTCAATCTAATGCTCCACTTGGAGATGAACGTAGCCGGACTTGACCTGACGAACCTGAGTGTGTGGCAGGTCGATATGCAAAATCGCTCTGTCGCGGGTCTCAATCTTGCCCAGGCCGATCTAACGAACTGCCTCTTTCGCCAGACTTTTGGCCGCGTTGAGGCTGTGGCGATCAGCCCCGATGATCAAGTCGTGGCCATTGGCGGCGATCGTGGCGAAATCAGACTTCATCGCTTGTCCGATGGTCAGCCGCTATTGAGATTGACAGAACATACGAACACAGTGACGGCGCTCGATTTTAGTCCAAATGGCCGTCTGCTTGCCAGCGCTGGTTTGGATAAAACAGTACGGATCTGGACCACGGATAGCGGGCACTTGCTACATTCGTTTACCGAAGCAACCAATAGCTTACATGCCATTGCCTTTAGCTCAGACAGTCGTCTACTTGCCAGCGGAGGCGAGGATACCACGATCTATGTTTGGGATGTCCCCACCGGACACACTCTTTTCCATCTCAAAAAGCATGCAGATCTGGTAAAATCACTCATTTTCGTGCCCGACAGTCGTCAGTTGCTCAGTGCAAGCTGGGACGGCGGTATTTTTGTCTGGGATTTATCAATAGTCGAGGGACTGTTGGCCAATCAACAGGCAGCCGAGCCAGAGATTCTTTGTGAAGCCAAATCGATCAACGAGGAACCAGAACTCAATACGGCTTCGCTTGCCTTAAGCAATAAGGCCAATCCAAAAAATAAAATATACGCGAGAAGGTGTTAAACTAGCTCTCCAAAAGGAGCAAAAATGACAATCTCGCCAGAAATGGTTGAAGTCTTGAAAGAGACGAAGGCCATGTTAAGTGGATACGAAAGAAGGCACTTCATGGCCCAAACGGTCAAAACGATATGCGAAGGGAGTCCGACGAAAGCAGAACGAGAGTTGGGCTGGAATCGGGCGACGATAGCCGAAGACCATATCCCCACTTTACTGGCCGATATGGTTGAAATCGCCGATCAATTCAGCCAGACCGATCCCACCTTTCGACCCCCCCAATTGTACACTCGACTAACCGCCGCCGAAATGCGTACCCAGCTCATTGAGCAGAAAGGATACACAGATGAGGAATTGCCTGGCGAAGAGGCCATCCGCTTGAAGCTCAATGAGTTAGGCTATGGCTCAAACCGGGTCAAAAAAAGTCAACCAGTGAAAAGATCCCAGAGACCGATGCGATCTTTGATAGAATTCATCAGATCAATCAAGAAGCGGATGCAGACGAGACGGTTCTGCGCCTCTTTGGGATGCCAAAGCGACGATTTTACTTGACCGTTTCTCGAGAGAAGGGATAAGTCGAGTGGTTGTCAAAGCGCTCGATCATGACTTTCAAGATAAGAAGACCGAGAAAGTCACTCCTTTTGGCATTTACCTCCCTTCAACCAAGGAACTCTTTCTTTACTTGACTCAGTCGAAAGTGACGAGTGACTGTATTGTCGACTGCCTGATTGATTTTTTGGGAAAGCGTACGTGAACACTTTCCTCACGTCAAGACCCTCGTGATCAATCAGGACAATGGTCCCGAAAATCATACCCGTCGGACTCAGTTTATGTATCGTCTCACTCAGTTTGTTGAGCACTATCGTCTCTCTATTCAGCTCGCCTGCTACCCTCCTTATCACAGTAAATACAACCCCATCGAACGGGTTTGGGGCCATCTTGAAAAACACTGGAACGGTTCTCTTCTCGATTCTCTTGAGACCGTTCTCAATTTTGCCCGTTCTTTTCGCTTTAACCAACTACAACCCTTCGTTCACCTGAATTCCACTCTTTATGAGACCGGCGTCAAACTCACTCAGAAAGAGATGGACCGTTTGGAACAACGCTTCCAACGTTTACCTGGTTTAGAAAAATGGTTTGTCCTTATTCCCCCTCTCCATTCTCTCGTTCGCGTATAATTATTTTTTTGGTTTAGCCTAATCATTCGTTAGTCGCCGCCGGAACAGGAACAGGCGAAATTTGGGTGTGGGGTTTGAAGTCTGGTCATCTACAAAAGCGGTTGGCAGGGCATCGGGATGTCGTGCGGGATGTAGCCATTTGGCCAGATGACGCAACGCTGATTTCATCAAGCAACGACGGTAGCGTACGCATCTGGGATCTCGAGACCGATCATTGTATCGACATGCTTGAGGAACATGATTCGATCGTTTGGTCATTGGCTTGCTGCTCGAACGAGCGGACATTTGTCAGCGGCAGCGAAGACGGTTCTGTCTGCGTTTGGGAGATGACAGAACAGAAACGGACCACGCTCAGCAGCACCATACAGGGCAATGCCGAAGGGTTGGAAGCAATCGCCTGGAGTCCCACCGAACCGGTGGTGGTAACAGGCAGCACAAAAGGCATCATCCCCCTGGGACGTCAGCCAACACCCGGCATATCGCCATGAAATCCAAATCAGCGGACGGATCCGTTCTGTTTCGCTTAGTCCCAATGGCCAGATTCTGGTCGCGGGAATCGAGGAAGGAGCCGAAGTACAAGACAACGTAGTACAGTTGTGGAATGTGACAGGCGGTGTTCAGAAGCCCGTTGGGTGTGGTGCGCTCGTCGGACACGATGTCTATCCGCGGACAGTTGCCTTTTCGCCCAACGGAGCAATGTTGGCCAGTGGGACGAATGACGGCAAGATTTATCTGTGGCAGGTTGTCAATCCTGCAGAAAGCCAGCTTCTCCAGATCATAGAGGGGCATGATCGAGAGATTGACTGCCTATCCTTTTCCGCTGACGGGTCTATGTTGGTCAGTGCTGGAGATGACCAGTCAGTCACTGTGTGGAACGTTGAGTCAGGTGCAAAGCTATACAATCTGCCCGCTCATGTCCATAACTATGCTGTAGCGTGCCATCCAACAGAGCCCTGGTTTGCGTATGTGAATCCTGACGCCTACATTGTCATTGCGAACTTGACGCAAGCGGCATCAAATCAGGTACTGCAACGCTTGTCGACCGATACAAATTCTTCGCTTTCCTTGGCATTTAGCCCGGACGGGACGCAAATCGCCAGTGGCAGCATCGATCGTACGGTTCGAGTCTGGGACATTGCTAGCGGCAAGGAGACACACCATTTGCTGGCTCATCGGAATTACGTAGAGTCTATTGCCTACAGCACAGATGGTCAAACGATCGCCAGCGCCAGCAAAGATGGAACTGCACGTTTGTGGGAACTTGCAACGGGAGAATGTGTCCAAATTCTGCGCCTGCCCAGGCCGTATGAAGGCGTGAATATCACGGGTGCTACAGGCATCACCGACGCACAGAGAGATGCACTTAGGGCTTTGGGTGCAATGGAGGATGATTCAAATTGATGCTTCACCCCCTTCTTCATTGCCCCCCTTCGACCCGCTCAGTTTCTGGCTATGAACCCTATGGTCAACTGCTTGCAGCGCCTGTAAGGCAGGAAAAGCTTGTTGTTTAGAGCGCCGTCGTCAACGATTGTGTTAGCAGAGTCGTCGCCGACCAGTGCACTCGAGACATCCTCACAGTTGGTCGTGGTATCGCTTCCAAAGCCGCCCTCACAGCTATCAGTGCCATTACCGCCATTGAGCGAATCGTCGCCAATAGTGAGAACCGCTTCCCTTGCTTTCGAAATTGACGTTCCTATCCAACTTGGCCAACTATCAGTAGACCGCAACGCGGAGGGAGCATTCTCTATTACACGCAGTAGACATAATCCTGCACTTCTCAGTCAAAACAGACTCGAGCGGGCCAAATGGTCCGAGATTCTCTACTGCGTCTTTTTTCGCCATTTGAACGCTCTACCTCTGAGAAATCCTACTGCGTGTAATCTCTAATGCGAACAGAACCGGAGTTAGAGAACGCCTTGTCCGCTGCGGTCTACTGACTATGGATCTGCCAATTGGTGGTAGGTATGGCGTTGGATCTGGAGTTAGCCGTGCCGTGGAGCCGGACTTTGAGTTTCCGAGAAATCGCTGCTGAGATGATGGGTAGCCACGAGCCCTTCCTGAATGATCTCCTGAGCAATCTGCACACGTCTGGCCCAATGCTTGGCATCTTGATCATACGTTTCCGCAGCTTGCGATCTTTGACCAGAGGTCGCTGCCTGGTTTCTATATCGATCGGGCGATTCCCATTCCAAACCATCGAGGGCAACATAATCGACCCGAAATCCCGCTCGATGTAACAAGATGGGCCATTGGGCATCTCCCCAACTGCCCGGGGTCGTGTGCTCTATCAAAAATTGGGCAGCCGCTCGACTCAACCCGCGACTACCGCCGCCTAGATCCACAGATTGCGTCAAAATACTCGAAGCTATGGTGTTAATGATCCTCTCTGTTTGAACCAAGGCTTGTGGATGTGAATGTAACGCCTGCTCAGATCGGCCCATAATCAAGCAATCTGTCTGTCGGATGCGCTGTACTGTTGTTTGCCATTCGGATGGATCTGCTTCAACCCAATGCAGCAACCGATCAAAATCGCAGTAGTGAATAAAATCTGCGCCCGACTTCAACGCTTCATGCATGACCAAATACCGCCCCCAACCACGCTGTGGCATAACGACTATACCTATGCCGAGCTCTTCTTGGAGGAGCATTCTGTCTTCTTGCTCAATTGTTTTTGGTACTGACACGACCATTGTGTCGTAGAGTTGTTTTAGTTGTGAATAGAGTTTTTGTAAGCGAACCCTTTCCCCGCGCGGGGTCCAGGTGCTAGCCAGCGTGAGCCTCATGCTTAACCCTCCATTTCATTGCCGATACTCGATAGACGATTCATTTGTCAGGTCGTAGAATATATGAGTGTGTACCACAAAGTGTATAAATGAACACTGCTCAGTCAGAGAACCGCTGCATTTGCACACTTTGGTACACACTCCCGATATATTCACATTTGTCGGCATCTGCGTAGATTGTACCTGTACTTGCATAGAGTCGTTTTGCTGCAACATTCTCATTTTCCGTGCCGACCCAGATGTCTTCCACGCATCTCAAAATTCATTCCGCGACAATTTGGTGGTTTGTAAGCAGGTGCATTTCCCGTGAAGTCATCTCGTGTTTTCTCCTTGCGTTCAGTATCGTGTTCGCGCGCCCTAACAAATTATGCAGTCGTAAAAGAATAAATATGACAATTTCCTATACTTTAGTTTAGACGCCAAATATTTGCAATGTATTTCATCCATAATTGCCTTGTTTGCTTCAGATATTGAAAATGCTCCTTGCCCCCCCCCCCTTAATGTTTACATACATGTTGAGACATGCTCTAGATTTGTAGCACACGGTATCAAGACAGGTTCGATCGATTCTGGTATGCTGTCATCATTCCAAGGGTTGTACTGTTGTACTCGTCCAGCAACATAATCGATACTGAAATGTCAAACCCGACCGAAACATCATCTCTCTGGAAACATCGCGACTTTATCAAACTCTGGGGCACGCAGACTACGTCGGCGATTGGCTCCAGGGTTTCCTTCTTGGCCCTGCCGCTAACTGCCGTGCTGATTCTGCAAGCTACCCCAGCACAAATGGGCTATCTGTCCGCTGTGGGAGCATTGCCAGGACTTCTGTTCGGTCTCTTTATTGGTGTTTGGGTGGATCAGCGCAAGAGACGGCCTTTGTTGGTGCTGGCCGATGTCGGGCGCGGGCTGTTGTTGCTAGTGATTCCGCTGGCTGCCTGGTTAGGTTTTCTCCACATAACAGTGCTCTATGCCATCCTATTCTCAACGGGGACACTGAGTCGGCTCTTTGATGCGGCTTACCATGCCTATCTGCCCTCAATGGTACAACGTAAACAGCTAGTAGATGCGAACAGCAAACTAGAACTCAGTCGATCAGCGGCAGAAATTGCGGGGCCATCGCTGGGTGGATGGCTTGTACAGGTGATAACCGCTCCCGTCGCCATTTTGGTTGACTCGTGTTCGTTCTTCCTCTCTGCTTTCTTCCTGCGCACAATTCGTCAGCCAGAGTCAGCACCGATTCTTGCCGATAAAGATGAACCTTGGCTGCCCCAACTTTGGGCAGGTGTGCGCTTATTGATGGAAAATCGTATGCTGTTGTTAATTACGGTCAGCACAGCCATCGCTATTTTCTTCAACGCCGCACTTGAAGCCCTTTATCTACTCTATATGTCAGACAATTTGGAGCTATCCTCAAGTCTGATTGGCATAATTTTTGGAACAGGTAGTGTTGGCTTTGTGGTGGGTGCGTTGTTGCCCAATCGACTGACGAAACGCTTTGGATTAGGTCCAACTTTGATTGCAGGTATGATCATTCTGGCTGCCTCTGATTTTGTACTGCCCTTGGCCGCTGGTCCCAAACCAGTGATTGTACTGCTCCTGATTGCAAGTCAGATCTTCTTTGGCCTTGGGTTAACTCTCTTTAACTTTACTTTCTGGTAAAAGAAAAGAGATGAGAAATGTGACAAAAAGCGGTTAGCAGTTCATCCTAAAGGTAGAGAACCCAAAAAGGAGGAAGGAATGCTAACCGCGCCAGAAATAACTATAGCAGTACTGATGAATGTATTGCAAGTAACGCCGATGGGAACAAACGTAAATGTAATGCGTCTGATGTGGGCAATGCTGAATGGGTCGTTTCTGAAAAGTCGAGGAGCAATCCATAGCGCATTGAAAGAAAGCGGGTTTGAAGATGAGGAGCTCCGGCGAAGCTGGTGGAGCTTTCGATATGGATCATGGGATATCACAAGTCTGCTGGGGTCGTGGCAAGAAGAAGTGGAGTGGAAAGGGGAATGGGAGGCAAAAAAGTTAGAAGGGTACCGAGTGAAAAGCATAGATATCACAGGGTTCTGGCGACCGAAGCTGCAAGGGAAAGTGAACCGACTCTATAACTCAACGGCTCGTCGGGCATTGCCCGCGCTCATCTTTGGAGTGATGATAAGCTCGGGGGGAGATAGGCGGGAAGCGAGTGCCACTGCTCAAGGCAATCATGAGATGCACGGTTGGAACAAAGGAAAGTGAGTTTCGGAAAAAGCTGCTGACAGAGACGAAGAAATCACTGGAGTCAGACGAAGTGGCGGTGGTCGATGCCGGGTTTACAATCAGAGAAATGCTAGAAAGCGGCATAGACCGATTTGTCCTGCGGGAAGCCATTAACTGCACAGTGCGCCGCAATGAGTTCCCCAAACGCAAAGAAAAAGGCAGACCACCTGAATATGGTGATAGTGGTCGCCTGATTTGCTATCAAGCATGGCACAATCTCGTCCCCAGAACAACCAAGGTGGATACAGCCAACCGTACCTACTCGATTTACGTCATTCAGGATCCGGCCTACAACACACCTTTGGTTTTGGCGACCGTTATGACTTTGCAGCCTGAAACCATTTATCTTGTCTACCTGGAACGCTGGCCTGTTGAACATCCCCCCTTGGCTTCCAAGCAGATGATTGGCTTACATCGTCAATTTGTTCATGCCGATGAGGCTTGTTTCCGCTTACCTGAACTGGGGCTGCTGGCTGGCAATCTTCTTTCCCATTTAGCCGCTTCTCTTCCTCCCATACCGACTGGCTACTGGGATCGAGAGCCTCAATCCACTCCCGGCAGGCTGCGCCGTGTTCTCTCGAGTGCTCTTTTTCCAACTCCTGACCAACTCGACCCTGACTTTCGGAAAAGGCCTCGGTTTCACACCATTTCCCTAAAGGCGTTCTCGCTCATCGCCGCCTCAATGCCGCTGCTTAAACTAGCCGAGCACTATTTTACATTTTATCCCGTTTTTCAGGGTGGATTCTTTTCCGCCCTTTCGGTTTGCCCTTTGTCCTCAAGCCTTTACCAGAAAGTCGGCGTCAAGACCAATTCTCCTAAAGTGATATACATCCTGAATGCCTGGCTATATTGGTGGCTTTTCCCTATTTGTGAGATACTTATATGACTTACGCAGTTGGATGGCTTATTCAGAGAAATCTGAGGGTGGTCGGAAAATTTCCGATCGAGGTGCGTAAGTCCTAACATTTTGTCTGAATCAACCCGCTCACGAGATGCATTCCACCAAACCCATTTTAACGTAGTCGTCTTTTAATTCCATCAAGCTAGCTAGCTACTTATCAGACGCATTCCACCATAATTGAATAGTCAGTTTTAATTTAGGTTCTAGGCCGTTCCGAGAAATCAATTCCCAGAATGGCGATCGGACTTTCTCGGAACGGCTAAGGCTTTTCCAGTCGAATTGGGGATTCATTTTCTTGGAAAAGCCCTATTTCAGGATGGGCTCTTCGCTGTGCTTCGCAACTCATGGACGAAGATGAGCAGATTTATCGGGGCATCTACACGTTGGAGAACAATGACTCGATGCGAGAACCACCGTCACAGGGACGTTGGATAGGTCTCAACTGTGGAAAATCTTTTCAAAGAGGCAATGCAATACTTTGTCCAACTTTGGATACGTCGTCTACTGGAATATACGCAAGACTCAGGAGGATAACCATTGTCTTACATAAACCAACAAACATTGAAAACTCTGTCAGCTACATATATACAATTTGCTCCACATGGGGACAGTGCTGCGTTAACTCAAAATGGAAATCTGATCAGCTACACCGACATTTATGACGGCGATCGTCCATTTCTATTCGATCGGCGAAGTGGAAAAAAGCAACTGCTTCCCGATACCCTTTCTGGCGCCAAGATCGATCCCTCTGGGCAGTGGCTGATTGGGCGAAATCGCGAAGGGGCGTTGGCCTTGACAACACTCGATGGCGAAGAAGTCCGTCCACTCGCTCAACGTAAAGAAGGCGTGCGCTTTAAGTTTCTCGATTGGTCTGCTGATAGTAGCCGCATCTTGATCGGATACATCAAAGCCAGCGGCAGCGAAATGGCCACCATTGATGTCACCTCCGGCAGTGAAGTGCGGCGAGTTGCCTTGCCTTTTGGCGATGCAGCTCTTGAGATGAGTGCAGCTTTTAGTCCACATGGCGATCAAATTGCTTATGACGGTCCAATGGGAGCAGCTCGGCAATGGCATGTTGCGGTTCACTCTGAAAACGAGACAGAGGCAACGGTGGTTACCGCTGGCGCACACAATGAGGCGCTATTGGGCTGGGATGCAAATCCGCTTGGCCTCATGATTGCGCGTGATCACGAAGGACGGTGGGAAGCAGTGAGGTATACCCAAACAAATGACGGTTGCTTTGCACCGACAGATTGTGTCAAGCGACCATTGGGCATGGTCTGGCAGCGTCAATCGAATAATTGGCATGGCGATTATCTGTATTCCGCCGTCGATTGGCAGACCAATCTGTATCTTGTCGAGATTGACGAATCTGGCGTGGGGCTCAACAAGCCAATCTCAAAAATTTCTGAAAATCTTGCGTGGGAGTCGCGTGCTGAATGGTTTCCTAATGGTCAGTCCATCTTGTATGCCAAAGGAAGCGGGTGGGGTGCCAGCCGATTACAACTGGTCCGATGGCAAAATGGACAGGAGGAAGTCATCACAAACTTGCCTGGAATGATGCGTTTTGGCGGCCATAGTTTTGAGCCACGACTGGCTCCGGAGGAATCTGCGGTTATTTTTCAGGGACGGACCACGCATGGTGGCGAACAAGATTCAGCCGGTATTTATTCACTGGATTGGCAACGCTCTACGATAAGTCCCATCCAACAGACGACAGGGCTTTGTCCCATGAATTGCTTGGAATGGCCAACTTGGGTCGGCGTAGGACTTGTGGCCTATACAAAGTGGAAGAATCCGTGGCCATCTCGCTCTGTCGTCTTGCATGATTTGACAACTGATACAGCTACGGCAAAAGTCGGGTACAAAAAATGACCATAAGGGGTGAAATCCTAGAGCAGCCCTCTGTTTGCATGAAAAATTTGTACCCGACTTTTGCTGCTACTGAACTGATACAACCAAGATCTTGTTCGCAGCAGAGCAGGTAGGAATTGCACACCTTGAGGGTGCACCTGATGCAAGCAAGATTGCATGGGTTACTTGGAATCCAAGTACAAGTGAGGTGCAGATCCAGATCTTTGCTCGGGCGACTGCAAAAGTTCGTACCATTGCAGAGTGGCATCAACCAGTCTTGACAGGATATGGACAACCGCTGATAAGCTTAGCTTGGTCGCCAGATGCCTCCATCATTTATTGTGCTCAATCTTTGACCGAGAACGAACAATCGATTAGTCAACTTTGGGCAATTCCAACTGATGGTCGTGAAAAGCAATTGCTCACCCAGGTCGTTGGCGAGGTTCCTTTTGGCTTGAGCATGAATCAAGACGCGCGAAGATTGCTGTTCTCGGCTGGCACGCAGGCCGAGTTCCAGTTGCAGCTACTACAGATCCATCACTTTTAGGCCGTTCCGAGGGGCTGGTTCAGAAATAGGTTGACAAAGAAGAGAGTACGTTAACAAGAGAATAGGTTAGAGAAAGAGGCTCCTGTTCAGGCAAAATAAGGGTGTTCAGACCAAAATAGCCAAAAAGGAGCCTCTAAATGTCAGAGTATCGAACAGACCCCCTATCATTGTCAACCCGAATCGATCTTGCGTTGGAAATGCTCAACCCGAATCGAGAGTGGGGGAGAGTGAGCGAACTGTCAACGGCGTACAATGTGTCTCGAACGTGGCTCTATAAGTTGAGAGAGAGCGGTGAAGCGGCGCTGAAAGCGATCTTGTCGCCAGTGAGTCCAGGACCGCAGCCGAAAAGCCATGTGATCGAAGTGGATGAGACGTTCATCCGACGAACCATAACGGTGTTGCCGATGCTGCGAGGAAGCGTACGAGATATCCAAAGGGGGTTGGGGTTGCTGCTAGGTGTGGAGCGGTCGGTGGGATTCATCCAAGGGACGCTGGCGGAAGTTGGAGAACTGGCATCGGCGTACAATGAGAGCATGGTGCCGACGCTGCCGGTGTTGGGGGAAGCGGATGAAATTTTCTGTGGCGACCAACCGTGCCTGACGGTGGTGGACGGAGCATCGTTTGCGCTGTTGAATATCTCAGCAGCCGATGCCCGAGATGAAACAACATGGGGGTTGAAGTTTCTCGAATTGCTCGAGCGAGGCATCACCTTTGATGACTTGGTGACCGATGGGGCTTTGGGCATTCAGGCAGGAGCCAAGGCAGCGGGGATGAATGCGCCACACTCCTATGACCTCTTTCACCAAATGCAGAATGGCACCAAAATCACCCAACGTCTGGAGAGAGAAATGGACCAGGCCATGACCGACCGTGACGTAGCTTGGCAAGAGTTGGACGAGCAGACTGCTCCTGCACGTCGCCCTGGGCGACCACGCAAATGCACAGTGACTCTCGAGGTTGCCGACCAAACGGTGCTGACAGCAGTTGACTTGCACGAGAACTGGACATGGCTTCTCCGAACGGTCCGTCAGGCACTGGAGCCGATTTCACCGACCGGGCAGCTTGTCAACACAGATGCCGCGCAACAAACCATTCTGGCTGCCACCCAACTGCAGCAGAATCTACCTACATTGCTGGCTCCCCTCCGTCGCCTGGAACTATCCCTGGCTCCCCTCCGCCAGAACCTCTCACCTGAGTACGAAGCCTTCATCACACACCTCTGGACTTATCGCCATGACCATCAACTTCCCATTGAACAGCTTTTCCCTCCCTCATTGCAGCCTATGGCTCTTGCCTTCTGGCATGCACTGGATCGCTTCCATCGGGCTTCTTCTCTAGCTGAATCCTTTCATGCTTGGCTCAGGCCCTTTCTTGCAATCCATCGCTCTTTGCCCGATTGGTTGGCCGCTCTTTTACAGCTCTTTTGGAATCATCGCACCTTCTCACGTGGCAAACGCTCCGGTCACTCACCCTTAGAACTGGCTACCGATTCCTATGTCCCTTCTTTGGCTGACGCCCTTGATGCCATTCTTCAGCCTCAACAGCAACTGGCTCTTTAACCTATTCTCTTTTTAACGTGCCCATTTCAATTTTGTAAACCTAACTCATCCCTTGTTCTGAACCTGCCCGTTCCGAGAAATCAATTCCCAAGATGGCGATCGGACTTTGTCGGAACGGCTTGGGCTTTTCCCGCCGAATTTCGACGTGTCAAAATCGTTTAAATCGAGACTCTATCATGTTATAATATTGACATTACGTGCATACAATTGCGGCAATCAATCGTTTTGCCCGATCAAGAAAACAGGATTCGATGCGTTCATATTCTTACCGACCCGGACCACCCCTCTCAAACTTCATCGAATTGATGTGGTTCTATGATGATTACTATTCAAGCCATCAACAAGAATATGCGATCCCTCATGGTGCAGCTACACTTGTCATCAACTTTGCGCTGCGTGAGGCAACGTTTTGTGGCGCTCATTCGCAACCCTTTCTTCTCCAGACCGAGAAGATGGTTTCGCATATTGGCATCTGCTTCAAGCCGGCTGGTGCTTTTCCGTTTCTAGACTTACCTGCCAACGAACTCCATAACGAGGTGGTATCGCTAGATACGTTATGGGGATCACAAGTTTTCTCTGTGCGTGATCAACTACTTGAGGCGCCAACGGCACACGCAAAATTTCGCATTCTAGAATCTGTTCTACTCACCCGCCTACAGAGACCCCATATCATCCACCCTGCGATTGCATTTGCTGTTGATGCATTTTCCACGATAACTCGGCCACGACCGGTTGCTGCTGTGGCCGAACAGGTTGGCTTGGGGATGCGACGTTTTCATCAGATCTTTGATGCACAGGTTGGTCTTTCTCCTAAACGTTTTCACCGTGTTCAGCGCTTTCAGCAAGTGTTGAGTCAGATTTATGGAAACGAAGAGGTGAACTGGGCGGATGTGGCCTATCGATATGGATATGTCGATCAAGCACACTTGATTCATGAGTTTCAACAGTTGTCTAGTGTCACCCCAACTGTCTATCTTGCCAACGCCATACGGCACATGAATCACGTTATTGTGGACTGTCGATGAGCTGCGGTGTCTGTTGGTACAGTGAAATCCGATAGAGAACGATAGTTTTGCCGACCCATCTTCCCGGAACGGGTCAGATATTGTAGGTAAACGGGTCGATTTGTGACCCCTTCCGGGAAGATTCAGAACGAGCGTTTTCAAACTGACTTCACTTTAGAAAGTAATTTCCGTTTTTTACAATACGGATGAGACTGCCTTCTGCTATGATCAGTTGCCATTAGTATCTAACCAAAACACTTCTTGTACATTGGGCAAGAAGTTGGTTAGCGTGACAAGATGAAGGGATGACAAGATGAGGTGTCTGTTTGGCTCATCCTGTCATCTTGTTATTATCTACACTTTGGTTCTGGCTTCGACAGGCTAGGAGGTATATAAATTATGCTAGGTAAACCAACCCGCCCCGGCTTTCACACTGTTACTCCATATCTCATTGCGCGTGAACTGGAGCCAATGATCGAATTTCTCAAAGCAGCGTTTGGAGCAATCGAAACATTTCGGGCCTCAGGCAGCGGCGGCGGGACGCATGTGGAACTACGCATAGGTGATTCAATGGTGATGGTTGGCGGTAGTGGGGACGAAAGTGTGCTGGATCCTATGCCAACTAAGCTCTTTCTCTATTTGGAAAATGTAGACTCGATTTATCATGCAGCATTGGCTGCGGGTGCCACATCTCTTGCTGAGCCAGGCCCCATGTTTGGCGAACCGCGCGGTGCGGGCATCAAGGATCCATCGGGAAATGATTGGTATTTTGCGCGCTGGGAGGTTCGACCTGATGCCCCTCCTGCTTATGGTGAAACCGAAACTGGAGAGAACCGTGATATGTCTGACACCATTCCCATGTTGGCTTATGAAGATGGCCTTGCAGCGATGGACTGGCTCACGAAAGCATTCGGTTTTGACGAGAAGGAGCGCTGGTTAAACGATGATGGCACACTGGCTCACGGCGAAATGACCACTGGCAGTGGACACATTATGTTAGCTACGCCTACGCCCGACTACCAAAGCCCTAGGCAAGTTCGTGAACGTTATGAACCCGCCCGTATCTGGTCCGAAACACCTTGGATAATCAACGGTGTGATGGTCTATGTGGACGATGTAGATGCACACTTTGCACAGGCCAAAGAAGCGGGCGCAACGATCCTCTCCGAATTAGAGGACGGTTTTCCTGGGCGGCGCTACAGAGCTGAAGATCTTGAGGGGCAACGCTGGATGTTTATGCAGCGAGACAGTCATTAGGGGTACGTTGAATGTATAAGATTGAAGTACGGGGGTGGTTCAAAATTAGGTTTACACTTTTGATATATAGACAAAAATCTATATGAGACCGTTTTCTCTCTGAGAACCGGCGAAATCAGAGAATATAAACGTTCTTTCTGTTTCTAAAAGTGTAAACCTATCTATCCAGCTAAAATGAACCACCCCGAAGTACGAATTGTGAATTGTTGGATTGCTGAATTCTCAATGAGGGTTTTTGGAATTCCACTGGTTGCATTGAGGATCATTTACCACAGAAGTTTTTGGATAAATTTTGGGTTGGGAAAGAGAGAAGTGCTTGCGCCAATTTTTTGACACCCTCTCTAATCTGTTGCTCGTCTAAGGCGGTGTAACCCAATAGCAACGCACCCTCCTGACCAGAGTCGAAACTGTAGGTCGATAGAGGAATTGTATCTATCTGATGTTTGGCAAGGTGAGCCCCAGCTTCTTTATCCAAAATGTTGTCGGGGAGCCACCCCAACAAATGCATACCAGCAGCGGCTCCTTCAATGTCCAGCAAACCTGCTAATTTACGTTGAGCAGCTTCGACCAGGATTGCTTGTCGCTCTGCATAACAGGTGCGCGACCGCCGAATGTGACGAGCAAAGTGTCCATCAGCCATAAAATCTGCCAGTACCATTTGCTCTAATGCTGGCGGTTGTTGTGTTGCAAAGAAGAGGCTGGCAATAATTGGGTCAACCAAATCTTGCGGTACAACCAAATATCCCAGCCGCAGCCCAGGAAATAAGATTTTGCTGAACGTACCAAGATAGAGCACCCGATCGGTCTGATCGAGCCCCTGTAGCGCTGCCAATGGACGCCCTGTATAGCGATATTCGCTGTCATAGTCGTCTTCAAGAATCCACGCATCAGCCTCACTTGCCCACTCCAAAAGCGTCAATCGTCTTTTCAGTGACATGGTTACGCCTAAGGGAAATTGATGTGATGGTGTGACAAAGGCGAGTCTCGCTTGAGGATATCGTGTGATCCCCATTTCAACATCCAAGCCCTCACTGTCAACCGGCAGAGAGCAAATCTGTGCTCCTGCTCCTGTAAATGCCCCATACGCACCCAGGTAACCAGGATCTTCTAACCAAACACCGTCTCCTGGATCAAGCAGGATGCGTGCCGTTAAATCGATCCCTTGCTGTGAACCAGCAATGATGATGACCTGTTCAGCCGTACATTGAACCCCTCGCGCTGTGCCCAGATACGCTGCAATTGCCTCGCGTAGAGGCAGATAACCAGCTCTATTTTCGTATGAAAGCAAAATAGAATGAGAAGCGCGACGCCAACACTTTGCCAGAAGGCGTTCCCAGATAGCGTGGGGAAAGAGATCCACATCAGGCATCGTTGCCAAAAATGCACGTGGCTTTTCTTCAGGCGAAGTGACAACCGGCATTGGCATTTGTGGAACGGCAGCCAATTGAGCACCACGCTGTGAAAGTAAGGGCCTCGTTCTCTTCCGCGATGATGGAGCAGCTTGTTGTGTTCGAACAAGCGAGACTTCATCGGGCAATATCTGCGCGACATAGGTCCCTGAGCCATGTCGAGCCTCCAAGTAGCCTTCAGCAATCAACTGCTCAAACGCATTCAAAACCGTATTGCGCGAGATGCTCAACTCCTTGACTAAGACTCGGATCGATGGGAGGCGCATGCCGGGCAAAAATTGTTTGGACAAGATCATGCGACGTAAGCCACTGTATAGTTGAGCATAGAGCGGCTTTCTACTTGTGTGATCTAAGGTTAAAGTCGTTAGGACCGTTTTTGAACTTTGTTTTTTCACTGTTTGTTTTTGCGATCTTCTAAGTACACTGTCAACTAAGTAATTGAGTATTCGTTAGCCCCCTCCCAGCCTCCTTTGAGGGGTAGGTTTTTTCCGGTAGACCCAATTTCGGGGTCAAAACCGGCCATTTTAGGGTCCAAAACACCCGATTCAGGCCCAATTTCGACCCTTTTTGAGTCTGTTGCTGAAAAACCTACCCCTGCAAGCTCCCAGCCGCCCCCAGCTTGGGGGGGAGGAGCAGAAATCTCGTCAGCGATGTGACAGTTCCCTCCCCAATCTGGTTCAGGGGAGGACACTTTCTATGCGAAGTGGCAAATCAGGCGATTCTGGCGGCAATGCGAGGCTTCGTTCTGGCAAATCACCTGACTTATCGGACGAAACTTGCACATCTAGGCATTTCATCGTGAGTGTTTACGGTGTAAATGCGGTTCTAATTGCCAAATTAGCCAAAATTGGCCCAAATACCCGTTTCGTATAGTACCTGTCCGCCCTCAAACCCAATCTGGGGAGGGTTAGGGAGGGGCCAGAATACCAGAAAACTTAGTTTACGCTGTACTAAGTGTACCCATCATTATAGCATATATTGGGCCTATCAATGGAATCACTTGTCTGCTACAGTACACTTGTCTTGACCAATCATTAACATATTTCAGAGGAATTTCGGGGTGGTTCAGAATTAGGTTTACACTTTTGATACATAGATAAAAATCTATATGAGGTCATTTTCTGCCTGAGCATGGCTCAAAGTAGAAAATATAAACATCTTTTCTCTTTGCAAAAATGTAAACCTAATTGTCCGCCTAAAATGAACCACCCCGGAATTTCAATGAAAAACCAAGTTCTAGACTACTACACAAAACAGGATCAATTCACAGATCCTGGTCAATATGCGGCGCTGTTTGACGCACTACCAACTGAGCTGGCAGCTTTACACAAAGCCATCAACGGGGTGCTGATCCATATCTGGAAGATTCGGAAAAATCGCCCGCATCTCCTTGAGGGGCGTGGGGATGAGGTGTTCATTCGCAAAATACACTCTCTTCTTGAATGTGGCTTGGCTCTCGATCCCCAACCGCTCAATGTTGCACGTCCAATTGCCCAGCGAGTGATCATTGATTGCCGTCACTTTTCATTGTTGCTCTGTTCGATCTTGCGTCACCGTGGGATTCCGGCGCGGGCTCGGTGTGGTTTTGTGACTTATCTTGAAGATACCTTTTATATGGACCATTGGGTGTGCGAATATTGGCATGTTCAAGAGAATCGGTGGTTGATGGAAGACCCTGATTTACAAATGCATGATGTTCCGCCTGAACAATTTATTAGCGGCGCGCGTGCTTGGCAGATCTGTCAAAATGACGAAAGCAAAGCGCAGCTATTTGGTTTTGATGAGCAGATTCGCGGGGCAGGAATCGCCCGGATCAATCTTGTTCGTGATTTTGCCGCCCTCAATGGGTTTGAGAGCGTTTCGGGTGATAGTTGGGGATTGGCTTGCAAGGAGGACAGTGAGTTAACCGCCGATGACCTTGCTCTATTAGACCAAGCGGCTAGCTTCGCGGCAAGAGAGGTTAATTTTGATGAACGATGTGTGTTTTATGAAACCAGCTCAGGATTACGTGTCCCGCCAGTCATTCATAATTTCGACCACGTTTCAACGAATGATTGGCGAACCATTGAATGGCAGAAGGTACCCTAGTGCTCATGATATTGGTTAAGTTGCAGTAGTAAATACCAATACCGATCAATACAACCAGATATTAAAGCTTCTGCTTCAATTGTGCAACAAACGCACCATGCTCCGGCGAAGCCAACCCTTCCTGCAACGTAGCCATAACACTTGCCATGTCATTATCCCAAAAAGCCGCTTCGTTTAGCCATAAACCAGGAAAGACCAGGCTATGGATGATGCCATTTTGATCTGGTCTAAGTTCCTCATATAGCCCATTGCTTAAAGTAAACCAGGCGACTATTTGCTCATACATCTGAAAGACCAGATATTCTTGGATACCATATCTGATATAGGTTTCCTTCTTTTGGTTCATATCATAGCTCGTACTACTGGCTGCGATTTCGACAATTAGCTCCGGGGAGCCATCTAGATATCCTTCTTCATTGATCCACGCTTTGCCACCGACAAAGGGTTCCAAGCGCAGTAATGCATCGGGTTGTGGTTCATTTTTATCGCCGAGAGGGAGGGTTGCGTTGTCGCTGCCACGCACGCCATAGGTCATAATGCGGTACGTGCCAAGCCAAGTGACTACATCAAAATGGGGATCACCATGTACATCTGCACGAACCGGAGAAGACATATAAACGATTCCTTCGACTAACTCAGCTTTTTTGATTTCGGGGTGCGCATGATAGCGGCGTTCAAATTCAGCACGCGTTAGATAATCGCCTGCGTTGAGGGGCGGGATGCTGTTGCTTCTGTCTGCTGGCAAAGTATCCGCGGTTTGATGAATGTTTAAATCTACAGTCATGATACGCCTCCTATACCACTTGGTATTAACATGTACCGTGGTTACAGATGAAAGTGAATAAAGCAAGGGTAGTATATCAGAGCGCAGAAGTTGTAGCAATCGCTTTAATGGCATGCAGATTCACATAAATTGTTTTCAGATCTTTCAGATTCAACACACTCAGATCTAGCGACCGAAAGTAAGTATACTGGTTCACATCCAATTTTTTCAAAATAAGGAAATTCCACGTTCTGCCGATAATAAATGCACCTCGCATCAAGGTATCCTGACTCAATTCCAGGGCCACCATCATTTCGGCTAGCAAAGGATTTTTGGGATGGCGATCGCCGAGTTCTTTTTTGTATTCTTGAATGAAAAAATATGGTCGTTGGGGCGTTTCAATGCCGCTGGCGACCATATAGTCAGGATTCCCCTGAAGCAATACATGATTAATGACACCCTTTAAAGGTCTTTCATACCAACCCCGAACCCCCTTGTGAAAAAAATTGACCTTGTTGATCAAGGGTATAATAATCTGCGCTTTTAATTCTTCTTCGGAAAAACTATCGACATACCGTCGATTTTCCTCAATTAGGGTCATTAAAAACTGCTCTTCTTCTTGATTCAGGCGATAATCAAACTGAAACCAATCATCGAAAACAGAATCATCAAATAGCTCGTCGATTTGGACCAGGTTTTGCAGATCATGAAATTCGATTTTGGCAAAAGATAATCTTTTCCGGTCTGCCATTTGATTCTCTCCATTCATGTCCATCTACTATCAACATTTCACTGAATTAGAAGCATATGAGAAATCATAGCATAGAAAACCTTATAGGCGTTAATTCGGTCAATGTGCTTGAATCCGTGGTTTTCACGACGTGGACATCTACCGCATGTGCGTGAATTCGCATCCTATTTCTACTTTCTTTCTTGATTTCGCATTTGAGCAATTCGAAAACTGCTCAAAATTCGTAAAAAAATGCGTTAGATTTTTCGATAGACGAGCGACTATCTGGTGTGATATAGTAAATGGTATCCCGAATGGAACAGAAGCAAGGCGAACCAATCATGACAACAACCACCCAGATCGATCAACTACACCTCCAAGAGATTCTCACGATCCAACGGCTGCGACTGCTTGGGTTGTGTACGTATCTGACGGGCGATTCCCATAGCGCAGAAGATATTGTGCAAGAGGTCATGCTAGAAGCCTGGCGCAGTATCGGGCAGTTGCGCAATCCAGATGCAGTAGAAGCCTGGCTCAACGGCATTGTACGCAATGTCTGTGCTCGTTGGCAGCGAACTCGTGGACGCGAATCTGCCGTGATGCTGCATAACGAAGAGGGTGGCGCAGATTCCAATTCAACATTAGAGACAGTTGCCGATGATTTCGATTTGGAGGTTGAACTGGATCGACAGGAATTGGCGGTTTTGTTGGATCGAGCAATGGCGCTGCTACCGGAGACCACGCGTGAGGTGTTGGTGAGCAAGTACATTGCCGAATCGCGCCATGCCGAAATTGCCAACCGCTTGGGATTGAGCGAGAGCGCGGTGACGATGCGGTTGCAACGAGGCAAGGTGGCCCTACGCAAACTGCTCACCACCGAATTGCGTGCCGAGGCGGAAACATTTGGTTTGGTAACGTCTACAAATGAATGGACCCAAACGCGGATTTGGTGTTCGTCCTGCGGTCAACGGCGCCTGATGGGCAAACTGACGGAAACTGAATTTACTCTGCGCTGTGCTACGTGTTCATCCGAACCCAACGTAAACGTTGTCAATGTAAATTGGTCTGGAGTTGAGTCACCATTTGGACAAGCCAAGACCTTCCGCCCAGTCTTGAAACGACTTGGCGCCCTCTGGCATGACATTTATACGAATGCAATCGCAAAGGGTGAGTATATCTGCCCCTACTGCAATTTGTCGTCGCCAGTCTACTGGCTCTCGCCCGATAATAGTTCACCGCAGTTGCACGACTTTCGTGGACTACGTGTTGAATGTCAGCGTTGCTACAGGGGAGGCTCATTTTCGCTCCCTGCCATTGCTTTGTCCTCTCCAGAGGGTCTGAATTTCCACCAGAAACACCCTCGTCTTCGCGTGTTGCCAGACTGCGAGATAGAGTTTCAAGGCGTGCCAGCCATTGTGTTGCCCTGTGAAAGCGTGCCCGGTTCCGCCACGTTCGACACGATTGTCCACAGGGATACATATGCTACGCTGGCTCGCTATCGAAGCGATGAATCGTAGCACCCTGCGCTAGCCAGCCACATTATACTTCACGTCAAACTTATTCATTTCCACCGTATCGCCATCGAAACTGGGCGAACGATAGCTACTGCTTTGTCCAAATTTTTGAATCGCCCATCTCCGAAAAGCGTGAGTTCGCAGAAGCATCCATTTGAGACCCACTCACTTTTCTGGCAGATGAGTCATTTTTTGAATTTTAGCAAGGAAAGCAACTATGGATCTCCAACAGGCAATATTTATAGCAAAACAAGAAAGTTTGGATCGCAATGAATACTATCAAAGAGCGCAACGCTTTGGTCATTTTCGCCGAAGTTACCCTCTATGGTCACAGCTAGTTACCAGTTTTGGTAGCCAGCTTGTTCAGGTAGGGACGATCCTGCAAACCCGCTATGGCATGCAAACAGAGGGTTATCCCCCAATATTTGAAGGTAAAGATGGTTAAAATCACCATGACACAAAACATCTCATCTCAAACAAACCGAACAGAACCCAAATCGATGCGACCATTTTTCATCATCTGGGGCGGACAAGCCTTTTCATTGCTGGGGAGCAACCTTGTTCAATTTGCCTTGATCTGGTATCTCACAACCACAACAGGGTCGGCGACGGTATTGGCGATTGCCAGCATGATAGGGCTGCTGCCACAAATCTTATTGGGGCCAATTGCAGGAACATTGGTCGATCGCTGGGACCGACGCGTCGTGATGATCATCGCGGACACGGTGATCGCGACGACCGTTCTACTCTTGGCCTTGTGCTTTCTATTGAACTGGACACCCCTCTGGCTGATCTATCTGGTGATGTTCATTCGTTCATTGGGCAGCGCCTTCCATTGGCCCGCGATGCAAGCCTCTACTCCTTTATTAATCCCCGAAAAACATCTTACCCGCGTAGCAGCCCTCAATCAGGGGCTTTATAATGCGATGAACATCGTCCCTCCAGCATTGGCGGCCCTGTTGCTCGGATGGTTGCCCATGCAAGGTATCCTTGCCATTGATGTAGGGACGGCTATCATCGCGATTATCCCGCTCCTCTTTATTCATATCCCCAACCCCACCAGACAAGATCTAACAACTCAGGACGAACAAGAGGAGAACAAACCGTCTGTTCTGGATGATCTGAGAGCTGGCTTTGCCTTTGTATGGGGTTGGATAGGTCTACGCATCATTGTCGGTCTCGTCTTGGTGGTGAACCTATTTTTTGCGCCAGCCAACGCACTCTTCCCCCTTCTCGTCACAGAAACGTTTGGGGGCGGTGCCTTGGAGCTGGCCTGGGTTCAAGGTAGCGTGGGTCTTGGTGGTGTTCTGGGTGGTCTACTATTGGGTGTCTGGGGTGGCTTCAAAAATCGTATGCTGACGTCTATCCTTGGCCTCTTTCTACAGGGCATTGGTTTTCTCATCGTCGGTTTCGCACCGAACAGCGCATTACTCTTGTTGATGGTTACAATGGGTTTGATGGGGATTGCGAACCCGATTATCAATGGCCCCTTCTTTGCCGCGCTGCAAGCCACTGTTCCCAATGCGATCCAAGGACGTGTGCTCACCTTGATCAGTAGCAGTCTTCAAGCAACAACACCCATCGGCTTGCTGATCGCCGGCCCTCTGGCGGATCGGTTGGGAGTGCAAATCATCTACATCCTCTGTGGCATTGTGATGTTGATGAATGGCATCATCTATTTCATCACGCCATCTGTTCTCCACTTCGAAGCGCTGGGCAAACAGATGCTGGATGCCCAAGCTGCCAGGAGCAATCAAGGAGATAGTATACCTCTTGCCACCAGGGATTCTTCACTTCATGCGTCCGGTTGAGTTTGTCGCGCCAAAGATTGAATGGGAGAATAAAATATTCATAAAAAAACGCGTGACTTTTTTCGATGGACGAGCGACTATTGGGTGTGATATAGTATATAGCGTCCCGATGGGGACACAAACAAAGCGAGCCAATCATGACAACAACCACCCAGATTGACCAGTTGCACTTCCAAGAGCTTTTGATGACCCAACGCCCCCGCCTACTGGGGCTGTGTACCTATTTAACCAGCGACCCCAGCAGCGCAGAAGATATTGTACAAGAAGTGATGCTGGAAGCGTGGTGCAGTCTGGAAAAGCTGCGCAATCCAGAGGCACTGGACGCGTGGCTCAACGGCATTGTGCGCAACGTCTGCGCTCGTTGGCAGCGAATCCAAGGGCGCGAATCAGTGGTGATGCTTCCTGAAGGGCAAGACCGGGCTGATACAGATGCCGTATTGGATACTGTTGCCGATGATTTTGACCTAGAAGTTGAGCTAGATCGGCAGGAAATGGCGGATCTGCTGGATCGGGCCATGGCCCTACTGCCCGAAACGACGCGGGATGTGTTGATCAGCAAGTACATTGCCGAATCTCGCCACGCCGAAATTGCCAACCAATTGGGGCTGAAGGAGCATGCAGTGACCATGCGCTTGAAGCGAGGGAAGGTGGCCTTGCGTAAGCTGCTGACGACCGAGTTGCGTACTGAGGCTGAAGCATTTGGTCTTGTTACGTCTGTAGATGAGTGGAGCGAGACGCGTCTTTGGTGTTCGCTTTGTGGTCAGCGGCGTTTGCAGGGCAAGCTGACGGCAACAATATTTGCTCTGCGCTGCCCAAATTGTACAATTGAGCCCAATGCTTATCTGACAGGAGAGGATTGGGCAGGTACCGAGTCGCCATTTGGCTTATTGAAAAGTTTTCGTCCCGTGCTGAAACGTCACGCAATCCATTCGTATGAGAGATGGACGACGACTTTGGAAAAGGGTGAATACATTTGCCCTCATTGCGCCAAACCAACACAACTTCATTTACGTCTGCCGGCAAACTTACCGTCATCCATGCGCAGATTTCGCGGTATGTCCGTCACTTGCCATCATTGCAACAACACAGGCTCAATGGCGCTGCCCGGCATGGCCATCTATTCTCCAGAAGGACGGGATTTTCTTAAAGCACACCCCCGTGTTCACATGCTGCCAGAACGTGAGATCGAGTATAATGGTGCGGCTGCTATTGTCCAATCATTTGCTAGCCTGACCGATTCTAGCACGTTCGATGTAATTTTCCATCGAGAAACCTACAACATACTGGCAAGTCATCAGAACGATGTGGAATAGGATCGCTTCATAATTCGCCCCGCGATTATCCAAACCATCTACTAAAAAAGCTTTCAGCCGTCAGCCATCAGCTGGAATCGGGCCTGGTCTCGCTGCTGATTTTTATACTTTCCTATACTCAGTAGATCCAAATTTCAGGTTTAGAGAGAGAATTCTGGCTAAACAGTTGACATAAATACAAATTTGCCGGTCGATATCTAGTTTTTGCGTTAGATTTGGGCGATTTTCAGATATGAAATAGGTTGTTTTCTGTAACCGAAATCTGAATAAATGACTCCAAAATCCCTGCAATCTCGACTGAAAATCGCCAAAAACGCCAAATTTGGATCTACTGAGTATCAGTAGATCCAAATTTCAGGTTTAGAGAGAGAATTTGGGCTAATTAGTTGACATAAATACGTATTTGCCAGTCAATACCTAGCATTTACGTAAAATTTAAGCGATTTCTAGATATGAAATTGGCTGTTTTTGGCAACTGAGATCTGAAAAAATGGCCCCAAAATCCCTTCTCTCCCGACTGAAAATAGTCAAAAACGCCAAATTTGGATCTACTGATACTATAAAAATAGCGGCACCAGAACCCGCCTAGTCACAGGCTGTCTTAAACGCGCCCAAAATCGTGGCAAAGTTATGCGGCGATTGCTTTGAAAACGGACGTCTTCCATATGAATTACAAACCTCTTGTGATCGCCATTAGCGCAATTGCCGCTGGCGGGAAATCTACTGTTGTACAAGAACTAGCTGAACGCTTAGACGATGCCGTGGCCATCTATTTTGATGATTATACGACACCTGAAACGTACCCCGATGATCCGACTGCCGTGCTTGAAGCTGGGGCTGACTTCAACATGATTCAGTCACCATTGCTGGCACAACACTTAAATGAATTGCGGTCAGGAAAAGCTGTCGTTTCACCCACGACAGGTGCAATTATTTCTCCCGCCAGGCACATCGTTTTCGAAGGTCCATTGGGACGCGCCCAGCGTGAAACGGGTCAGTATGTTGATTTTCTTGTATTTATCGATACCCCGCTTGAGGTAGGATTGGCGCGCATGATTTCACGAGCTATCGCCCGGCCAGAGCTAGAGACGATGGACAAAGATGCACTGCTCGGCAGGTTTCAGTCAATGGCCGGACTCATTGATGGTTATCTCGCATGGATGCGGAAGGGGTACTTGGCCCAATTCGAGCAGATCAAGCCGGATAGCGATCTGGTCCTCGATTGGGAGCAATCGCCGGATCGGATGGTTGAATCGATTATCGGCGCGTTGGCCGAAACCAGGTTGATTTAGTTCGAATTGTTCATCATACATGGATACTCACCCAGACAAGTTTTTCCTGTCGTTGATGGCATTTCAGCCGGTCAGCTAGTCAGCTTTCTGGCTGACCGGCTGAAATGCTGACTAGCTACTGTTTTGCGTGGAAAAACATTATCTGAACATCTATATATGCACATCGCTTGGAGGCAAAATAACCATGACTCAAGATATGTCATCACAAACAGTACAAAACAAAAATCCATGCGCCCGTTTTTCATCATTTGGGGTGGGCAGGCTTTCTCGTTACTGGGCAGCGGACTCGTGCAATTTGCGCTGATCTGGTATCTGACCACCACCACCGGCTCGGCCATGGTATTGGCCGTTGCCAGCATTATGGGTCTGTTGCCACAAATCTTGTTGGGACCCGTTGCAGGGGCTTTGGTGGACCGCTGGAACCGCCGCTTGGTTATGCTTATCGCAGACAGCACTGTCGCTGCCTTTACATTGCTCCTGGCACTCTGTTTTCTGCTTAATTGGACCCCGGTGTGGATCCTCTATCTCATTATGTTTATTCGTTCGTTGGGTGGTGCCTTCCACTGGCCAGCGATGCAAGCATCGACCCCTTTGCTTGTGCCAGAAGAACGCCTCACACGTATCGCAGGCATGAACCAGGGACTTCAAGGCATGTCTAATCTAGTCGTTCCGCCCTTGGCCGCGCTGTTGCTCGAATGGTTGCCAATGCAGAGTATCCTTGCTATCGACGTGGGGACGGCCATCGTCGCCATCCTGCCGCTTCTGTTTATTCATATTCCCTCCCCTGTTCGACATGATCTCAGCAGGCACGAAGAAGAGAAGGGACCTTCAATATTGAACGACTTATGGGATGGACTGGTCTTTGTGTGGGGTTGGAGAGGTCTGACGTTGGCATTTGGTATGGGACTCATGATTAACATCTTTCTCTCTCCCGCCCTCATCCTGGTGCCAATTATGGTGACAGAAACGTTTGCTGGTGACGCGCTAGACCTGGCTTGGGTGCAAGCAAGTTGGGGCGTAGGAACCATTTTGGGTGGTGCGCTATTGGGCATCTGGAGCGGTTTCAAGAATCGCATGGTGACAGTTTTAACGGGTGCAATTCTGTTGGGCATTGGCGTTCTCGTTGTGGGCTTCACGCCAGCCACGCTTCTGCCGCTTTTGATCGTTGCCCTAGCCTTTAGCAGTATCATGAACATCGTGGTCATTGGTACACTCTTTGCGATTTTGCAAATCACTGTGCCCAACGAAATACAGGGACGAGTCTTCACTCTATTGATGAGTACCAATAATGGGATGATTCCCCTTGGTTTGCTCATGGCGGCCCCCATAGTGGATAATGCTGGGGTACAACTTTGGTTTATGTTGGCCGGTATCACCATGATCGTCATGTTCACGATAGGTTTCTTCATACCATCTGTTTTCTACCTCGAAGCGGATGGCAAAAAGAGGCGAGATGAGCAATCTGCCACCCGTAGCGACGAAAAGACGATCCCTATTGCAGAAAGAGAATCCTCACTCCCGGCCTCTGCTTAAGAGCGTGTTTTAAAAGTGCCAAAGCGTGTCATTCTGTGGGTGCTACGCACTGGTGACCAAACACGAAGTGGTTGCGAAGCAACGGCAGAGGAACGGAGCGAAGAATCTTCTTTTTCTACTTGGAGCAGTGGATTCTCGCTTTGGAAGACTCAGGGACCGCAAAGCTTCCTCAGAATGACTTTCAAAATACGCTCTAAACCTATCTTGAGTTAGTCAAAGGAATTTGAATTTCTCTCCCAGGTGATCAATATATCTATAGCGATTCTGGTTACGTCCTCTTGACAATCATCATCAAGGTCTCACTGGAAAATCAATGCAAGCGTTTGCTGAAGAATACATTCTCAAACCGCTTGGCATGACTCATACTATTTTTAAAGAAGATCACCACTTCTTCACAGTATACTTTGCCCATATGTGCATGCCCGCATTATCCATTGTCAGTCTCAACAAGAAATCCCGTCTTTTTGAGGAGCCGCTGTAGCTCTACGTTTGGGAATTTCGTGTCCTTCTGTGGATTGTCACTCAACTCCTCAAAGAAGTTCTACATCAACTTGGAGATGCTGCGGTATCGGACGATACAAGCGAGATAGGTTTCATTCACCTCGATAGCGCCGCTGGCATGTATCTCCTCAATGTTGTTGACTAAGGCAAAGAGCAGTTCGTAAAAGTGGTCGCCCTCTGCAGGGATTCCATATCTCTCTTTTAACTGCTGCTGATTGAGCGCGGGCAGTGCGTCGTATAGTTCGTGGATATGGAAAATTATGTCGCGTAGAAATCGTGCGTACGCGTAATGGGTGTTCGCCTGGAAAAATGTCTGTTCGTCTTCTCGCAGCGCAAAGCTTCTATCCAACACCAGTCCAAAGTCCGTCAGATACAAACACTCGCCGTCTGTCAGCACATTCCAGAAATGGGTGTCGAAGTGGATGATGTCCTTCTGTCGTAAAAAATCGCTGATCGTTCGTAAGTTAGCGAGAACACGGTCGACTTGTTCTGGATGTTCCAGCAGCCACGGATGCAGCATCTCTGGTATGTATTCCAGAAAGAGCAGTATCTCAGCGTTGGCGTTGGCCCGATCGAGCATGTAGCGGCTGATATTCTCATTGCTACCCCAGTAGGTTACATATTCGCGATGTTCTTTCTGACCTATCTCCGCTCGCTTGCCTGTAAAAGGGATTACCCGATAGTGGTAAAGCAGAGGAAAGGTGTCGATCTCATCGCTCAACACCCAGTTGGTTGTTTTGATATAGGTAACAAGTTCGCGGAAGACGCCAGAACCAACCGAACCGATGCCGTAATTGTAGTAGGTTGGCAGGTCGTATAGATTCTTTGTCGAGAACAAATTTTTTTGTTCAATATCTGTCATCGGAATCCGCTTCACAAAAATCTTGATGTCTCCAATTTCTATAGTCTGATTTCTGCCCCAACTCGTCAGTGCCTCGCTGTTGTCAAAGAGAGAAGAGAGTTGCTCATTATCCAGTTGTGCAATCTGCGAACTGAGCTGGAAGTACGTTTGTCTTCTAGATCCGTCAGGATTCTTTGCCATTTTCTCCTCCTTTACTGTTATAAGACCATAAGCGACTGCATCGTCGCGGAAATCGTCGAGCAACGCCTTCCGCAGGGCCAGCTTGCCGCGGTATGTTTCTCAATTCTCAAAGCATGTGCAAGCGAAAGTTCGTACTACTTATGAATGTCCGCGGTTGCAGAAAACTTTACACGATTTTTTGTCGGAATCAAAATTGGTAAAAAAATCAGCTACGGCAAAAGTCGGGTACAAAAAATGACCATAAGGGGTGAAATCCTAGAGCAGCCCTCTGTTTGCATGAAAAATTTGTACCCGACTTTTGCTGCTACTGAAAAAAATGCGTAATATTTTTCCATAGACGTGCGACTATCTGGTGTGATAGAGTAACGGCGTCCCCAAAGGATCTAAGAAAAGCGCGTCAATCATGACAACTATATCCACAATCAAACAGGTACACGTGCAAGAAATCCTCGCCACTCAACGAATTCGCTTGCTGGGGCTTTGCACATATCTAACCGGCGACCCCCATAGCGCAGAAGATATTGTGCAAGAAGCCATGCTGGAAGCCTGGCGTAGTTTTGAGAAGCTACGCAATCCAGATGCAGTGGAGGCGTGGCTCAACGGCATTGTCCGCAATGTCTGCGCCCGCTGGCAGCGAAGCCGCGGACGCGACTCTGCGGTGATATCGAGTGATGAGCCGACTAAGACTGGTCCGGATTCAGTGTTAGAGACAGTCGCTGATGACTTTGACTTGGAGGTTGAGTTAGAGCGACAGGAAATGGCGATTCTATTAGATCGGGCATTGGCCCTGCTACCGGAGACCACGCGCCAGGTATTGGTGAGCAAGTACATTGCCGAGTCTCGCCATGCCGAGATTGCCGACCAACTGGGACTGAGCGAAAACGCCGTGACGGTGCGCCTGCATCGAGGCAAGGTGGCCCTGCGCAAGCTCCTCACCACAGAATTGCGTGCGGACGCAGAAGCCTTTGGCCTCATCACCCCCCCCGATGGTTGGACCGAAACGCGGATCTGGTGTCCGCTCTGCGGTCAACGGCGCTTGGTGGGCATCCTGACGGCGAATGAATTTGGCGTGCGCTGTCCAGCGTGCTCAGTCGAACCCAATGCTTGTCTCTCACGAACCGATTGGACCGGATTTGAGTCACCTTTGGGGCGTATCAAGAGCTTCCTTCCAGCCTTTAAGCGCCATGCGGCCATCGGGTTCGATGACTTTTTAGCTGCCATAACGGAGGGTGAGGCAACCTGTGTATTATGCTCTTTGCCGTTGCCTCTTCAGTATCATCTACCAGACTACTTACCCCCATCAATGCGTCGCTTTCGCGGGATGCACGTTATATGTGAGCGTTGTAACAATCATGCATCGATGTCGCTTCCCCTTCTGGCCCTTTCTTCACCGGACGGACGGGATTTTTTCAAAGCACATCCCCGCATCCGCACTTTGCCTGAAGGTGAGATAGAGTTGAACGGCGTGCCCGCTATTGTTCTCTCTTTTGAAAGCGTAACTGATTCAGCTACCTTTGACACGATTGTGCATCGAGATACGTACACCACATTGGCTGTTCATCGCAGCGATGGTGAGTAGCATGTCGAGCTAGTCAGCCACATTATTACTTACATAAATTTATCAGACTGTCGTTGTGTCGTCATCTATCTGGCGACACATAGGCATTGCTTTGTCTAAAATTCGTAGACTTTAGTATCGAGAGCCAGTTGAATACTTATGATGAGGACAAAAGAAGGGAGATAACAACAATGGACCTTTTGCAAGCAACATTTATCGCCAAACAAGAGAATTCTGCGCGGGTCGAACGATGGTCTCAAAAAAATTGTTCGACTATTCCCGCCAGGAGCATATTCTGGGCCACGGATGGTGTCAGCGCCTACTGTTTAGATTTGGCGGTCAACTTGTCAAAGTGGGGAAGATCCTTCAAGCTTACTCCGATCCTCTAATGAAGAAGCGTGTGCCAACATTCAAAAGCAGCATGGGCTAAGCAAAATTTAGAGGGTGGTTATAAATCTGAAGAAAGAGCAAGCAAACGCCGGTTGAGTCGCAAAGCGGTATCGCTTGTACTGAGTTTGTATCGAAGTGAACCCAGCGTTTGCGAGTCGACCCGTTTGGTTTCGATACGCCTTCGGCTACTCAACCGGCACTGATCCCACCTTTTCAAACACCCTCTTAGATACGTTGTATCAGGGAAAGCACCTCATGACGAAACCAATGGCGACCAGCGTTAGAGAAAAGTGGGCCATTTACAGCGTGTTTGGAGCAACCGCCATATCGCTGATCGGCAATCAACTGTCCCAGTTGGCAATTCCGTGGTTTATCTTGATCACGACGGGCAGTGCCGTTCAGACGGGACTCACGGCGGCGGCGGGAATTGTGCCGGTTGTGTTGGCTGGCTTTTTTGGCGGTGCATTGGTGGATCGGATGGGGTATAAGCGTACCACCGTCATTGCTGATATTGCCAGTGGGGCAACCGTAGCCTTCATACCGCTCCTCTATGGGTTCGACCTGCTCCCCTTCTGGCTGCTGTTGATGCTCGTCTTTCTTGGTGCGCTGCTGGATACACCGGGTATGACGGCTCGTCAAGCACTTCTTCCCGAACTTGCCGAAGCCGCGGGTCTGTCTCTGGAACGGGCCACATCGCTGCTGCAAATTGTCGAGCGCGCAACCAGGATGATCGGTGCGCCACTAGCGGGTCTGTTGATCGCTTGGTTTGGTGCTGAGAATGTTCTGTGGTTTGATAGTGTTTCGTTCGCCGTCTCCGCGCTGATCATTGGGGTCGCTGTCCCGGTCACGCTGGCGCCCAAAGTGGATGCACAAGCCCCGGAACAAGATCAAGAGAAGCCACTGGGTTACTTTGGAGAACTCAAAGAGGGAATGCGCTTTATCCTTCGTGATGCACTGATCTTTATGCTTCTGCTGACGGTCATGATTACAAACGGACTGAGTGCGGCTCGCACGGGTGTGGTGTATCCGGTCTTTGCACAACATGTTTATGGATTTGCCTTGGCATTGGGTCTGATGTTTAGCGCGGAAGGGATCGGTGCGATTGTTGGGACATTGCTCTATGGGGCAATCGGTGAACGATATTCGAAACGCAAGCTCTTTATTTTTGGCTTTATGATTTCCAATCTAACGATCTTTGCCCTGATTTTCTATCCATGGCTTCCTATCGTATTGGCCCTACAGGCATTTGCGGGCATTGTTGGTGGACCCATTAACCCGATCATGGGAACGATTCTCTTCAAACGGGTACCCAACAACATGCGTGGGCGGATTATGGGCGTTGGTAAAGCCGGAGCCGTCGTTGCCATGCCGATGGGCGTCATGCTGGCAGGTGTTTTAATTGAGGCAACCAATTTGCGTATTGCGCTATTGGCCGTTGGTCTCTGTTATCTGGTGACGACGACGGGCTTGTTGTTCAGTAGAGCATTGCGCGAAATGGATGAGGAGCCTGATGCACACCAGTCGGTTGAAGAGACACCTTCTAGACTTGAGCCTGTAAGTGAGTAGGTCAAACACGGATGAAGTCAATATAGTTGTTCTCAATTCAGCGAAAGCGAGGTGACAGTCATTTCAAAAACGAATTGATCTAACGCATGCGACGCTATAAGTGACTGTTCACCTGGTCCGAGCGTTATTTCGGTACATCTCTAATAATATTTACCTAGCATTGTCAGAGAATGAAAGACTTCCTCAATGCAATTTGCTTTCACTGGATTCTTTCTGCCCCTGAACGAACTGTTCATATTCCGACAAGATATCATCAGCACCAACAAAGGGTTTGAAGAGACTTCGCGCTGACAATCGATATTCTTTTCCTGCTTGAGGTGCTTGAATCGACCAGAAAAAATCCCAGGCTGGACCACCAAATGCTGGTGCGAGCGGGTTGACAACAAAGCGGACGTCGTTTTTATTTTCGGGGCGAAACATGACCGCCAAGACCATCTGATCGACTGTAGCATAGAAGAAAGGCTCCGTAAATCGCACGGAGGAGTCGTCATAATAGTAGGCCTCTGGCGGAGACGTCGGTCGAGGCAACTCTGGATGCTCGAGGCCGATAGGATGTACGGTTCGACCTCCCTGTGTAGCCAAGCCGTTAAAATGGATCCAGGGATTGCCTCCTTTAACCTCCACATCCATACCCGTGCCGAGAAGCGTGATGCCAGCATAAATAGGTGCTTTCACGATGGTAGCGAAGAATAACGCAACATGATTCAGCGGCCATTCCGGCCGATGTGTCTTCATGCAGACATCAATATCCACGTAATGGGGCGCCGCAGCTCGATAGGTAATTGCGCAATCGATCTGCGAACAAGACGCAGGTTCATAGCGCAACGTACAGCTGTCCGTAGAGATACACTCCAAATGCTTTGGACTATAGCATGGTTCGTACTCGATGTAGTCATCGGAATTCATGGGGATGCCAATATAGTGTTCCAGAGTAAAAGCCGGAGACAGGAGCCACTCTCTTTCAGACTCTTTATGTGAGAATTGGGACAGTCCACACCACCCAAATTCCCCTTCAGATGTGACGTCTGCTTCAATTTGTCCTGCATGGATCTTGGTTTGTTTCATTCTGAAATTCCTATCGTTTCGACAGTAATAGAATCTATCAATAGAGTTGTTGCAGAATAAGAAAAAGTCATGATCCAGCTACTAAATATAGGATTTCTATTCCGCATCGAACACTACATTTAGTATGCAGAAAGTATTTTGCAACAACTCTAATGCAAAACTCGAATGCGGATATCGCGATAAAGCGTTTTCGATTGCCATATGTTCAGCCCAACTTGCCCTGTTAACCACGAGTCATCGGTCACTTGGTTGACCAATGCGCCATCAATGTAGGTTGTAATAGAGTGGTCACGCGCCGCAACTGTGACTGCATAATCATGTCCATGCTCAAATGGGTAATTGACAACGCTTAACTTCGTGGTATTCAAATTGCCGCTTTCGTCTTGTTCAACTCGATGCACTCCAGCAGACTGCCAACCCATGAGCATATCAAACGTGTAAAAGCGATTCGAAGCTTGATCCACGCGAAATACAAGCTGCGCATTTCCTCCTTTGAGCGGTGTCATGACCACCGAAAACTCGATATCTTTCCATGATGGATCACCATATGTCAGACGTGCTCCATCTTCATACTCTTCGCCCACAAGACCATCTTCGCCCACGATTTCCCAAAATTCTGGCGTCGTGTTTGGCGCAATTGACTCCCCACCCACTGACCATCCTGCAAAATCGCCTGTAAATATCTTCTGCCATCCGATTTCTCCTCGCATTCCAACAATCACATTGCGAAAATCCTCTGGGATATGTTCATAACGTTGTTGAGTTTGATTTGCCATCTTCAAAATCTCCTTTCGCATAATTTGCCGCGCATGATAGAGACGACTCTTGACTGTTCCCGGCGGGATGTCGAGGAGGCTTGCAATTTGCAGGATGGATGCACCACTGAAATAGCGGAGTGTCGTCACAATATGATCTTTATCCGAAAGCGAATTCATCGCCAGCGGTAGCAGATCAACGTGATGACTCGTTTGGTCTGTGCTGGAGTCGAATAAGATGATACTTTCAAGTAATTCTAAACTAGCTGGCGTTGCCTGACGCTTTTGACGTTTGCGTCGCGCAACGTTTGCGACGATCTGATAGAACCATGCACCAAAACTCGACGGTTGGCGGAGCGAATGCAATCGTTGCAGAGCAAGTATCCAGGCATCCTGAACTGCATCTTCGGCATCCTCTCAATCTCCTAAAATGTTCTGCGCAACTCGTTTGGCTGGCGTTTCATAGCGCTGCACGAGAAGGTCAATCGCATCCTGGTCATCCTGCTTCGCACGACTAACACTTTGAGCAAGCTTGATTTCCATCGATGTTCCTCATTCCAAAAAAGAATCCCTCTACTATTGTAGATACAGAAAACTCCAAAAGGTTCGATAGCAATTTTGGCTAAACACACCCCTTCTCCCAACACTGCATCGATCTCACTCGTTATACTTAGTAAGGATTAGAGATTTCCCGTAAAAAAATGGGGGTGGTTCATTTTAGCTGGATAGATAGGTTTACACTTTTAGAAACAGAAAGAACGTTTATATTCTCTGATTTCGCCGGTTCTCAGAGAGAAAACGGTCTCATATAGATTTTTGTCTATATATCAAAAGTGTAAACCTAATTTTGAACCACCCCGAAAAATGCGTAATTTTTATCAGCAAATGAATGACTATTTAGTGTATCATACCTAACAGCGCCATAAGCCACATTTTTGCATCCAAAACAATGATTTGTTGTACTGCTGCTGCGTACAGACTCATATCGCGCGCAAAGTGAGAGTTTCATGACAATAACCAGAATCGATCGATTTCATCTCCAGGAAATCCTTGCCACTGAACGACCGCGGTTGCTTGGGTTGTGTCGGTATCGGCTTGGTGACCCCGACGACGCGGAAGATGTTGTGCAAGAAGTATTGCTGGAAGCGTGGCGCAGTATCGAGAAACTGCGCAATCCAGAGGCATTGGATAGGTGGCTCAACGGGATTGCACGAAACGTATGTGCACGCTGGCAGCAAGGACACGGGCGCTCATCATTCATAATGCAGAACGATGAACACTCTGATGCCGCGTTAGACATGGCACTGGACGATTTTGACCTGGAAGTTGAATTAGAGCAACACGAACTAGCGTTGCTGCTTGATCGGGCTCTGGCGCTACTACCAGCTACAACACGCGAAGTCTTGATAGGCAAGTATATTGCGGAATCACCCTACGCCGAGATCGCTGACGAATTGGGGTTGAGTGAAAATGTGGTTGCTGTGCGTCTGCATCGGGGCAAAATCGCTCTGCGCAAGCTCTTGGCAACTGATTTACGCTCCGAAGCCGAAACCTTCGGTTTGATCCCGACAGACGATGTCTGGAAAGAAACCCGTATTTGGTGTACCGAGTGTGGGCGAAAGCGCCTGATGGGTCGGTTGGATGACGAAGAGTTTGCCTTACGTTGCCCTGATTGTCATGTAGAAAAGCACAGTTACTACGCGCAAAACAATGTTACTCACTATGGCACTCTGAAGACCTTCCGTCCGGCACTCAACCGTTTTTTCCAAGAGATGCACACCTTCTATATGCAGACCATTCAGGCATGTGGATTAGCGTGCCCTTGTTGTGGCGACTGGTTGGTGCTACACAAGAATCTTCCTTGCTTTGTCCCGTTGTCCATCCGGAAGAAGCGCGGTTTGCACATCTACTGTCCCCGCTGTCGTTTCGTCACCTACGCAACCATTGACAAGCTCGCCCTCTATCATCAGGTCGGACGCGATTTCTGGCGGCGAGAGCGACGAATCCGCACTTTGCCACATTTGGAAATAGAAACAGGCGGTCTAGCCGCGCTGCATATTCCCTATGAGAGCGTTAAAAACGGTGCAACCCTGGACCTGATCGTGCGGCGTGATACCTACGAATTGCTTGCGATTCATACCAGTGCAACGAGCTAAGATACAATCCAAAATAATTGTGACCCAACCATCTATGATCCAAGCTTCACCAACGGTGCCGGAACAGAGCCAACTGTCTAAGCCTCGCGCCAAACGTGCGATCTACGCCCTCTACCTTGCAAAAGCCATTTCCTTGACGGGCAACAACCTCGCTTTGCTGGCCATCCCCTGGTTTGTGTTGGCAACCACAGGGAGTGCAGCACAGACCGGCATTACAGCCTTTTTTACACTATTGCCCATGGTGTTGTCGACATTCTTTGGTGGGACGCTCGTCGACCGCTCTGGCTTCAAGACCGCAAGCATCATCGCTGACATTTCCAGCGGCGTCATGGTCCTACTCATCCCGCTACTCTTTGCGGTGAATATGCTCCCTTTTTGGATGTTACAAGTGCTTGTTTTTCTCGGTGCGCTTCTGGATGCGCCGGGATCAACGGCTCGAAACGCGTTGCTGCCCGAATTGGCAACTGCAGCGGAGGTGCCGCTCGAACGCATCGCTTCACTCAACCAGATTGTGGAGCGCAGTTCCCGGCTACTCGGTGCACCCGTGGCAGGTTTTCTCATTGCCTTCATCAGTGCGCAAAACGTCCTCTATCTGAATGCGCTCTCTTTCGCTGTCTCTGCGCTTCTGGTCTGGTTGGCTGTGCCCGGTATCAGGATTACACAAACTGCTGCCGATGGCGATTCTCCGACCAGCTATCTCGAAGATTTGCGGGATGGTCTGCGCTATTTGCTCCGAGATACGCTCATGCTCACCGTCGTCGTCATCGTCCTCATCACCAACTTTCTAGATACGGCACTATCATCAGTTGTCTATCCGGTCATGGTGCGCGAGCTATATGGATCCGCCATTGGTCTAGGACTGATCTATGGTCTGTCGGGCGGTGGTGCAGTCGTTGGTGCTCTCATCTATGGTGCAGTTGGCGATCAAACTTCGCGCCAGAAGGTCTTCGTCTGGGGCTATATTGTTGTGGCTGTTGCTCGCATGGCGCTTGTTTTTCTGCCGCCACTCTGGGTATTGCTGGTGATGGCATCCATCGTTGGTCTGGGAGCTGGGCCGCTCAACCCAATTATGTCCACGGTCGCTCTTGAGCGTATTCCTCCGGCGATGCGCGGACGTGTGCTGGGACTCATAAGTTCTGGCGCACTGATGGCAATGCCGTTGGGAGTGCTATTGGCAGGATATGCGCTTGAATGGCTAGGGTTGCACCTCACATTAATCATCGTGGTCGGCAGCTATTTTCTCACAGCGGTTAGCTTGTTGTTTAATCGTCGGCTCAGTGAGATGGATATGGAATCGACATGAAGAGCATCTTTGGCAATTCTGCCCCACAACAAATTTATAAGAGCTTGTTTGTTTGTCCGTTATTCGTTACAATATATGGATGATTGAAAAACTAGCCGAATCGGATGACCTGTTGATTGATTCGCCATACTTACGTCGCCCTGTTATTATCACTGAACATCGAACGGAATGGCGCACGGAGTTCGAAAAGATTGCCACAGATTTGCGCGCAATACTCGGTAACGAAGTGTTGCGGATTGATCATATTGGCTCCACCTCTGTTTCTCAGCTAGCAGCGAAGGATGTGATCGATATTCAACTGACCGTGGCCAATCTTGACCAGACAAATGCCTTTCAAGCGAGGATGATTCAACATGGCTTCCGCCAACGAGATAACGTGCAGTATGATAATTTTTGTGGTGCGGAAGGCAAGCGTGAGGATGAATGGCGAAAGTTATATTTCCGCGAACCGGATGGGCAAAGACGGATTCATCTCCATGTCCGCGAGCATGGACGGATGAATCAGCGATATGCATTGCTTTTTCGTGACTACCTGCGTCATCATGCAAATGTCCGTACAGCCTACCAACTTATCAAAATGCGACTGGCAGAGATATTCCCCGATAGTATTGATGGCTATTTGTACATTAAAGATCCGATGATGGATATCATGTATGAAGCGGCGTTACTTTGGGCGACTGCTACAAACTGGGAGCCTGATCAAGATTACCTTTGAAAGACAGCTCGACAGAGCGCGACTATAGATAATAAAAAAGCTATCAGCTAATCAGCCGTCAGCTAGGTCGAAGCGACCACTTCGTGTTTGGTTACAGATGCGTAGCATCCACAGCCAGAATCTGGCCATGTTTCGTGGCTGATTTTTATACTTTCCTATACGAAAATCAGTAGACCGTAACGAAGAGAAGGCGTTCTCTATTACACGCAGTAGACATAATCCTGCATTTCTCAGTCAAAACAGACTCGAGCGTGCCAAATGGTCCGAGATTCTCTACTGCGTCTTTTTTCGCCATTTGAACGCTCTACCTCTGAGAAATCCTACTGCGTGTAATCTCTTACGCCGCCGCTGCGCATTAGAGAATGCTGCGCCATACATGGCGACTCCGCGTTGTGCTCTACTGAAAATAGATTGATTGCACGAATATTAAAGGTTACAATTTTCTATTTTTATCTACCTATGAGTGCGGTTTCACTCAGACGTGCTGATCAACGAGTATGGGATTACCGTCTGGATCCACCGCTACGAAACTCGCAGGACCGGTTGTGCTTTCGTCTGCTTCGTTCTGCAATTCCACGCCCTGTGCCTTTAGCTGACGCTGAAGCTCACGCACATCTGTAAATGAATCGAGCTTGTTGGCGTTGCTGTCCCAGCCGGGGTTAAAGGTCAATATATTCTGTTCAAACATTCCTTGAAATAGACCAATGACGTGATCACCATTCTTCAGGATCAGCCAATTCTGCGAGGCATCCCCACCAAAGACCTCAAAGCCGAACTTCTCATAAAAAACCCTAGACGCCTCGATATCCTTCACCGCTAAGCTGATTGAAAATGCACCAAGTTCCATACTTTGTTCCTTTCGTCTGTCTGAACTGTTAGATTTATGGCTCTTTAGGAATTCAGGGGGTTGACAAACGCAGAAAAGGTTAGCACCGGTTGAGTGGCGCAGCCGTATCGAAACCCAAGCGGGTTTACCCCCTGAGATATGGTTGAGCTAAATTTATTTTAGACACAAAGTAAAACATTTGTTCTATTTTTGTCTTTATAGTAATCTGGTTTTTGGTATCTGTCAATATTGAACAAAGAGCTGAATACATTCGTCAATATGGAAGAGAACAACCAATCGGCAATGGGCGCATTTAATTTTAGGGGGAGATTAGCTCCATGTAGAGAGAATGGATTGTTGCAACAGAAAAGCATCGAACTTGTCATTCTGAGTGAGTGAAACCGGCAGGCCGATCCGAGTTGGCCAGAAACTGGTCAAGTCGGTCTTGTGTCAGTGCAGTTCACGCGTCTGAACAAGTAGGTGACAGTCATTTCACGTTCGAACGGGCGGTCGGGCTGAATGTCCGGCTCGCTTTGTGCGAAAGTGACTGTCACCATCGGGTTCGTCGCAGACCTGTTTCTTGAGAGCCAAAGTTGACGCGAAAGTTCGTTCAGTACATGGAGTTGGTTGACTCAAATCGTTTCATAAACAAGATCGACAAAGGGTGTCCCAATAAAGGGGCATGTAACATGAACTGAGTGCAGACCTGTCAGGCGCGAGTGGATGGAAGAAATTTACGACCATCCCAGGTCTGATGGCGTGGCGGCAACAGCAGTTTGCCAAAAAATTGACTCAATAGAGTTCGCCCCACTGCAACCACGGCGGTCGCCCAGCGAGATGAAAGGGAACCGTACGAGCATCTTTAAGAAATGGAAACTCATCTTTGAATGGGTCGCCCCAAATGCCCTCAGAGATCATACGGTAGTCAATTCCCCATACATCGTCTTTCAACGGGAGATCATCAGGCGTAACGTCTAGAGAAAGCACAGGTTTGACTGGCGTACGGCTAGTCCATTCATTCCAAAGCTCAAACGTGTCGGGAGGCAGCGCGTAAACCGTTCCGTTACGCCAGGGATTTCGACGTAGACCCATCAGGCCGATCGCGAGTTTGTAGTAGCGCAGATCCAGGCTCAGATCGTTCTCATCCTCATTGATCAAACCATCTTCGTTGAGGTCGAAGACACCATTGGTAAGACCAAAACTGCGTCCACGATGCACGACGGCAAAGTAGATCGGCCGCATGTAGCCCTTATCTGCGTATACACCGCTCACATTTCCATGAGCACTGCTATCAATCGAGTCTCGCAGCGGACGTAAAACATCTATATCGGGTATGTCTGTGCCATGCATCAGGAGTCCTTTATAATCAACTAAATAGCGCAAAAACTCATGTTTGGGATAAGGAAGCGCGTACGTGACTTTGCTTCCCATCCCATGTGCCAAAGTCTCCTCGTAAAGAGCTTCAAACGCCATTTCTTTGTCCGTTTCAAAGGAAACTGGGCAATTGACCGAAAAATGACGATGCGTCGGTTGGAGCGGCTCAATTCCTCTTTCACACATCAAACTAGTACAGAAAGGCATAAATGATTACATAGATAATTGCAGGAGTTATGTAAACTGGAGGCATCGATAATATCCCAAAGAAGGAGAAAAAGAGATGCCAGGTCCAGAAGCCGAAAAAATCGAACTAAGCCCAAAAGCGAAAGAAGGTCTAGAGCAGTTAGTCAAGGGGCACACAACGGGCCAACAGATGGTCAAGCGAGCGCAGATAATTTTGTACGCAGCTGCGGGTAAAGATTCTGGGACAATTAGCCTAGAAGTGGGCGTGTCTCGCAAAACGGTCTTCAACTGGAAAAAGAGATGGCTAGCTCTAGAAGCGATACCGCTGGAAGAACTCACAGCGCAAGAGAGGTTGGAAGACCTGCCACGTCCTGGGGCACCGTCCGTAATCACGGCAGACCAAAGATGCCAACTGGAAGCCTTGGCCTGTGAATCGCCAGAGAAGTGCGGGCGTCCCATCAGCGAATGGACAGGGCGAGAAATCGCCGACGAACTGGTCAAGCGAAATATAGTAGAAAGTATCTCACCCAGACATGCGGCGAGGCTTTTAAAAAAGATGCATCAATTCGGCCCCATATGAGTCGCTACTGGCAAAACACGCCCAAGGATGAACTCTTTGAGGTGAAGAGCCAAACCATCAATGACCTCTATGCCCGTGCTTCTGAACTGGCGAAGAAGGGTGAACTCGTTGTTTCCAACGATGAAAAGACAGGGGTTCAAGCCCTCGAAAGGAAATATCCCGATCGTCCAACTGTCCCTGGCAAAGACCGTCTCATTGAGCATGAGTATATCCGTCATGGCACCTTAGCCTTCATCCTGACATTCAATGTTGCCTTGGGTGGCATTCTCTGGGTCACTGCTGAACCCACCCCGCACCGAGCACGATTATGTTGCACATATTCGCCAGATGGTTGAGGCACACCCTCACATCAAACGTTGGCATATCGTGGTTGATAATCTCAACATCCATTGCTCCGAATCTCTTGTTCGCTACGTGGCCGCTGAGTCGGACATCACCTGTGATCTTGGTGTAAAAGGCAAATCTGGCATCCTCGAATCCATGAAGACTCGTGCCGAATTCTTGTCCCATCAAGAACATCGCATTGTCTTCTACTATACGCCTAAACATGCTTCCTGGATGAATCAGATTGAAATCTGGATTAGCATTTTGGTCCGTAAACTATTGCGCAAAGGTTCTTTTCTTTCTCTTGATGACTTACGCAACAAAGTTTTCGCTTTCATTGACTACTACAACCAAACTATGGCTAAACCTTTCCAGTGGACCTACAAGGGCAAGGCTCTATCTGCGTAATCATTTATGCCTCTTTGTACTAGCTGCATCCTTGACATCTGGCGCATTAAGCAATTGTAGGGCATAGATCGCGTGTTTGAGCAATGGATCGTCTGAGTCATTCCAGGTCTGCATCAATGCCGGAATAACGGATCTGCCCATCTTGGCCATTGCTTCGGCGGCAAGAGGACCAATATCAGGACTTCGCATCGCGGCAATCAGCAGAGGGATGGCATCGGTGGCGCGCTCTCCAATGAGCGAGAGCGCATACACAGCATTGCGGCGTACGTTATAATCATCGTCGGTTAATGCCTTCGTCAAGAGCGGTACAATATGCTCTTCTGGTTGTGCGATGCGCCGAACATCTTGGTAAGACAAAAAGATCTGGTTGAGAATGAATTGCCCTTCATTCGTCTGCTGTTTTTTCGCTTCTGGTGACCCCATTTCACCGAGAATGCGTGCAATGGAGGCCCGTACCCACCAATCTTGACTCGTCAATGCCTTTTTGAAAGCCGAGAGCGTTTCCTGAATTGGATCGCCCACAATGGCCAACGAATAGGCTGCTTCAACTCGTATCGCCTCTTTTTCCTGCTCATCAGCGAAGATAGAGATGAATGAGGGTATGGCTGCTGAGGCTGCTTCTCTAAATTCCCCCAATGCACGGGCTGCCGCCCAACGTAAAGAATCCTCTTTAGAGGCCAAGGCATCAATGAGTACAGGGACAACCTCGCTCGGCGAATCGGTGATCTGATTCATCAACATGGCGAAGAGGATGCGTGGGTCGTCTTGCCAGGCCAGTGGGTCGTCTTGGTGGACAGGCCTACGCAGCAAGTCTGCGAGGGCGGGAATGGCTGGGCGGGCCGTGGTGCCCATCTCAGCGAGTAACACGGCAACATCAATCAGAACCGTATGCATCAGCGGCTCTTGGTTCAAATTTGGATTCCAGTTTCGTAGCACGTCTATTACAACAGAGAGAATCTCACTCGTTCGTGTTGGGTCAACTTTCCAGAGCACATAGGCCGCATCCACCCGAACAGTTTCATGCTCGGATGCCAGCGCATCAGTGAGTGCAGGGATGGCCGCCTCTCCCAAAGAGATTAATGCCTGCCCAGCATGGAAAAGGCGAGTCGCGAAGCTATTGGCCTGGAATCCTTCAATTAATACTGGAATACTATCGGTGTCACCTACTTTGGCTAAATCGAGGGCAGCATTAAACCGAATCGATAGATCGACATCAGCTAGAGACTGCTTGAGGTCGGCAATCTGTTGTGGTCCGAGTGTTTTTGGTTCTGTCATGAGGTTGTCTCCTTTCAGTCTGTTCTTTTCTTCACCCATTTTTTGATTGAGCGTTGCCTGCATCTCTGTGCCGTTGGGCATGGCCGATGACTTTAATGCCTTTCTGTTACGTAGTCGCCATTAGACGCTCAAATGATTGGGGTGGTTCAAAATTAGGTTTACACTTTT